>DATDBB010000241.1:0-9028 GCA_036525085.1 Allobosea sp.
CTCCTCGGCGCTCTATGCCTACACGATCAAATACGAGACCACGCTCGAGGCCGAGCAGCTCCAGAAGATCAGGATGAAGGCCCAGCGCGAGAAGGACGCGATCGCGGTGCTGAAGGCCGAGTGGCAGTATCTGAACCGGCCGGACCGCTTGCAGGCGCTGGCCGACCGCCATCTCGACCTGCAGCCCTTCTCGGTGACGCAGGTCGTGCGGATCGTCGACATCCCCAATCGCGGGCCGAAGGTCGATGCGATCGGCCGCAAGCTCGAGGATCTCGGACTTGGCGTCCCGACCGAGACCCCCAAGGACTCCAAGGATCGCAAGGCGAGCGCGACCACGCCGGGAGGCCGTCCATGAAGCCGAGCATGAGTGAGACGACCGCACCTGCCGAAACGCCGGAGGGCGAGGCCGCGCCGGCTCGACGCTTCGCCATGCTGCGCGATGTCTTCCGCATGAGCGGCGAGAAGAGCCAGCCGCGCGTCGGCCTGGTGATCCTCGGCTTCTCCGCGCTGTTCCTGGCGATCACCGGCCGGCTGGTGATGCTGGCGACGCTGCCGAACGAGCAGGTCGGCCTGCGCCGCGCCACCTCGACCGCGATCTCGGCGGCGAGACCCAACATCACCGACCGCAATGGCGAGGTGCTCGCGACCGACATCCGCACCGTCTCGGTCTTCGCCGAGCCCCGCAAGATCCTCGACAAGGACGAGGCGACGGAACTCCTGACCGCCGTCCTGCCCGATCTCGACGCCAAGGACCTGCGCGACAAGCTCGGCACCAAGAAGGGCTTCGTTTGGGTCAAGCGCGAGATCACGCCGCGCCAGCAGGCGGAAGTCCATCGCCTCGGCATTCCCGGCGTCGGCTTCGTGCCCGAGAACAAGCGCGTCTATCCCAACGGCACGGCCGCCGCCCATGTGCTTGGCTTCGCCAATGTCGACAATGTCGGCATCGCCGGCATCGAGAAATACATCGACTCGCAGGGGCTGCAGGACCTGAACGGCGCGGGCCTCGCGACCGAGGCCTCCGACCTCAAGCCGATGGCGCTGTCGATCGACCTGCGCGTCCAGCATGCGCTGCGCGACGAATTGTCCAAGGGCATGGAGAAGTACAAGGCGATCGCGGCCGCGGGCGCGATCATGGACGTCAACACCGGCGAGATGATCGCGCTGGTCTCGTTGCCCGATTTCGATCCCGGCAACCCTGTCGATGCGCTGGAAAAGGACCGCATCAACCGGATGAGCGTCGGCGTCTACGAGATGGGCTCGACCTTCAAGGCGCTGACCATCGCGATGGCGCTGGATTCCGGCAAGGCCAACATCAATTCGAGCTATTCGACCGCCGGCGGCATGATGCGGTTCGGCCGGCAGGTCATCAAGGAATACCACGGCACCGGCCGGACCCTGACCGTGCCCGAGGTCTTCCTGCACTCGTCGAACATGGGCTCGATCAAGATGGCCCTGTCGGTCGGTGTCGAGGGCCACAAGGCCTTCCTGCGCAAGATGATGCAGCTCGACCGGATGACGACGGAGCTGCCGGAAAGCGCGGCCCCGATCGTGCCGGGGCGCTGGGGCGAGATCAACACGGCGACGATCGCATTTGGCCACGGCCTCGCGGTCGCGCCGATCCAGGCGATGGCGGCGGTGGCGGCCCTCGTGAACGGAGGCACGCTGATCACGCCGACATTCCTGAAGCGTTCGGAGGAAGAGGCAAAGAAGGCCGGCATCCGGGTGATCAAGCCGGAGACCTCGGAGGCGATGCGCTTCATCATGCGCCTCAACGGCGAGAAGGGCTCGGCCCGCAAGGCGGATGTCGCGGGCTATTTCGTCGGCGGCAAGACCGGCACGGCCGAGAAGGTGATCAACGGGCGCTACGCCAAGAACAAGAACTTCACCACCTTCACGGCGATCGCGCCCTCCGACAAGCCGAAATACCTGTTCCTCGCCATCTATGACGAGCCGAAGGGCTATGCCGAGAGCGGCGGCTATTCGACCGCAGCCTGGAACGCCGGCATCACCACGGGCAGGGTGATCGAGCGCACAGCGCCGATCCTGGGCCTGCCGCCGCGCTTCGAGCCGCCGGTCGCGCCGTTCCCGCTGATGGCGCGGCTTGGGGCCTGGGGCACGCGCTGAGGCTTGCCGCCAGTGCGCCGGCACGATAGCGAGCGACCATGACACAGCCACTGAGCCTCGGCCGCCTGTTTCCGGGGGCCTTTGCGTCGGATGAGACGCGGGCGGTCTCCGGCGTTTCCTTCGACAGCCGCAAGGTCAAGCCCGGCGAGGTCTTCGTCGCGCTCGCCGGCGTGAAGGCCGATGGAGCGCGCTTCATCGCGGATGCGGTGGCGAAGGGCGCCGTCGCCGTCGTCTCCGGGCAGCCGCGTCCGGCCGATCTCGATGGCAGCATCGCCTTCGCGCAGGTGCCAGATCCGCGCCTCGCCCTGTCGCTGGCCGCGGCGCAGGTGCATCCTCGCCAGCCCGGCACGATCGTCGCGGTCACCGGGACCAGCGGCAAATCCTCGGTCGCCGATTTCACCCGCCAGATCTTCCAGGCGCTCGGCCATGAGGCTGCGAGTGTCGGCACGATCGGCGTCGTCACGGCCAACGGCGCCGATTACGGCTCGCTGACCACGCCGGACCCGCTCTCGTTGCACGCCTCGCTCGACAGGCTGGCCGGAGAGGGCGTGACCCATCTGGCGATGGAGGCCTCGTCGCATGGGCTCGACCAGCACAGGCTCGACGGCGTACGGCTAAAGGCCGGCGCCTTCCTCAACCTTGGGCGCGACCATCTCGATTACCACCCGACGGTGGCCGACTATTTTGCCGCCAAGATGCGGCTATGGGCGTTGCTGCCCAAGGGCGCGCCGGTCGTGATCAACCGCGACGAGCCCTATGCCGAGGAGGCTGCGCAGGCGGCGACCGCGGCCGGACATCCGCTGATCGGCATCGGCCGCAAGGGCGAGACGATCCGCCTGGTCGAGCGCGAGCGCGAGGGCTTCTCGCAGCGGCTGACGCTTGCCGTCGACGGGCGTGAACTCGTCGTGTCGCTGCCGCTGATCGGGGATTTCATGGCCGGCAATGCGCTGGTGGCTGCCGCACTCGCTATGGCGAGTGGCGACGACAGGGACGCAGCACTGCGGGCGATCGCGGGGCTGACAGGCGTCGCCGGGCGGCTGGAGCGTGTCGGCGAGGCCAATGGCGGTCTCGTCGTCGTCGATTACGCCCACAAGCCCGATGCGCTCGCCGCCGTTCTCTCGACCTTGCGAGGTTATGCCTCGGGGCGCCTGATCTGCGTCTTCGGCTGCGGCGGAGACCGCGACACCGGCAAGCGCCCGCTGATGGGCGCAATCGCGGCCGAGAAGGCCGACATCGCCATCGTCACCGACGACAATCCGCGCAGCGAGGACCCGGCCGCGATCCGGGCGCAGGTGATGGCGGCATCGCCTAAGCTTCGCGAGATCGGCGACCGGGCCGTGGCAATCAAGGCTGCCGTTGCCATGCTCGGTGCCGGCGATGTTCTGGTGGTGGCCGGAAAAGGCCATGAAACCGGCCAGATCATCGGCGACCGAACCTATCCCTTTTCCGACCAGGACGTGGTGCGGACGGCTATTGCGGAGATCGCAGGATGAGCGCGCCCCTGTGGAGCGGAGACAATCTGGTCGCGGCCATGGTCGCGCGTGCCGAGGGGGCGGTTCCCGCGGCCGTGACGGGCATCTCGATCGATACGCGCTCGCTGGAGCCGGGAGACGCCTTCTTCGCGATCACCGGCGAGGCCCGCAACGGGCATGAGTTCGTCGCTGCCGCGCTGGAGAAGGGCGCAGCTCTCGCCGTCGTCGACGAGGCGCATGCCCATGAGTTCGCCGGCAAGGGGACGCTTGCCGTGGTGCCTGACGTGCTCAAGGCGATGGAGCGGGCCGGCAGCGCACGCCGCGCCGAACTGAAGGCCGGTGTCGTCGCCGTCACGGGCTCCGTCGGCAAGACCGGCACCAAGGATGCGCTCCGGCTCGTGCTGTCGCGGCAGGGCAAGACGCATGCGCCGGTCGCCTCCTACAACAACCATTGGGGCGTTCCGCTCACGCTGTGTCGTACGCCTGCCGATGTCGCCTATGGCGTTTATGAGATCGGGATGAACCATCCCGGCGAGATCCTGCCGCTGGCGAAGCTGGTCCGGCCGCAGGTTTCGATCATCACGACGATCCAGCCGGTCCATCTTGCGGCCTTCGAGTCTCTCGAAGGCATCGCCGAGGAGAAGGCCGGCGTGTTCTGGGAACTAGAGCCGGGCGGCACGGCGATCGTGAACGCCGACATCCCGCAGGCCGAACTGCTCGAACGCATCGCCAAGGCCGGGCCGGCGGGCCAAGTGATCCGCTTCGGCGAAAGCCCGGACGCCGATGTCCGCTTGCTCTCCTGTGCGCTCAAATCCGACGTCTCGACGGTCGATGCGCTCGTGATGGGGCAGCCCGTGACCTATCGGTTGGGCAGCCCCGGCAAACATATTGTGCTGAACTCGCTGGCTGTGCTCGCGGCGGTCAAGGCGCTTGGGGCCGATTTGGCGCTTGCCGCGCTGGCACTGGGCGATCTGCGGCCGCCGGCCGGGCGCGGGGCGCAGCAGAAGCTGGAGGCGGCTAGCGGTGCCTTCACGCTGATCGACGAGAGCTACAACGGCAACCCTGCCTCGGTGCGGGCCGCGATCGAGAATCTCGGCCGGATCCCGGTCGCCGGCCGCGGCCGCCGCATCGCGGTGCTAGGCGACATGCTGGAACTCGGGCCGACAGGGCCTGCGCTGCACAAGGGGCTGGGAGAAGCCATCCTCACCAACCGCGTCGATGCCGTCTTTGCCTGCGGGCCGCTGATGCGCGAACTCTATGACAGCTTGCCTTCGACCCTCAGAGGGGCTTATGCCGCGCAGGCGAGCGGGCTCGAGCCTCTCGTGCTGGACGCGATCCGTGGCGGCGACGTCGTCATGGTCAAGGGTTCGCTGGGCTCGCGCATGGGGCCGATCGTGAAAGCGGTCGTGGCGCGTTTCCCCGCATCTTCAGCTGAAGAATAGAACAAGAGACGCAAAATCAGATGCTCGTCTGGCTCGCCGATTTCTCCGGCACGTTCCCGATCCTGAACGTCTTCAGGTACATCACCTTCCGTGCCGGTGGGGCCACCGCGACGGCTCTTCTCGTCGTCTTCTTCTTCGGCCCGGCGGCGATCTCCTGGCTCAGGATCAAGCAGGGCAAGGGCCAGCCGATCCGCACTGACGGGCCGCAGACCCATCTCGCCAAGCGCGGCACGCCGACCATGGGCGGGCTGATGATCCTCGGCGGCCTGCTGGTCGCGACGCTGCTCTGGGGCAATCTGCGCAACCCTTACGTCTGGATCGTGCTCGCGGTGACCGTGAGCTATGGCGCGATCGGCTTCTACGACGATTTCCTGAAGGTCACGAAGCAGTCCCACAAGGGCTTCTCCGGCAAGGCCCGCCTCGCGCTCGAGATGGTGATCGCGCTGATCGCCTGCTGGTTCGTGATGCAGCTCGGACCGCCGGCGATCGCCTCCGGCTTCGCGATGCCCTTCCTGAAGGAACTGATCATTCCGCTCGGGATCTTCTTCCCGCTGGTGACCGCCTTCGTCGTCGTTGGCGCGGGCAATGCGGTGAACCTCACCGACGGGCTCGACGGGCTCGCCATCGTGCCGGTGATGATCGCGGCTGCGACCTTCGGCTTCATCTCCTACCTGACCGGCAATGCGATCTTCGCCAACTACCTCCAGATCCACCATGTGCCGGGCGCAGGCGAGCTCTCGGTGGTCTGCGGCGCGGTGATCGGCGCCGGCATCGGCTTCCTCTGGTTCAATGCGCCGCCGGCCCAGATCTTCATGGGCGATACCGGCTCGCTGGGCTTGGGCGGCCTGCTCGGCGTCGTCGCGGTCGCGACCAAGCATGAGATCGTGCTCGCCATCGTCGGCGGCCTTTTCGTCATCGAGGCACTCTCGGTGATCATCCAGGTCTTCGTCTACAAGCGCACCGGCAAGCGCGTCTTCCTGATGGCGCCGATCCACCACCATTTCGAGAAGCTGGGCTGGACCGAGCCGCAGGTCGTGATCCGGTTCTGGATCATCTCCGTGGTGCTGGCACTGGTCGGCCTGTCCACGCTGAAGCTGCGCTGATCATGACGCCCGTTTCGGTTTTCGAAGGGCGCCGCGTCGCGCTGTTCGGGCTCGGCGGCTCGGGCCTCGTCACGGCGCGTGCCTTGATTGCCGGCGGGGCCGAGGTTTCCGCCTGGGACGACAGCCCGGCCAGCCGCGACAAGGCGGCGGCCGAGGGTATTCCGGTCGTCGATCTGTCCGCAGCCGACTGGTCGGTGTTCACAAGCCTCATCCTCGCGCCGGGCGTGCCGCTGACCCATCCGGTGCCGCACTGGACGGTGGAAAAGGCGAAAGCGGCGGGCGTCGAGATCGTCGGCGACGTCGAGCTGTTCTTCCGCGAGCGGGCAAGGATCGCTCCGACCGCGCCGGTGGTTTGCATCACCGGGACCAATGGCAAATCGACGACGACGGCCCTGATCGCCCATGTGCTGCGCTCTGCGGGGCGCGACGTGCAGATGGGCGGCAATATCGGCATGGCCGTGCTGGCGCTGGAGCCGCCCGCCGGAGGCCGCATCCACGTCATCGAATGCTCCAGCTACCAGATCGACCTCGCACCCTCGATGGAGCCGACCATCGGCATCCAGATGAACCTGACGCCCGATCATCTCGACCGGCATGGCACTTTCGAGAACTACGGCGCGATCAAGGAGCGGCTCGTCGCCGGCGCCGATGTTGCCGTGATCGGCGTCGATGACGAGCCTTCCAAGCAGATGGCGCGCCGGCGCGCTGCGTCGGGGCGGCCGCTGGTGAAGATCAGCGGCGAACAGCCGCTCGACGAAGGCGTCTTCGCCGGGGTGACGGCCAATGCCGGAACGCTGGAGACGCGCATCGTCCAGGTGCTCGACGGCAAGCCGCGCATCGTCGCCAATCTCGCGGGCATCGGCTCACTCCGTGGCTCGCACAATGCGCAAAACGCAGCAGCGGCCTTCGCCGCCTGTTTTGCGCTGGGGCTGTCGGCCGAGGAGATCGCAGCGGGATTCAAGAGCTATCCCGGTCTCGCACACCGGATGGAGGAGATCGGCCGCATCGGCCGGGTCGTCTTCATCAACGATTCCAAGGCGACCAATGCGGATTCTACCGAGAAGGCGCTGACCTCCTTCCGGGACATCTTCTGGATCCTCGGCGGCAAGGCCAAGGAAGGCGGCATCGAGAGCCTCAGGCGCTACTTCCCCAATATCGCCAGGGCCTATCTGATCGGCGCGGCGAGCGATCTCTTCGCCGCGACCTTCGACGATGACGGGCGGGTGGCCTATGAGCGCAGCGGCACGCTCGACAGCGCGGTCGCGAGCGCGACGCGCGATGCGCTTGCGCATGGTGGCAGCGGAGAAATCGCGGTGCTGCTCTCGCCGGCCTGCGCCTCCTTCGACCAGTTCCCGAATTTCGAGGTGCGCGGTGACGCGTTCCGGACGCTGGTGAAGGCGCTGCCGGGCTTCGAGGCGTTCGGGGCAGGGTAGGGGTCGCGATCGGCTGTCGGTAGGCGGTGGACGTATGGCGGCCATCCGCCGTCGAACTGGCCCTCGAGCCTCAAACACGACATGGCAGCAGAATTACCCGGCAGGCTGAGGCGCCGGCCGAGCGAGGATCGAAGATGAGCATCGCCCCGAATTTTGACGAAGAGATCGACCGCCGCGGCACCCATTCGGTCAAATGGGACATGATGGAGGCGGTCTACGGCGTGCCGGCTGCCAACGGCATCGCGATGTGGGTGGCCGACATGGACTTCCGGCCGCCGGCCTGCGTGCAGGCCGCGCTCGAAGGCATGGCGGCCCATGGCCTCTACGGCTATTTCGGTGACATCAGGGCCAATCACGACGCCGTCCGCTGGTGGATGAAAAACCGCCATGGCTGGGACGTCGAGCCGGAGGCGATCCTGACCACGAATGGGCTGGTCAACGGCACGGCGCTTTGCGTCGACGCTTACACCAGGCCCGGCGACGGCGTCGTCCTGATGACGCCGGTCTACCATGCCTTCGCGCGCGTCATCGCGGCGGCGGGGCGGCGGGTGGTGGAGTGCCCGCTCGCGATCGAGGATGGCCGCTATGTGCTCGACATCGCCGGCTGGGATGCCCGGATGACGGGCGGCGAGCGGATGCTGGTCCTGTGCTCGCCCCATAATCCGGGCGGACGCGTCTGGACCCGCGACGAACTGCGCGAGATCGCGGCGTTCTGCGTCCGGCACGACCTGATCCTCGTCTCCGACGAAATCCACCACGATCTCGTCATGCCGGGCTACAGGCACATGGTGATGCCGCTGGCCGCGCCGGAGATCCAGGACCGGCTGGTCATGATGACCGCCACCACCAAGACCTTCAACCTTGCGGGCTGTCATGTCGGCAACGTGATCATTCCAGACAAGGCGCTGCGGGCGCGCTTCCAGGCCAGCATCAATGCCCAGGGCGTCTCGCCGAACGCGTTCGGCATGGTCATGGCCACGGCAGCCTACAGCCCCGAGGGGGCGGCCTGGGTCGATGCCCTGGTCGACTATCTCGACGGCAACCGGCGGCTGTTCGAGGACGGCCTCGGCTCGATTCCGGGGTTGCGCCCGATGGCGCTCGAGGCGACCTATCTCGCCTGGATCGATTTTGCCGGGACTGGCATGGAGCCGGCCGAGTTCACCGCGCGGGTCGAGAAGCAGGCGCTGATCGCGGCCAATCACGGTCCGAGTTTCGGCGCTGGCGGTGGCTCCTTCCTGCGTTTCAACCTCGCGACGCCGCGTGCGGTCGTGGCGGAATCCGTGGCGCGCCTGAAGCAGGCCTTCAGCGATCTACAGTAGCGCTGGCGGGATTCGGAATCATTCCGTTAACCCTTCATTGACAGAGTGCTTCGGATTCGCGGCGCTTCACTGGCGTCGCCGCCTGCTCTGGAGCCCCCGTCATGGTCTCGCGCGCCGAACCCTCTCTCAGCGGCC
>DATDBB010000242.1:0-4172 GCA_036525085.1 Allobosea sp.
TCTCGGCATCGACTCGCTCGCCTTCCTCGACATCGCCTTCGCGATCGACAAGGCCTTCGGCATCAAGCTGCCGCTCGAGCAGTGGACGCAGGAAGTCAACGAGGGCAAGGCCCCGGCCGAGCAGTATTTCGTGCTCGACAATCTCTGCAAGCGCATCGACGACCTCGTCGCCGCCAAGGCCGCTTGATCTAGCCTCCCGACAGACCATGTAAGGCCTCCATGCCGGTATGCCCGCCGCGGGCGTCCCGGAAATGGGGGCCGCTGGCGTTGCGGCAGGCCCTGCTTGAGCCTTGCTGCGTCAGCCGGTAGAGGATAGCCGGCGCCGGAGCCGGCTTCGACGCACGTCATTGACGATCGGAAGCGCATGCGCCTCGAATATTTCGACATGATCGACAAGGTTCTGGCCTTCGAGCCGGGCGAGAAGCGTATCGTGACACGCTCGACCGTGCCTGCGGCCGACGCCAGCCCGGTCTTCGAGGGGCATTTCCCCGGCCACCCGCTGGTGCCCGGCGTGCTCTTGACCGAAACCATGGCCCAGGCGTCCGGCTATCTGCTGCTCGCCCTCAACAAGCTGACGCAGATGCCTTTCCTGATGACGGTCGACAAGGCGCGCTTCCGCACCTTCGTCGAGCCGAACGCCGTGCTCGACATCTCCGCCGAGCTCGTCATCGAGGGCTCCGGCTATGCGGCGACCAAGGCGAAGATCGCGATTGAGGGCAAGCCGATCTGCGATGCGGAGTTGCGCTTCCGGCTGATGCCCTTCCCCGCCGACATGCGGGACCTGATGGAAGCGCGCCTCGCCGCCATCGGCCTTGCCCCGGAACAGGCCTGATCATGCAGCGTGACGTCGTCATTACCGGAATTGGCCTCGCCTCCAGCCTTGGCGAGGGCCTCGAAGTCCATGCGGCCGCGCTCGCCGGCAAGGTCGCACCCGTCGTCGACACGACGAATTTCGCGCCCTTTCCCGTGCACGCGCTGAAGCCTCTCGAACTCGACCGGCAGATCCCGAAGAAATCCGATCAGCGCCAGATGGAGCCCTGGCAGCGCCTCGGCGTCTATGCAGCCGGCCTCGCGCTCGACGGCGCCGGGCTGAAGGACGATGCCGAGGCCAAGGCGACGCTCCAGGTCATCGTCGCGGCTGGCGGCGGCGAGCGCGACCATGCCGTCGACAGCGCCATCCTCACCGGCCTGCGCGGCGCCAACGCGCCCGGCGCCTTCCTCAACGAGCGGCTGATGGGCGATCTGCGCCCGACCCTGTTCCTGGCGCAGCTCTCGAACCTGCTCGCCGGCAATATCGGCATCGTCCACGGCATCACCGGCGCCTCGCGCACCTTCATGGGCGAGGAACAGGCCGGCGTCGACGCGATCCGCACCGCCCATGCCCGTATTGCTTCAGGGCAGGCGGAGGTCATGCTGATCGGCGGTTCCTACAATGCCGAGCGGCGCGACATGCTGCTGCTGCTCGAACTCGGCGGCTTTCTGCGCAAGGGCGATTTCGCCCCGGTCTTCGAGCGCGAGGATGGGCCGGGCCTGATCACCGGCAGCGCGTCTGCTTTCCTCGTGCTCGAATCGGCCGAACGTGCCGCCGCACGCGGCGCTCGCGTCCATGCGAGGCTCGACAAGGTCGTCGCCACCCGTTCGAAGCGCCAGCCTGGCACGGTCGAGGCCAATCTTCGCGGGCTGCTCGCCGATCTCGGGCAGGCTCCGGCCGGGGTTCTCGCCATCTCCGCCGCAACGGGCGCAGCCGGGATCACGACTGAGGAAGCCGCCGCCATCGCCACGCTGCCGCAGCCGCGCCGCATCGCGACCGGCGATCTCGTCGGCCATGCCCTTGAAGCCGCCTTCCCGATTTCCGTCGCGCTCGCAGCCGCTGCCTTGTCCGCCGGACATGCCGAGGAGGCCATCGTGACGGGCGCCGGTCACTGGCGCGGCGAGGGCGCAGCCCATCTGGTCAAGGCCTGAGGACGCTTCCATGAACGCGATCAACCAGACCTCCCCGCACCGCGACTCCAAGGGCCGCCCGATCGTCGCCGTCACCGGGCTCGGCATCGTCACTTCGCTCGGCCAGGGCAAGGATGCCAATTGGGAGGCGCTGACGGCCGGCAAATCCGGCATCCACGCGATCGAGCGCTTCCCGACTCAAGGGTTGCGCACCACCATCGGCGGCACCGTCGATTTCCTGTTCGACGGCCCCTTCTCCGCGCCCGAACTGTCCGAGAAGCTCGCGATGCTGGCTGCCGAGGAGGCCGTCGAGCAGAGCGGGCTGGGCAAGCACGGCGATTTTCCGGGCGAGCTCTTCATGGCTGTCCCCCCCGTCGAGATGGAATGGCCGCAGAAGCAGGAGCTCGCCGCAGCCGTCGAAGGGGAGGTCGACTATGACGGCCTGCTGAAGGTCGCGGCTTCCCGGAAGTTCGGCTCCATGCACGAGATGTTCCTGTTCGGAACCGTCGCCGACCATGTCGCTGACGCCTTCGGCACCAAGGGCTCGCCGATCTCGCTCTCGACCGCCTGCTCCTCGGGCGCGACCGCGATCCAGATGGGCGTCGAGGCGATCCGGCGCGGCGAGACGGAGGCTGCGCTCTGCATCGGCACCGACGGCTCGATCCACGCCGAGGCGCTGATCCGCTTCTCCCTGCTCTCGGCGCTGTCGACCCAGAATGACCCGCCGGAAGGCGCCGCCAAGCCCTTCTCCAAGAACCGCGACGGCTTCGTCATGGGCGAGGGCGCCGGCGCGCTGGTTCTGGAGGATTACGATCACGCGCTGGCGCGTGGCGCGACCATCCTCGGCATCGTCGCCGGCTGCGGCGAGCGCGGCGACGGCTTCCACCGCACCCGCTCGAGCCCCGACGGCAAGCCGGCCATCCTCGCCATGCAGGACGCTCTGGCCGATGCCGGGCTGAAGCCTGACGACGTCGACTACATCAATGCCCACGGCACTTCGACGCCGGAGAACGACAAGATGGAGGCGATGAGCTGCGCTGCCGTCTTCGGCGAGCGCATGGCCAGGCTGCCGATGTCCTCCAACAAGTCGATGCTCGGCCACACCCTGACGGCGGCCGGGGCCGTCGAGGCGGTGATCTCCTTCCTGACCATCGCCCATGGCCGCATCCCGCCGACGATCAACTACAACATGCCGGATCCCGCGATCGCCCTCGATGTCGTGCCCAATGTCGCCCGCGACGCCAAAGTCAGCACCGTCCTGTCGAACTCCTTCGGCTTCGGCGGCCAGAACACCAGCCTCGTCCTGACCGCGGGACCCGCGCGCTCATGACCCGCATCCTCGTCACCGGAGGCGCCAAGGGCGTCGGCGCGGCGATCGTGCGTGCCTTGGCAGCGGCTGGTCACGACGTCGATTTCACCTATCGCAGCTCGGGCGACCAGGCCCTCGCACTGGCTACCGAGGTCGCGCAGGCCCATCCCGGGCGCAGCATCGACGCCCTCCCGCTCGATCTCTCCGACAAGGCGGCGCTCGACGCCTTCTGCGAGGAGCGCGAAGGCGAAAGCTATTTCGGCCTCGTCCACAATGCCGGCCAGCCCTATGATTCGCTCGCCGCGATGATGGTGCAGGACAAGGCGGAAGCGGCGATGCAGGTCAATTTCTGGGCCTTCACCCGCCTCGCCAAGAGCCTGATGCGCAACATGATCCGCGCCCGCGCCGGTCGCATCGTCGCGATCGGCTCCGTCGCGGCGTTGCGCGGCAACCCCGGCAATGCCGCCTATGCCGCCTCGAAGGGCGCGCTGATCTCCTATGCCAAGACGCTCGCGGTCGAGACCGGCAAGCGCGGCGTCACCGTCAACATCATCGCGCCGGGCTTCGTCGACACCGACATGATGGCGCCCTACGCCGCCTATCGCGACAAGATGCAAGCGCAGATCCCGGCAGGCCGCTTTGCGAAGCCCGAAGAGGTCGCCGGCCTCGCCGCCTTCCTGATGAGCGAACCGGCCGCCTACATCACAGGCACAGTCATTCCGATCGATGGCGGCGTGACCGCGCAGCTCGGCGTGCATCGCTGAGATCGACCGACTCCGAAGACTGTGCTAGGTTCACTCCGAACCGGAGCGAACCGCTACAGGAGTTGGCCATGACCGCAGCCTTCACCATCCGCCTCGACGACGAGATGCTGGCCAAGCTCGACGCATTGGCTGCTGACACCGACCGCTCGCGCAGTTGG
>DATDBB010000243.1:0-2952 GCA_036525085.1 Allobosea sp.
GAAGGCGCGCGCAAGATCGGCCTCCGGAAAGCGCCGGGTCCAGGCACGCCAGACCGGGACATAGCCGAGCCTGCCGCAGAGCACGTTCTCGATCACGGTCAGGCGTTCGACGAGGTTGTATTCTTGGAAGACCATGCCGAGACGGCGGCGGGCCTGGCGCAAGGCCTCGCCCTGGAGCTTGGCAAGGTCCGTGCCGCCGAGCATGATCGAGCCGGAGGTCGGATCGACGAGACGGTTGATGCAGCGGATCAGCGTCGACTTGCCGGTCCCTGATGGCCCGATGATGGCGACGATGCCCGGTTCGGACACCGTCAGTGAAATGTCGCGCAGCACCGGCTGTCCGGGCCGATATTCCTTGACGAGGTTGCGGATAACGAGCGCCCGGCCCTGGCCGGACGCCACAGGCAGGGCGCTCATAATAGGAAACCTCGTTTGACGACTGCGTCTTCTGGTCAGGGCGCCTTGGCGGGAGCTGCATTCTTTTTAGCGAGTGCGTCAGCCTCGCGCTTGGCCTCCGCATCGTAGGCCGACTTGTTGTAGGGTGTGCCGGATTTCTCCGCGACATCCCGCACCACCGCCCAGTCCTTCTGGTAGGTGATCGGCAGGAAGCGGTCGTCGCCGTTGAATTCCTTGGTCATTTCGGCCGTGAAGCGGAAGGAAAAGAAGCAATCCGTCAGCTTCTTGGCGAGTTCGGGCTTGAGGTCGTGGGCGTAGGCGAATGACGAGGTCGGGAAAATGGCGCTGCGATAGATCTCCCGCACGTCGTCCTTCTTGATCGTGCCGCGCACGATCATCCGCTCGTACACGTCGCCTGCGACCGCTCCCATGTCGTAGTCGCCCGAGACGACGCCGAGGATCGACTTGTCGTGCCCGCCCGACATCAACGGCTTGTAGTCGGTCTCGGCCGTCAGACCATGTTCGGGGAACAGCACGCGCGGCGCCAGGTTGCCGGAATTCGACGAGGGCGAGGTATGGGCGACCTTCTTGCCCTTCAGATCGGCGAGCTTCTGGTAGGGGCTCGAGGCCTTGACCACGGCAACGAGGTTGTAGCCGCGCACACCTTCGGCCGAGCCCTTCGCCGCGAACGGCACGGCGCCGGCGAGATTGACCGCAAAGCCGGTCGGGCCGGTCGAGAAGCCGGCGAAATGCAGGCGGCCCGAGCGCATGGCCTCGATCTCGGCGGAATTCGACTGGACCGGATAATAGACGATGCGCTTGCCGGTGCAGGCGGCAAGATGGTCGGTCAGCGGCTTGAAGATATTGGCATAGACCGCCGGATCCTCGACCGGCGTATAGGCCCACACCAGCGCCGAAGGATCCTTCCACTTCTTCTGGTCCGTGGGCGCGTCCGCGACCAGGTCCTTGTTCGCGTCGCAATACATCGTGTCGAGTTGGCCGGTATGCGGGCAGGTATCCTGGGCGGCGGCGGGGCCGGTCCAGCCCGCTCCGACACCAGCGAGCAGCGAGGCTGCCGCCGCGACATGGGTCAATCTCAGCTTCATCGGACGCTTCTCCCCAAGGTGCCGGTTTGCCGGCTTGCTTATGGTATGTGACACAAAACTGTCATATTCCGGCCGGCGCTGTTCTGTCACCCCCCCGATGCGAGGGCAAGGAGCAGCGCCTCTCGGCCTCGCGCCGGAGTCTGGCCAAGGATATCGCAGCCGTTCAATGCAGAAACAGCAAGCACCCGCGAAAACTGCGACGACAGCGTTCGTCGATGGCGTGTCGGCGTTCGCGGGGCGCTATCGGGGGTTCCTGCTTGACCAGTGGGGCGTGCTCCATGACGGCGAGCGGCCTTATCCCGGCGCACGGGAGTGCCTCGCGAGACTGCACGAACTCGGCAAGGCCGTGATCATCCTGTCGAACTCCGGGCGCAGCGGCACGGCAAATGAGGAGACCCTCACTGGTCTCGGTTTTCCGCGGGAGTTCTACTACCGAGTCGTCTCTGCCGGGGACGACGCGCGAGAGACGATCGCCGCCGCAAGCGAGCCATTCTACCGCGATCTCGGGCGGCGCTGTCTTCTGCTCGCCCGCGACAGCGACCGTCACCTTGCCGATGACATCGGCCTCGAGACGGTCGAACGGCCGGAGGAAGCGGATTTCGTGCTGTTGATGGGCATGGACTCGCGCCGCCAGTCGCTGGCGGGCTGGCGCTCGCTGCTCGAAAGGGCCCGCGCTTGCGGGCTGCCGATGATCTGCGGAAATCCCGATCTGTATCGAACGCGGGGCGACGGCAGCCTGGAGGAGGCTCCCGGCCTCGTCGCACGGGCCTATGCCGATATGGGCGGGCAGGTGCGCTATCATGGCAAGCCGGAGCCAGGCATCTATCGCTCCTGCCTCGACAAGCTTGGGCTTCCTCCGTCGGACATCCTCTGCATCGGCGACTCGCTTGTCCATGACGTTGCCGGTGCGCGCGGCGCCGGCATGCACAGCGCCTTCATCGCCGGCGGGATTCACGGGCATGAGCTGGCATGGCCGGTCCCGGACCGGGTCGATTCACGCTCGTGCCTTGCGCTTTTCGAGAGCCACCAACTCCATCCGGAGTTCGCGCTGGCGCATTTTTGCTGGAGCGCCGCGCCCGATGCGGCCGCCGCCGACGCACTGCACCCATAGTTCGTGGTGACAGAACACCATCGGGTATGACAGTTTCGTGACGGGCATGGCCGGTTATCCGCCATGCGACGCATGTCCGGCCTCGATGCCGGGCGCGGCCAATCACACCGGGAGGATATCGTGACGATGAACAGGATCGCTTTGGCGTTGGGCTTTGCCCTGACGACGTCGATTGCCTTCGCCGAGGCGCCCGCCGGCAAGGTCACCGTGGTGACGTCCTTTTCCAAGGATGTGACCGACCCGATCAAGAAGGCGTTCGAGAAGGCCGCGCCGGGCGTCACGCTCGAAGTTCAGAACCGAAACACGAATGCGGGCGTGAAGTATCTCGAGGAGACGAAG
>DATDBB010000244.1:0-2684 GCA_036525085.1 Allobosea sp.
AAGGCGGAGGCGGCGACCGGGGCGACGCTACCGGGTATCCGGGAGACGGCCGGCGCGGGCGGGCGATCCGGGCCGGGACTCGGCTGCGGCGGCACGCCCCTCTGCTTGTCCCAGCGGCGCGTGCCGATGTCGAATTCGCCTTGGCGCCAGCCGTCGAACTGGCCCTCGTTGCCGAAGAAGGCGTTGCGGTCGACATCGCCCTTGATGCCGGGGATGCGGCCGGTCGTGGTGAACTGCCAGAAGGCCCAGGGGCGGTTGTTATAGCGCGTCTCGGGCAGGGCGGCGGTCGAGCGGATCCAGTAGGGATAGTCGTTGAACTGGCCCTCGAGGACGTCCTTGTGGAAGGTGATGTCGGTATAGATCACCGGCTTCTTGCCGGTGAGCTGCTCGAGTTCGGTCAGCATGAGCTGGATCTTTTCGAGCGCCAGCCCGCGGTCGATCTTCTGCGGGCAGCTGCGCGAGTGCCCGTTCCATTCGACATCCAGCACCGGCGGCAGCGCATCGGGGTCGTTGGGGATGTGCTGCTTGAACCAGACCGCCTGCTCATGGGCCGGGCGGCACCAATAGACGAAGTGATAGGCGCCGCGCGGGATACCGGCGCGGCGCGCGCCTTCCCAGTTGCGCAGGAAGGCGGGGTCGACATGGTCGCCGCCCTCGGTCGCCTTCATGTAGACGAAGCGGGTTCCGGCGCCCTTCACCGCGGTCCAGTCGATCTCGCCCTGCCAGCGCGAGATGTCGATGCCGTGGATCGGATAGCGATGCGCTTCGGCGACGCCGGGGTGAGGGCGTGCATCGCCCTTGGCCGGGTAGTTCCCTTCAAGCGCCACGCAGCCGCCAACGACCGCGAGCGCGGCTGTGGCTGCCAGACGAGTGACTAGCGTGAGGTTGAGCATGCGGCGGGCGTTCATCTGGCGCAAGATTGAGGAGAAAGCTTGACGCCCGGTTTACGTTACCGATTTTCGCGCGCCCGTCAGCCCGGGCCTGGTCGTCAGCTCAGGCGCAGCAGCAGCGTCGCGATGCCGAGGAAGGAGAAGAAGCCGATCACGTCCGTGATCGTGGTGACGAAGGTGCCGGACGAGATCGCCGGGTCGATGCCGGCCTTGTCGAGCGCCAGCGGCACCGCGACGCCGGCGAAGGCCGCGACGATCAGAGTCAGCACCATCGCCAGGCTGATCACCATGCCGAGCATGATGTTGGTGAACCAGAGGCCGGCGACGACGCCGGTGATCGCGGCGAAGGCGACGCCGTTCAGCAGGCCGACGATCATCTCGCGGCGGAAGAAGCGGCCCATGTTCCAGCTTCCGAGGTCGCCGGTGCCGAGCGCGCGCACGGCGACGGTCATGGTCTGCGTCGCGGCGTTGCCGCCCTGGCTGGCGACGATCGGCGCGAGCACGGCGAGCGCCACGAGCTTCGAGAGCTGCGCCTCGAACATCGCCATCACCGAGGCGCTGAGGAAGGCGGCGATCAGGCTGATGAAGCGCCAGCGGAAGCGGCCGAGCGCGACCTCGCGCACCGAATCCGACAATTCTTCGTCGGCATGCACGCCGCCGAGCTGCTTGACGTCGTCATCGGCGGCTTCCTCGATCACGTCGACGATGTCGTCGACGGTGATCACGCCGACGAGCCGGCCGGCATCGTCGATGACGGGAGCGGCGATGAGGTTGTAGCGCTGGAACAGCCGCGCCACGTCCTCGATGTCGTCGGTCGCCTTCACGGCGCGGCTGTCCTCGTCGACCAGTTCCGAGACGCAGACGGGGCGCTTGGTTCTCAGGAGGCGGTCGAGCCGGACGGTTCCGACGAAGTGATGCGCGGGGTCGGCGACGAAGATCTCGAAGAAGCGCTCCGGCATGTCGGCCGTCTCGCGCAGGTAGTCGATCGTCTGGCCGACCGTCCAGAAGGCCGGAACGGCGACGACCTCGCTCTGCATGCGCCGGCCGGCGCTGTCCTCGGGATAGTCGAGGCCCTGCTGCAGGACGATGCGCTCGGCGGCAGGGAGCTTGTCGAGCACCTCCTGCTTGTCGGCCTCGTCGAGGTCTTCGAGGATGTAGACCGCATCGTCGGTGTCGAGGTCGCGCACGCCTTCGGCCACCGTCTCGGCCGAGAGCTCTTCGAGGATTTCCTCGCGAATCGCATCGTCGACCTCGGTCAGCGCCGTGAAGTCGAAGTCGCTGCCGAGCAGCGAGATCAGCCGCGGCCGCTCCTCCGGGTCGAGCGCTTCGAGCAGGGCGCCGAGGTCGGCCTCGTGCATGTCGGCGACGATTTCGCGCAGCGTCGTCAGATCCGAGAGCAGCAGCGCCTGCGAGACCTGTTCGACCAGGCCGGCGTCGATCGCTCCGTCCTCGTCGCGAATCGGGCGCTCGGGCGTGTCTTCGGGAGCCTTGTGCGTGTCCGTCATCGGCCCGCTCCGCGATTCGCGATTCGAAAGAGGTGGATTCGGCGAGGTGCCAGACGCCCTTGTGTCAGCGGCCTGCCACTGTTGCAACGCGGCAAGACGCTTTGGCGGCGGAAACTGGCATGACATTGTAGGGAACCGCAGGCTCCAGAAACGCGAACGGCGATCCTTGCGGATCGCCGTTCGCCGGGCTGGTGCCCTCAATCTGGTGCGGTCAAGAGGACTCGAACCTCCACGGGTCTCCCCGCTACCACCTCAAGGTAGTGCGTCTACCAATTCCGCCATGACCGCG
>DATDBB010000245.1:0-7947 GCA_036525085.1 Allobosea sp.
GATGCCGGCCCCTTTATGAGGCCTGGGACGCGCGGATCTCCATCTTGGCCAGGTTCAATCCTGAGACCGGATACGTTGATGCAGACTGCTCAAATCAGATCGCCGAAAACAGCTTGCAGACGGGGCGGGCCATACGTTTGCAAAGGAGATCACGATGGACGCCGTCGCGACCACCGATTTCATCCATGTCTACGAGCCCGGCGCCGATACGAGCCGGCCGCCGCTGTTCCTGCTGCACGGCACGGGCGGCGACGAGCGCGACCTGCTCGGCCTCGGCCGGACCGTGGCGCCCGGCGCCGGCCTGCTCTCGCCGCGCGGCAAGGTGCTGGAAGGCGCGATGCCGCGCTTCTTCCGGCGGCTCGCCGAAGGCGTCTTCGACGAGGACGACCTGCGCAAGCGCACGCATGAACTCGCCGACTTCGTCGAGGAGGCCCGTGCGCGCTACGGCCTGGCGGCGCCGGTCGCTGTCGGCTTCTCGAATGGCGCCAACATCGCCGCGAGCCTGTTGCTGCTCCGCCCTGAGGTACTTGCCGGCGCGGCGCTGCTGCGGGCGATGCCGCCCTTCGCCAGCCCGCCGCAGGCGGATCTGGTGGGCAAGCGCGTCCTGATCCTGTCGGGTGCGATGGATCCGATCATACCGGCTGAGGATGCCAAGCGGCTGGCGCACACCCTGTCGGGCAATGGCGCCAGCGTCGATCACCGCGTTCTGCCGGCCGGGCACGGCCTGTCCCAGCCCGATATCGGTCTGCTCAAGGGCTGGCTGATGGGCGCCTGACGAAACCGATGGCGGCGCTCGCGCGCCGCCATCGCGTTGTCCTATGTCGCGGCGGCGACCGCCTTGCGCTTGGGCGTCTTGGCGGCCGGCGGCGGGGCCGGGGGCTCGGCCGCCTGCTTGGCCAGGCGCAGGGCCCTCAACGCCTCGATCTTTTTGCGGGCGGCGGCCTCCTCGGCCGCGATGCGGCCGCTTGATTTCTGCTTTTCGCGGGGTGCTTCCTGGACGCTGTTCACATCGTGCCAGGCGCGTGTTCCTCGGCCGTCTGCTGCCATCGCTGCATTCCTTCTGTCACGCGCTGTAGCCAGAGCTTACGCGCGAATGCACACGGATACGAGCCGCATTGCGGGCTTCGGACCGCCGGCGCGGCGATGCACCCCCTCAGTCGATCAGCGGCATGATGATCGCCATGGCGATCGCCAGAACCGCCAGGGCGCGGCACAGCACGGCCCACTGGCCCGACAACCGGAATTCAAGAGAACGCGACAGGGCACGCATGAAACGACTCCCGACAACGCGACGGGCTGACGTTGGGTCATAAGCGCGCCATCGGCAAGCGTCTTCGTGCGCCTGTCCTGTGGACAAGGCCGCGCGGCCTTCAGGCTCAGTCCTGAGCCGGGCCGAGCGATTCCTGCAGGAAGCTCGCCATCGCGCGCACGGCCGGAGTCTGCCGGCCGGGGGCGGAATGGAGCGCGATCTCTGAGGCCGGCAACTCTGGCATGCCATCGCCAGGGCCGAGCAGGCGCAGACCCGCACGCGCGGTACCGGCCTTGACGATGGTCACGGCGGCGCCCGAGGCGGCCATGGCCTCGACCGCGCCGATGCTCGAGCTGCTGAACAGGATGCGCCATGGCATGCCGACATCGTTCAGGGCGGCGAGCGCCCATTCGCGATACATGTTCGGGGCCTTGAGCAGGGCCAGCGAAATCCGCGCGCCTGCGTCGAAATCATGCCGGTCGGAGCAGGCCCAGGCCGTGCGCTCCGTCCGCAGGACCTCGCCGCGCCCGTCGCCGCGCTTCTGCGTCGCCAGCACCAGATCGAAATCCTCGCCGAGATTGTCGAGCAGGTCGCGGGTGAAGCCGGTCGTGACCTCGAGCTCGACATCGGGATTCATCCGCGCGAAGCGGGCCAGCGGCTGCGGCAGCACCTGCGTGGCGTAATCGTCCATCACGGCGAGCCGCACCCGCCCAGCGACGTTGCGGGCATTGACCACGTCGAGCGCCTCGTCATGCAGCGTGACGATCCGCCTGGCATAGCCCAGGAAATCCTCGCCGGCGCGCGTCAGCAGCACCTCCTGCGGCGAGCGCTGCAACAGGCTCTGCCCGGCGAGCTCCTCCAGCCGCCGGATCTGCGTCGAGATCGTCGACTGGCTGCGAAACAGCGCGGCTCCCGCCTTGGTGAAGCTGCGCAGCTCCGCGATCGTCAGGAAGCAACGCAGCAGATCGATGTCGATATTCCGAAGCATATTCAGTTCTCTTCGCCGCCGCAGCATGGGCCGCGCCGATCGCAAGGATCGGATTATTCGATTTTGAAGCTGGCGCGCCGCCCCGTAAGAGGTTCCTTCGGTTTTCGGCAGAAGATCAAGACAAGAGATCAAGACAAGAGGTCGAGAAATGCCCGCCTATCGCTCCCGCACCTCCACCCATGGCCGCAACATGGCCGGCGCCCGCGGCCTCTGGCGCGCGACGGGCATGAAGGACGGCGATTTCGGCAAGCCGATCATCGCGGTGGTCAACTCCTTCACGCAGTTCGTGCCGGGCCATGTCCATCTCAAGGATCTCGGCCAGTTGGTGGCGCGAGAGATCGAGAAGGCCGGCGGTGTCGCCAAGGAGTTCAACACCATCGCCGTCGATGACGGCATCGCCATGGGCCATGACGGCATGCTCTACAGCCTGCCCTCGCGCGAGCTGATCGCCGACAGCGTCGAATACATGGTCAACGCCCATTGCGCCGATGCGATGGTCTGCATCTCCAACTGCGACAAGATCACGCCCGGCATGCTGATGGCGTCGATGCGGCTCAATATCCCCACCGTCTTCGTCTCGGGCGGGCCGATGGAGGCCGGCAAATACATCGCCGAGGGCGTGCTCAAGAAGGTCGATCTCGTCGATGCGATGATCGCCGCCGCCGACAGCAAGTACACCGACGCCGAGGTCGAGACGATCGAGCGCTCGGCCTGTCCGACCTGCGGTTCCTGCTCCGGCATGTTCACCGCCAACTCGATGAACTGCCTGACCGAGGCGCTGGGGCTGGCTCTGCCCGGAAACGGCTCGGTGCTCGCGACCCATGCCGACCGCAAGGGCCTCTTCGTCGAGGCCGGCCACCTGATCGTCGATCTGGCGCGCCGCCATTACGAGCAGGACGACCACAGCGTGCTTCCGCGCAATGTCGCGAGCTTCAAGGCCTTCGAGAACGCGATGACCCTCGACATCGCCATGGGCGGCTCGACCAACACCGTGCTGCACCTCCTGGCGGCGGCCCACGAGGCGGAGTGCGACTTCACCATGGCCGATATCGACCGGCTGTCGCGGCGCGTCCCGGTGCTCTGCAAGGTCGCGCCCTCGGTCGCCAACGTCCATATGGAGGATGTCCACCGGGCCGGCGGCATCATGGCGATCCTCGGCGAACTCGACCGCGCTGGGCTGATCGACACCTCGCTGCCGACGGTCCACAGCGCGACGATGGCCGATGCGCTGGCGCGCTGGGATATCGCGCAGACCCATAGCGAGAGCGTGCGCAGCTTTTACAGCGCAGCGCCGGGTGGCGTTCCCACACAGACGGCCTTCAGCCAGGACCGGCGCTTCGAGGAACTCGATCTCGACCGCGAGAAGGGCGTCATCCGCGGCAAGGCGAACGCCCATTCGCAGGATGGCGGCCTCGCCGTCCTCTTCGGCAACATCGCGCTCGACGGCTGCATCGTGAAGACGGCCGGCGTCGACGCCTCGATCCTGACATTCTCCGGCCCGGCCGTGATCTTCGAGAGCCAGGACGCTGCGGTCGAGGGCATCCTCAACAACAAGGTCAAGGCCGGCGAGATCGTGCTGATCCGCTATGAGGGGCCGCGCGGTGGGCCGGGCATGCAGGAAATGCTCTATCCGACGAGCTATCTGAAATCGAAGGGGCTGGGCAAGGCCTGCGCGCTCGTCACGGACGGGCGCTTCTCGGGCGGCTCCTCGGGCCTCTCGATCGGCCATGTCTCGCCGGAAGCGGCGGAGGGCGGCGCGATCGGCCTCGTCGAGAGCGGCGACATCATCGCCATCGACATCCCGAACCGCAGCATCTCCCTGCAGGTCCCCGACGAGGAACTGACGCGCCGTCGCGCCGCGATGGAGGCGAAGGGCAAGGACGCCTGGAAGCCCGCCGCCCCGCGCAAGCGCAAGGTCACCACGGCGCTGAAGGCCTATGCGGCGATGGCGACGAGCGCCGCGAAGGGCGCGGTGCGCATCGTCGAGTGAGAGGCGCGGGCGAGCGCGCCGAAATGATAACGAGCGCCGAAGCCTGCGAGGGCGGGGCGGCGCTCGTCGGGGAAGGTCAGGAAGCAGGGCTCTACGCGGGCGGCAGCCACGACGACCAGCCCGTAGCTCACGCCGCCTTCAGCGCCTTCTCTACCGCCTCCGGCGCTCGATCGATCACCTTCAGGAACGCTTGCGCCGTGCGGTCCATCCGCCGCCGCCCCTGCTCCCAATCGCGAAGCGTCGCGGGGCTCAGGCCGAACTTCCTGGCGAAAGCATCCTGAGACAGGCCGAGGCGCTTGCGGATCGCGGCCACATCGATCGTTTCGACGGTGATCGTGCGCGCCGGCTTCGCCTTGCCCTGCGCGATCGCCAGCGCCTCGTTGGCGCTCTCCAGCAGTTCCTGGCCGAATTTCGTCATGTCACGGGCCTCCCGTCTTCGCCTGCGCCCTGTAAGCTTCCGCAATCTTCGGCAGGATCTTCGCGAGGTCGTTGCGCTCTGCCTTGCTGAGATTGGCGCGCTTGCCCTTGTCGATCAGCGCCAGCAGGAAGAGCGGAACGTCGTCGCCGCCGAAATAATGGATCGTGCGGTAGCCTCCGCTCTTTCCCTCGCCGCGCCCGGCATGGCGCATTTTCCGTGCCCCGCCGGTCCCGATCATCAGTTCACCACCGCGCGGATCGCTCGCGATCGCGACGGCGATCTCCTGGACTTCATCATCCGTCAGCCCCGCCGCCTTAGCCTGTCGTTCGAATACCGAGGTCAGCAGGACGCCATGCATGCGTTCTTATACGGCAATGCCGTAGTTTTATCCACCGAAATTTGGCTGATGAGACCGTTGCGTGCCGGACGAAGAAACGCGGCTCGGGCGCGATTTCATGATCTGATCTGAACCTTCGGGCCAAATCGCGATCAGCCCTTGGCCTCAAGGAAGGGGCAGAAGAGTTGATTGTATTGGGATTTATGGTCGGAGCGAGAGGATTCGAACCTCCGACCCCTTGTCCCCCAGACAAGTGCGCTAACCGGGCTGCGCTACGCTCCGACGGCTCGGCTTATAGTGGCGGGTTCGCCCGGATGCAATCCGCTTTGGCCGCAGATTCACGCTGTTCATGCGCGATCGTGAATTGAGCCGATGCGGCACAATCCGGAAGGCCGCGCATTAACCCTCGATTAAATGTTCGATTGCGGCCTTCGCGCGCTGCCAGCATGGTTTTCCGCGGGACGGGGAGGTCACGCAGGCGGAGAAGACCATGTCACTGGCGACTGTCACGGCGAGCGGCGCCCGGCCCGCGCTGCGCCCATCGGCGCAAGCCTCCGGTTCGCTCGAGGGCTTCTTCCGCGATCTCGCTCCGGACTGGCACTCGCAATGGGCCTGGGACAATTACGAATCGACCATCGTCGCCCTGTCCCAGCGGCTCGGCCTGCACCGCGTCTGCGAGATCGGTGGCGGCCGTGATCCGTTGTTCACGGCCGAGCAGGCCAGGCGCCGCGGCATCGACCTCATCGTCAACGACATCGACGCCGGCGAACTGGCGTTGACGCCCGCCGGCCTCAAGACCGCGCGCTTCGACATTGCAGGCGATCTCTCCGAGCCCGACATCGCGCGCGGCGGCTACGATCTGATGGTCTCGCGCATGGTCTTCGAGCATGTCGCCGATGTCGAGCGCGCCTGGACCAACATCCATGCTTTGCTGGCCCCCGGCGGCGTCGCGCTCGCCTTCTTCCCGACGCTCTGGGCCCCGGTCTTCGCGCTCAATCACCTGCTACCGGAGAAGGCCTCGCGGGCGATCGTCCACGCGCTCTTCCCGCTGCGGCGCGACGGTGGCGGCGACCCGAAATTCCCGGCCCATTACGACTGGTGCCGCGGCAGCCGCGGGCAGCTCACGCCGATGCTGAATCGCGCCGGCTTCTCCGACGTCCACATCCAGCGCTTCTGGGCCCATGGCTATTTCGACCGCATGCCGGGCCTGAAGCAGGCCGACCACGCCTTCAATGCGCTCGCCGCGAAGATCGGTTGGGATTTCGTGACGACCTACGCCTATGTCGTCGTGCGCAAGGACCGTGCCTGAGGTACTCGGGCGGGGGATAGCGGCAGCGCCGCCAGCCCCCAGACCAGGCCGAGCATCAGATACATGTGACGCCAGTGGTCGGTGTCGATCTGCAGGCCCTGCAGGATCGTGACGAACAGCACCGACCACAGCACGATGGCATGCATCTGAAGCGGCGAGCGCTGGAACACCAGCCGCCAGCCGACGAGGCAGGTTGCGGCCATCAGCGCGAGCCATGAGAAGCCGCCGAGCCAGCCATAGGAGGCGAAGGCGTTGATGTAGACGTTGTGCGGGTCCTCGGGGAACAGCCAGCGGAAGCGCAGCGGCCCGAAGCCGTTGGGCTCGTCGAGCAGCAGGGGAATCGAACGGAGCTGGTTGCCGAAGCGGCCGGTGACGCCGCCGTCATAATCCTGCACCAGCGCGGCCCGCATCTCGAAGATGCTGCGGATGTTCTCGAAGGACAGCGCGACCAACAGCGCGACGGTCAAAAGTCCGAGCGCCACGAGCGTGAGCGCGACGATGCGGGCCCGCCTCGCGGCGTTGGGCGCGGTCAGGAAGGTCAGCGCGATCATCAGCAGCGCCGCTCCGACGAGATTGCCCCAGGCGCCGCGCGAAAAGGTCAGGAACAGCGCCGCCAGCGGCACGCTCATCACGAGGAGCCCGCGCATCAGTCCGGTCCGGCCGGTCAGGATATGCTGCAGCGCATAGATGATCGGCAACACGAGGAAGGGGCCGAGCACGTTGGGGTCCTTGAAGGTGCCCGAGGCGCGGCCATAGAGCGAGAAGATCGCGCCGAGGCCGCCGACGTCGAAATAGCCGAGAATGCCGGCGAACCCCGCACCCCAGGCCGCGAAGAGGTAGCCCTTGCGCAGCGTCTCGAGCCGGCCCAGCGCATCGTCGGCCATGATCGCGGCGAGGAAGATCGCGGTGACCATCAGATAGACTGAGACGGCCGTGAAGCGAACCGCCGCGGCGTCGTCCATCCAGGGGATCAGCGAGAAGGTGCCGCCGATATTGTAGAGCAGCAGCAGCAGCGCCATCGGCAGCAGCTTCTGCGAGAAGCGGATGCCGGTCAGCGCGAAGACGAACACGGCGAGCAGGAAGACCAGCTCATAGGGCGAGGGCTCAATCAGGGCGAGCCCGCTGCAGGCCGTCAGCAGCCAGAGCACGCCGCGTTTGAGCGCGGCATAGGAGATCCGCAGACGGCCGCGGCGGTCGCGTTCCGGCCCGGCCCTGTCGGCGAGCGCGCTCAATAGGCGTTCTCGGTCTTCGTCATCAGCGAGAGCGGCGTCTTCACCAGGATGTAGAGATCGAGCAGCACCGACCAGTTCTCGATGTAGTAGAGATCGTGCTCGACGCGGCGCTGGATCTTGCCCTCGGTGTCGGTCTCGCCGCGCCAGCCATTGACCTGCGCCCAGCCGGTGATGCCGGGCTTGACCTTGTGGCGCGCGAAATAGCCGTCGACGACCTGCTCATAGGCCCGGTTCGAGGCGGTGGCGTGGACCGCATGTGGGCGCGGGCCGACCAGCGAGAGATCGCCCCGGAGGACGACATTGAAGAGCTGCGGCAGTTCGTCGAGCGAGGTCTTGCGGATGAAGCGGCCGACGCGGGTGACGCGCGGATCGTCCTTCGTCACCTGCTTGGCAGCCTTGTGGTCGGTCATGTCATGGTAGAGCG
>DATDBB010000246.1:0-6884 GCA_036525085.1 Allobosea sp.
ACCAGCTACCTCCCGCCGATCCTGACCTTCTGCGCCGGCGCAGTGGTCGCCGTGCCGCTGTTCCGCAAGCTCGGCCAGTCGGCGGTGCTGGGCTATCTGGCGGCCGGCATCGTGATCGGCCCGTCCGTGCTGGCGTTGATCCGCGACCCTGACACGATCCGCGGCGTGGCCGAGATCGGCGTCGTCCTGCTGCTCTTCCTCGTCGGCCTCGAACTGCAGCCGTCGCGGCTCTATTCGATGCGCAAGGACATCCTCGGCGCGGGCCTGTCGCAGATGGCGCTGAGCGCGTTCGTGATCGGCGCCGTCGGCTGGTGGTTCGGCCTGTCGGTGGGCGGGGCGGTCGCGGTCGGCCTGGCGCTGGCGCTGTCGGCCACCTCGATCGCGCTGCAGGTACTGGAGGAGCGCGGCGACGGGCATGAGGCCTATGGCCGGCGGACATTCTCGATCCTGCTGTTCCAGGACATCTCGATCGCGCCGGCGCTCGCCCTGCTGCCGCTGCTCGCCACCACGGGTGCAACGGCGGGCGGCGCAGCGCAGACCTTGACCGGCATCGGGCTGTGCGTCCTTGCCATCGGATTCATCGTGCTGGCCGGGCGCTATGTGCTGAACCCGTTCTTTCGCATCCTGGCCAAGGCCGGCGCCAAGGAGGTGATGACGGCCGCGGCGCTGCTCGTCGTGCTCGGTGCAGCCCTGCTGATGGAGCAAGTCGGGCTGTCCATGGCGATGGGCGCTTTCCTCGCCGGCGTGCTGCTGGCGGAATCGCATTTCCGGCACGAGCTCGAGGCCGATATCGAGCCCTTCCGCGGCGTGCTGCTCGGGCTGTTCTTCATGGCGGTCGGCATGTCGCTCGACCTGAAGCTGGTGCTCGACAACGCACTGCTGCTGGCGGTGGCGGCGCCGCTGCTGGTGCTGTTCAAGATCGCGGTCGCCGCGACGATCCTGCGCGTCTCCTGCTCCTCGACCATGGAAGCGATCCGCGCCGGCGCGCTGCTTTCCCCCGCCGGAGAATTCGCCTTCGTGCTGCTGCCGCTCGGCGTCTCGCTCGGGCTGCTCGCCCCGCCGCAGGCCGCCGTCGCGACGGCGCTGGCGGCGCTGTCCATGCTAATCGGCCCGGTCGTCGCCAAGCTGATCGACGCCTGGCTGCTGGCGCGCGTGACGCAGGAGGTCATCGAGGAGGACTTTTCAGATGCGGGCACGGCCTCCGTCATCGTCGTCGGCTTCGGCCGCTTCGGCCAGGTGGTGACGCAGGCGCTGCTGCTCCAGCACATCGACGTGACGATCATCGATTCCGATGTCGAGCGCATCCGCTCCGCCGCCAAGTTCGGCTTCAAGATCTATTACGGCGACGGCACGCGGCTCGACGTGCTGCGGGCGGCCGGCGCGGAGAAGGCACGCATCATCTGCGTCTGCATCGACGACCGGCATGCCGCGCTGCGCATGGTCGAGATGGCCAAGGCCGAGTTTCCGCAGGCGCGCCTCCATGCGCGCGCCTATGACCGCGTCCACGCCATCGACCTGATGAAGGCCGATGTCGACTACCAGATGCGCGAGACCTTCGAGTCGGCGCTGGGCTTCGGCCGCGTGACGCTGGAAGGGCTCGGCCTGAGCTATGACGAGGCCAGCCTCGTCATCGAGCATGTCCGAGACCGCGACGCGCAGCGCATGGAGATCCAGTTCCACGAGGGCATCGCGGCGGGCCTGACCAAGGTGCCGCGCGTCACGCCGGAGCCGCTGGTGAAGCCGAAGGGCAAGTCGAAGGCGCTGACGGCGGAGACGCAGGAGGTGATCGAGGATGGCGGGGCCGAAGTCGCGATCGGCGGCGTCGGCGAGCCCGAGCGGTGAGTATGGCCACCGGTTCGAAGGCAGCCGTCTTCGTCAGCGGCTCGCTGATGCGCCATGTCGCGGTGATGACCGGGACGGGCGCGATCGGCCTGATGGCGATCTTCCTCGTCGACCTTTTGTCGCTGCTCTACGTCTCCTGGCTGGGTCGCCCGGAAGCGACGGCCGGCGTCGGCTTCGCCACGATCGTCCTCTACCTGATGATCTCGATCAATATCGGGCTGATGATCGCGGTCGCGGCGCTCACCGCGCGGGCGCTGGGAGCGGGCGACCGGACCGCGGCGAGGCGGCTTGCGGGCTCGACGCTGACGCTGATGGCCATCGCGGCATTGGCACTCAGCGCCATCGCCCTGCCCTGCCTGCCCTGGCTGCTGCGCCTGCTCGGCGCCCATGACGAATCCTATCGCGTCGCGCTGTCCTTCCTCTGGATCGTGCTGCCCTCCAACGTGCTGATGGCCGTCGGCATGGGGCTGTCGGGCGTGCTGCGCGCAGTGGGAGACGCGCGCCGCGCCATGTTCGTCACGCTGGGCGGGGGACTCGCGACGGCCGGCCTCGACCCGCTCTTCATCTTCTGGCTGGGGCTCGGGCCGGACGGGGCGGCCTGGGCGATCGTCGCCTCGCGCATCATCATGGTGGCGACGGGGCTGCACGGCGCCATCCGCATCCATGGCATGGTCGCCCGTCCGAGCTTCGCGGGCCTGCGCCAGGATACGCCCCGGACTTTGGTGATCGCGGGGCCGGCGATCCTGACCAATCTCTCGAACCCGATCGCGAACGCCGTCTTCGCCAGCATCTTCGCGCGCTTCGGCGATGCGGCGGTGGCGGCGCTCGCCATCATGGACCGGCTGGTGCCGGTCGCCTTCGGCGTGCTCTTCGCGCTGACGGGGGCGGTCGGGCCGATCCTGGCGCAGAACTGGGGCGCCGGGCGGTTCGACCGGATGCGTCGCGGCCTGACCGCGTCGGCGCTGTTTGCTATCGGCTGCGTCGTCATAGCCGGGCTGGCCCTGGCCGTGCTGCGCGGGCCGATCGTCTCAGCCTTCGGCGCGAGCGGGCTTACGGCTGAGCTGGTGATGTTCTTCTGCCTGATCGCGGGGCCGATGTGGCTGTTCGTCGGGCTGCTCTTCGTCGCCAATGCCGCGTTCAACAATCTCGGCATGCCGTTCCTCTCGACGCTGTTCAGTTGGGGCCGCGCGACGCTCGGCACGATGCCGCTCGCCTATCTCGGCGCCCAACATGCCGGGCCGCAGGGCGCGCTGGTCGGATCGGCGCTCGGCGCCGTCGCCTTCGGCATCCTGGCGCTGGTCTTCGCCTATCGCGGCATCGCCCGACTGGAGAGGAACGCGGCCGGGGCGGCACCGCTTGCCTCGCCTCCCGACGCTGCTATCGTCCCGATGCAGGCGGCGACAGACCGCGCAGCAGCCGGAGGCACGCCATGATGAACCTCTTCGAGATGATGCAGCAGGCCCAAAACGGCCAGGCCATGCAGAACCTCTCCCGGCAGTACGGGCTCAGCCAGCAGCAGACACAGGCCGCGATCGAGGCGCTCCTGCCGGCCTTCTCGATGGGGCTGCAGCGCCAGACGCAGGACCCCTACGCCTTCGGTTCGCTCGCGCAGATGATGACGGCGCAGCCCTTCGGCCGGATCTTCGACGCCAATGGCGACGGCATTCCCGACAATGCGAGGGGCGCCGGCAACGACGTGCTGAGCCAACTCTTCGGCTCGAAGGAAGTGAGCAACGCGGTGGCGGCGCAGGCTGCGGCAACGAGCGGCGTCGGCCAGGCGGTGCTGAAGCAGATGCTGCCCGTCATCGCCTCGATGGTGATGGGCGGGCTGTTCAAATCGATGAACAGCCAGGGCATGGGCGGCATCCTCGGCCAGTTCTCCGAGATGATGCGCGGCCAGATGCCCGGCATGCAGCCGGCCCCGGCGCCGCAGCAAGCGCCTCCGACCAACCCGCTCGAGGCGATCCTCGGCGGCATGTTCGGCAACGCGCAGGCGCCGGCCGGAGGGCAGACGCAGGGCGGCGGCCCGTTCGGCGGCGGCCAGATGCCGGGCGGACAGATGGGCATGGACCAGATGGGTGGCATGCTCGGCCAGATCCTGACCGGAATGCTCGGCGGCGGGCAACAGCCACAAGCCGAGCCGCAACCGCGCGCGGCCCCCTCGCCGCGCCGGGCGCCGGAGCCGGAACCCGAGCCTGAGCCTGAGGAAGCGGCTCCCTCGTCGCAGACCGGGCCGGGCTCGATCGGGCTCGATGCGCTGAATCAGATGTTCGAGACAGGCCGCAAGGTGCAGGACAGCCATCAGGACGCGCTGAAGACGATCTTCGACACGATGTTCGGCGGTCAGAAGGGGCGCTGAGCCGGCCCGGAAGGTGCGCAGCGCGGCTCAGGCGACGCGGCGCTCCTGCCAGCCCTCGCCGCCGCGCGCCATGGCGCCAGCCAGACCGCGCAGTTCACGAGTGCCGTCGTCCGTGCGGAAGCTCGCGACCAGCGCGTTGAGGCGCTGGATCTGCGTGCTCAGCGCCGTTGCGGAGGCGGCGCTCTGCTCGGCCAGCGCAGCGTTCTGCTGGGTCATCTCGTCCATATGGGCGACCGTCTGGCTCATCTCGTCGATGCCGTTGGCCTGCTCGGCCGAGGCGGCAGAGATGTCCGAGACCGTCGCGGAGACCTTGTGCGAGGCCTCGACGATACGGTCGAGCACCTCGCCGGCCGAGCGCACCAGCCCAACGCCCTGCGCCACCTCGCTGCCGGATTCGGTGATCAGTGCCGTGATGTCCTTGGCGGCATCGCCGGAGCGCTGAGCCAGGGTGCGGACTTCCGAGGCGACGACGGCGAAGCCCTTGCCGGCGTCGCCGGCGCGAGCCGCCTCGACGGCAGCGTTCAGGGCCAGCAGATTGGTCTGGAAGGCGATCTCGTCGATCACCGATGTGATGTCAGAGATCTTGCGCGAGGCCGCCTCGATCCTCGTCATCGCCTCGACCGCTTCTCCAACGATGGCGCCGCCCCTGCGCGCGACCTCCATTGCCTCGTCGGCGAGCGCGACGGCCTGGCGCGAGGCGTTGGCCGCGGCCTTGACCGAGGCCGCGAGCTGCTCGGTCGTAGCGGCGGTCTCCTCCAACGACGACGCCTGGTCCTCGGTGCGCTTGGACAGATCGTTGGCGCCGGAATTGATCTCGTGAGCGGCATTGCCGACATCGCTCGCCGTCGTCTGGATTGTCCTGATCGTCTCGGCGATGTGGCTGAGAGCGAGATTGAAGTCGTCGCGCAGCTTCTCGTAATCGGACGCCACCTCGGCCTCGATCCGGTAGGTCAGGTCGCCCTTCGACATCAGATCGAGACCGCTGGCGAGGAGTTCCATGATCTGGTTCTGCTCGGAGGCAAGCCGCGCCTGCCGGAGGGAGTGCTCGGAACGCTCCTGCTCGATCTGGTGACGCTGCGCCTCGGAGGCTTCGCGGCCCTGCGCCGTCTCGGTCTCCAGGCGCTGGACCGCGAGGCCGTTCTCCTTGAAGACCTGAACGGCGCGAGCCATCGCGCCGATCTCGTCCCTGCGGGTCTGGCCGTCGATCGCGACCTCGTAATTCCCGGCGGCTAGGTCGCCCATGCGCAGCTTCAGCGCGTCGAGCGGGCCGGTGATCGCGCGCCGCGCCAGGATCATGGCGCCGGCGAGGCCCAGCAGCATGCCGAGGCCGGACAGGGCCAGCATCAGCGCGTGGAGGGTCTGCGATTCCTGGTCGAGCGCGCCCGAGGTCGCCTCCGTGTCGGCCCTGATGGCATCGGCGAGCTTGTCGGCATCCGCGACGATCTCGCCGATCGTCCGGTCGAGCTGCGACATGATCGAAAGCGCCGCGAGGTCCTCGTCCCGGGCCGCCTGCTTGACGATGTCGTCGACCTGCCCCTTCACCGCGGCGAAGCGCAGCCCGAGAGCGTCTAACTCGGAGGCCTTCTGCGGGAAGCTGATCTTGGCGTCCATCAACCGGACGGCGACATTGTTGTAGGATTTCGCGACGTCGGCGAGAGCGACCTCGTTCTGCTTCATGTAGTCGGGATAGGCGATCGCCTTGTAGAGATCGCGCATGGTGTCGCTCATGGCGCGGGTGGCGCGGGCGGCATCGAGGATCGCCGTGGCGCGCTGCGTGATCAGGTCCGAATAGGTCTTCTGGATGCGGCCGTATTCCTTGCCGGCATAGATCGCCGTACCGACGCTGATCAGCCCGATGATCACGAGCGGGGCCGCGATCTTGGTGCGGAGGGACAGATCCTGAAAGCGAAGCGCGACCCGCATTTGCGACATTCCATGAGATGTGATCGCGCATCCGGGCGGCCGCGCTTGCGTACCGCAGATTCTTCCTAAAATGGTGAATTTTGGGTTAGTATGGCTCTCAGAGCCCGAAAATCCCACTGAGAGCAGGCGACGACGCCGGGCTTTCCGCAAACCTCTTGGACGGCGCAAGGCCCCAATATTCGCCCGGCCCATGAAAAAGGGCGGAAGCACGAAGCTTCCGCCCGCAGGAACGTGCAGCCCCAAGGGGTCAGGCGCTGCACGCAACCGGATTGATAGCCTCGGCCCGCGCGGCCAGGGGCTTGGAAGCTGACGACCGTGCCGTGACGACCGGCTGCGCCTCGGCAGCCGACATGGTGGTCACGGGCCGCTGAAGACCGGCCTCGCGGCGTGTCGCCGCCACGCCTGACCGGGCGCTCGAGCGCTCGGCCAGGATCACGGAAGGGTCCGACAGCCAGGACACGGCGAGAGCGCCGTCGAGATCGGAGCGGACGAGCCCGATATCCTTCAGGCTGCGCTCGTCGAGTTCTCCGAGGCGCAGGACCTCTCGGCGGTGAATCAGGGCTTTCACGAGGGCCACGATCGGCGAGAAACCAAGGGCAGCAACACGCGTGGCGCCGGCCGAAACGGACGAGAGCGACTTCGTTGCGAATGTCATGAGCAGCATGACGGCCTCCTGTGGTTCAAAAGCGACGGGCATTCCCCGACCCTGCCTGGACGCGCCGCTGGCAAGGACCGGAAACTGACGAAACGGTAGCTTTGC
>DATDBB010000247.1:0-5298 GCA_036525085.1 Allobosea sp.
CGATTTTGGCCCTTTCTTGACGTTTGCAACGTCCGCTTCCGGGCAACCAGCTTCGCCGCACGGGTCGGGACTCGGCCACCAAGAGCCGTTTGGAACGTCCGCATGTTGTTGGCGGATGCGGTTTCCTCGCAAGATGGAGCCGCGGCCCTTGCTCGGCTGCCATGAGGCGCTCTTCTACGAGTTCGTTTGAACGGCATGTGCTGGCCGATCATGTTCCACGCTCGATCGACGACTTCGTGGATTTGTCGGACAAACCTGCGTCCGCTTCACGAGACCCATTGTGGGCGACGCTGCGTCAACCTGACCAAACTCAGAATTCACTAAACTGCTGCACCGCAGCATAATCCACCGCATTGCGGTATGTCATCTGCCGTAGTCGTCGCTTGACATGTTTAGTGATCAGCTGTTCACTAAACAAATCGCTGAACTCGGACGGCTAGTTCCGAGGCGGCGTGAGGAAACGTCCCGCGCTGGCTTTGCCCCCTCGTCCGGCTGTGCCCTTCGCGGTCGCTCAGGTTCACCCGTCACCCCAATGACGGCTGGTGACGGCATGCCAAGGGAGGGAAAAGCGATGAAATCGATCAGGACATGGATGCTTGCCGCGACCGTCGCCGGAAGCGCGATGCTGGCCGCGACGGCGGCTCAGGCGCAGGGCAAGTCGCTGACTTTGTGCTGGGCGGCCTGGGACCCCGCGAACGCGCTCGTGGAACTTTCCAAGGACTTCACCGCCAAGACCAATATCGCCATGAAGTTCGAGTTCGTGCCCTGGCCGAACTTCGCCGACCGCATGCTCAACGAGCTCAATTCCAAGGGCAAGCTCTGCGACCTCATCATCGGCGACTCGCAATGGATCGGCGGCTCGGCCGAGAACAAGCATTATGTGAAGCTGAACGACTTCTTCGCCAAGGAAGGCATCAAGATCGATGACTTCATGCCGGCGACGGTCGCCGGCTATGCCGAATGGCCCAAAGGCTCGCCGAACTACTGGGCGCTGCCGGCGATGGGCGACGCGCTCGGCTGGACCTATCGCAAGGACTGGTTCGCCAAGCCGGCGCTGCAGGCGGAGTTCAAGGCGAAGTACAACCGCGATCTCGCCCCACCCAAGACGCAGACCGAGCTGAAGCAGGTCGCCGAGTTCTTCCAGGGCCGCGACGTCGACGGCAAGAAGGTCTACGGCGCCGCGATCTTCACCGAGCGCGGCTCGGAAGGCATCACCATGGGCGTGGCCAACGCGCTCTATCCCTTCGGCTTCAAGTATCAGGATCCGAAGAAGCCCTACGCAATGGCCGGCTTCGTCAATTCCGACGACGCGGTGAAGGGCCTCGAATTCTACAAGTCGCTCTACAAATGCTGCACCCCGCCGGGCTACTCCAACGCCTATATGCAGGAGGGTCTCGACGCCTTCAAATCCGGCCAGGCGGCCCTGCAGATGAACTGGTTCGCCTTCTTCCCCGGCCTCTACAAGGATCCGAATGTCGGCGGCGACAAGATCGGCTTCTTCGTCAATCCGCCGGAGAAGGAGAAGGGCTCGCAGCTTGGCGGCCAGGGCCTTTCAGTCGTCGCCTATTCGCCGAACCAGGCCGAGGCGCTCTCCTACATCAAATGGTTCGCCTCGCTCGACGTGCAGAAGAAGTGGTGGGAACTCGGCGGCTATACCTGCCACAAGGGCGTGCTGAACGATCCCGGCTTCGCCAAATCCGCGCCCTTCGCGGCCGACTTCCTCGTCGCCATGGGCCAGGTCGTCGACTTCTGGGCCGAGCCTTCCTATGCGCAGCTGATGCAGGCGGAGCAGGCGCGCATCCACGACTATGTCGTCGCGGACAAGGGCACCGCCAAGCAGGCGCTCGACCTGCTGATCCAGGACTGGACCAAGGTCTTCAAGGAAGACGGCAAGTTCTGACGCGGCGACGCCCTCTGAGCTGAGCCAAAGGCTGCGCCTTTCCTATAGGGCGCAGTCAGCCCCCGACTTTGCCTTCGAACGGTGCTGAGTCATGAATGCGAGCGACATCACCGGCATCAGGAGCGCGACAGCGATGCGCGCAGCCTATCCCCCGATCGCCCATCGGGTCCGGGGCCTTTCGGACAAGGCCATCGCCTGGCTGTTCATCGCGCCGACGATGATCCTGCTGCTCGCGATCAACCTGTTCCCGCTGATCTGGACGATCCAGCTTTCCTTCACGAATTATCGCGCCAACCGCCCGTTCGCGCCGCTGCGCAATGTCGGAATCGAGCACTACCAGACCATCCTGTCCGATCCTGAAATCTGGCAGCGCATGCAGGCCACCGCGCATTTCGTGTTCTGGACGATCCTGCTGCAGACCGTCATCGGCTTCGCGCTGGCCTATCTGATCGATCGCAAGTTTCGCGGCCACGGCTTCTGGACCACGTTGATCCTGATCCCGATGATGCTGTCGCCAGCCGTGGTCGGCAATTTCTGGACCTTCCTCTACCAGCCGCAGATCGGCCTGTTCAATTATGTGGTCTCGTTCTTCTCCGGGCTTGCGCCTTCGTCCTTCCAGATGCTCGGCGATGTCACCTTGAGCCCCTGGGCGATCATCATCGTCGATACCTGGATGTGGACGCCCTATGTGATGCTGATCTGCCTTGCCGGCCTGCGCTCGATCCCGGACTACATCTATGAGGCGGCCGAAGTCGATCGAGCCAGCAACTGGCGGCAATTCATCTCGATCACGCTGCCGATGTGCCTGCCCTTCATCATGCTGGCGGTGCTGTTCCGCGGCATCGAGAACTTCAAGATGTTCGACATGGTCAACCTGCTGACCTCAGGCGGGCCGGGCTCGACCACCGAACTGGCTTCGATCACGCTCAAGCGCGCCGCCTTCGAGGCCTGGCGCACCGGCTATTCCTCCGCCTTCGCGATCATCCTGTTCGTCGCCGTGTTTGGGCTGGCGAACATCTACGTGAAGGCCTTGAACAAGGTGAAGTCACGATGAGCGGCGCCCTCTCCACCGCCCATTCCGTCGTCGCACCCAGCGGCCGGGTCAAGCTGCTCGCCGGCGCGATCGTGGTGCTCTACGCGCTGGTCGCGCTCGTGCCGCTGCTCTGGATCGGCCTGACCAGCATCAAGACGCCACCGGACTCGATCTCCTACCCGCCCAAAGTCGTGCCGTTCGTGCATTTCGAGCCCTCGATCGAAGGGTATTGCAACCTCTTCAACACGCGCTCGCGCCAGACCGCGGACTATCTCGCCTCGCTCCCGCCGGCGAACTCGGCCTGCGAAGAGATCACGCGCTCTCGCAGCATGGTCGTCGTCGGTCCCTCCAACTATGTGCCACGCTTCCTCAACTCGCTGATCATCGCCTTCGGCTCGACCCTGCTTTCCGTTGGGCTTGGAACCTGCGCGGCTTATGCCTTTTCGCGCTTCAAGGTGCCCCTGAAGGACGATTTGCTGTTCTTCATCCTGTCGACGCGGATGATGCCGCCCATCGCCGTCGCGATCCCGATCTTCCTGATGTATCGCGAGCTCGGCCTTTCCGACACGCGGCTCGGCATGATCCTGCTCTACACCTCGGTGAATGTTTCGCTCGCGGTCTGGCTGCTCAAGGGCTTCATCGACGAGATCCCGCGCGAATACGAGGAAGCCGCGATGATCGACGGCTATACGCGGCTGCAGGCCTTCCGGAAGGTCGTGCTGCCGCAGGCCACGACCGGCATCGTCGCGACCGCGATCTTCTGCCTGATCTTCGCCTGGAACGAATACGCTTTCGCCGTGCTGCTGACCTCCGGCACGGCCCAGACCGCGCCGCCCTTCATCCCGATCATCATCGGCGAGGGCGGGCAGGACTGGCCGGCGGTGGCGGCCGGAACGACGTTGTTCCTGATCCCGATCCTGGTTTTCACGGTGCTGCTGCGCAAGCACCTGCTGCGCGGCATCACATTCGGGGCGGTGCGCAAATGAGCCTGCATGCCAGCCATTCCCGGCAACCGGACGGCGCGCCTCGATCGCGCTGGCCCGGGGCGCTACGACGCGGACCGATGGAATCGCTGGCGACGGTGCTGATCGCGGCCGGCGTGCTGATGCTGCTGCAGCCCTTCTCGCTGACGCTCTACGGCTATTCCTTCGTCACGACGCTGATCGGCGTCGTCATGTTCACCTTCGTCACCAAATTCCCGGAGTGAGCCATGGCTGAGATCCGGGTCGACAATCTGGTGAAACGGTTCGGATCCTTCACGGCGGTGCGGGATACGAGCTTCACGGTTGAGGACGGCGATTTCTTCTGCCTGCTCGGTCCCTCCGGCTGCGGCAAGACCACGACCTTGCGCATGGTCGCAGGCCTTGAGCTGCCGAGCTCGGGCTCGATCCGGCTCGACGGCGAGGACGTCACTTTCAAGCGCGCCCGCGAGCGCGACATCGCCATGGTGTTTCAGCTCTTTGCGCTCTACCCGCACATGAACGTGCGCAAGAACATCAGCTTCCCGCTGGTCTCGATGGGCGTGCCGAAGGCCGAAACCAGGCGGCGGGTCGAGGACGCTGCGAAGACCTTGCGGATCGAGCATCTCCTCGACAAATCGGTCTCGGGCCTCTCGGGCGGCGACCGGCAGCGGGTCGCGCTGGGCCGGGCGATCGTGCGAGAGCCGAAGGCCTTCATGATGGACGAGCCATTGGGGGCCCTCGACGCCGAGTTCCGCCATCTGATGTGCGGCGAGCTGCGCGCGCTGCACGATCGGCTGAAGGCGACGACGGTCTATGTCACCCATGACCAGCTCGAAGCCATGTCGATGGCCGACAAGATCGCGGTGATGAATGACGGCGTGATCGAGCAACTCGGCTCGCCCCAAGAAATCTATGACCGCCCGAACTCGATGTTCGTCGGGGATTTCATCGGATCGCCCGCGATGAACTTCATTCATTTTGAGGGAACAGCCGTAGCGGGTGCGGCTTCGGTCACCATCGATGCTGCCGCCGTTCCCCTGCCCGAACTGCGCGAGACCCGCGCCGTCGGACCGCTCGCGCTGGGCGTGCGGCCTGAGCAGGTCGTTATTGGCGATCCCGGCCGGCAGGGCAGCGCCCTTCCCGGAGAGGTCTTCGGCGCAGAGTATCTCGGCACGACCCAGATCGTGACCGTCACCACCCCGCGCGGCACGCTCAAGGCGCGCCTGCCGGCCCATCTGCGGGCTGCCGCCGGCGACCGTGTCAGCCTCTCCTTCAAGCCGGAGCGACTCTCGCTGTTCGATGCGGCGACCGGCAAGGTCATCCGCTCCGCCTTGCATGAGGCCAGCACTGTGAGGCGGGCTCATGGCTGAGATCGCACTGACTCAGGTCTCGAAACGCTTTGG
>DATDBB010000248.1:0-2570 GCA_036525085.1 Allobosea sp.
GGACGGGCGCACGCTGGAATGGGCGACCTCCTCGCCGCCACCGGCCTACAACTTCGCCTTCACGCCGGTCGTGCATGACAACGATGCCTGGACCGACATGAAGCGGCGCGGCTATGTGCGCCCGCTCGACGGCTTCAAGCCGATCCATATGCCGAGGAACACGGCGACCGGGATCGTGCTCGCCGGTATCTCGACGGCGCTCGGCTTCGCGCTGATCTGGCATATCTGGTGGCTGGCGGCCGTGAGCTTCGCCGCGATCCTCGTGACCGTGATCACGCACAGCTTCAACTATCACCGCGATTTCCATATCCCGGCCGAGGAGGTCGTCCAAGCCGAGGACGAGCGCACCCGCCTGCTCGCCGGATCGAGGGCCTGACCGTCATGGCGAGCACGATTCCTGCCACGCAGAGCGGCGAGGCGCCGATCTTCTACCTGCGCGACGAGCATCCCCATCCTGAGGGCCACAGCACGCCGCTGGGCTTCTGGATCTATCTGATGAGCGACTGCCTCATCTTCGCGATCCTGTTCGCCATCTTCGGCGTGCTCGGCACGAACTATGCCGCCGGGCCCGGCCCCAAGGACCTGTTCGACCTGCCGCTCGTCGCGCTCAACACGGCGATGCTGCTGTTCTCATCGATCACCTATGGCTTCGCCATGCTGACCATGGTGCAGGGGCGGGTCGCGGCGACTCAAGGCTGGCTCGCGGTGACCGCGATGTTCGGCCTCGCCTTCCTGAGCATCGAGCTCTACGAATTCCACCACCTCATCAGCATCGGCGCAACGCCGCAGCGCAGCGCCTTCCTGTCGGCGTTCTTCACGCTGGTCGGCACACACGGGCTGCACGTCACCTTCGGCACGATCTGGCTGTTCACGCTGATGGTGCAGGTGGCGAAGCACGGGCTGATCACGGCCAATCGCCGCCGGCTGATGTGCCTCTCCATGTTCTGGCACTTCCTCGACGTCATCTGGATCGGCGTCTTCACCTTCGTCTATCTGATGGGGATGCTGCGATGAGCGCCGAGATCCACACGGAGCATCACGCCGGCCACGGTCACGACGACCATGGCCATGACGAGCACGCGCATGGCTCCTTCAAGGGCTACATGATCGGCTTCGTGCTCTCGGTCATCCTGACCGCGATCCCGTTCTGGCTGGTGATGTCAGGCGCCCTCGGCAGCAACCAGCTCACCGCCTTCGCGATCATGGCCTTCGCCGTCGCCCAGATCATCGTCCACATGATCTATTTCCTGCACATGAACGGGAAGTCGGAGGGCGGCTGGACGATGCTGGCGCTGGTCTTCACCATCATCCTCGTGGTGATCGCGCTCGCCGGCTCGCTCTGGGTGATGTACCACCTCAACACCAACATGATGCCCGTCCACGACATGAGGCAGATGCCGTGAGCGAACCCGCCGCGGCGCGTGCGCCGCGGTCCCTGCCTGCGCTCGCCATCGGCACGCTGCTCGCGCTTGCCGGCATCGCCGGGCTGGCTGGGCTCGGCATCTGGCAGGTTCAGCGCCTCGGCTGGAAGCAGGCGCTCATCGAACGAGTGGAAACGCGCGTGCGGGCGAATCCCGTTCCGGCACCCGGGCCGGAACGCTGGCCCGCGATCGCAGCGGACGAATATCTGCGTGTCGCCGTTTCCGGACGCTTCCAGCATGACCGCGAGACGCTGGCGCAGGCCGTCACCGAGCGCGGCGGCGGCTTCTGGGTGATGACGCCACTGGTCACGGATGCGGGCTTCATCGTCCTCATCAATCGCGGCTTCGTGCCGTCCGATCGGCGCGATCCCGCCAGCCGCGCCGCCGGCCAGCCATTGGACACCGTCGCCATCACCGGCCTTCTTCGCCTGAGCGAGCCGGGCGGCGGGTTCCTGCGCGCGAATGCCCCCGCCGAGGGACGCTGGCATTCGCGCGATGTCGCGGCGATCGCGCAGGCGCGCGATCTGAAGGACGCCGCCCCCTATTTCATCGATGCCGACGCCGCGCCCAATCCGGGAGGCTATCCGGTGGGCGGCCTGACCGTGCTGCGCTTTGCCGACAACCACCTCGTCTATGCCCTGACCTGGTTCGCGCTGGCGCTGATGCTCGCGGGCGCCCTGCTCTTCGTGCTACGCGGCGAGTACAGGCTGCGGCAGGGCACGGAGCAAGAGCATTAGGGTCTGTCCTCATGGTGGGTGGCGTTCCGACGCTGGGCATTTTGGTCGGCGGGCAGGAGCGTGGCCGCAGCAAACCGCCCGGTTTGCAAGGCCGCGCGACGCACCGGCCGCCCAAAAGGCCCGCGCCCGGACGGGTCGGGCGAAAATGCCCGACAGCCGCGTCGGTCCCTTGCCCGATGCCGAAGGGCATCAGGCGAAGGGCTCCTCCTTGCTCTCGGGCATTTTGGCCCAATCGGAACACCATCCACCATGAGGACAGACCCTAGCGTCGAGGACACCACGAACCGGCAAAACCTGCTGCTGCTGGTCCAGCTTCGCTGGCTGGCGGTCGGCGGCCAGGTTCTGACGATCCTGATCGTGCAATGGGGTCTCGGCATCGCCTTGCCCCTGCGCGAGATGGCGATGGTCATCG
>DATDBB010000249.1:0-11016 GCA_036525085.1 Allobosea sp.
CGCCCGATCAGCTTCAGCGCCTGCAGCAGGCCCTCGAAGGCGCTCCGGTCGCAAAATCGGCGCTTGAGGCGATGGGGTTCTCGTCGCGTGACGTGCTGATCGCCCAGATCGACGATGAGGGCGAACTGACCATCGTGACCAGGAAGGCCGGCTGATCGGACGCCGCCCGGCGCCGCTCCGGCGCCGGCTGGCTGGCGGGCTCGCAAACGCTGTGGGCCGGATGAAGCCGATGTCCGCGGACATCGGCGGCATTTTGCGTCCGGGCGGGCATGCGCGGAAAAGCGGGCTGGCTGGGCGCGCAATCGCGGGTTGCAATCCAGACGAGCGACGAGCAGCCACGCTTGGCGCCTGTTTCGTCGAATTTTCAGTATGACTGCCTCCGCCATTGAAGGCGTCTGGCTATAGTTGCAGATGATCCAATTGGGGTGTGCCTTTTTTTGGCCTTGCGGCCAACCTATTGGCTCCGGCGAACCGCTTAGCCAGACCATGTGATGGTGGCTGTAGCCTTCCATTTCCCCAGTTCAGTTAGGTTAGTAATGCGTAGTATTGTTGCGGCTGTGATCTTGACGGTCACCATGCCTGTTCTTGCCCATGCAGAATCTCCGATCAAGCAGGTTTCCTTTCAACCCCAGGTCAAGGGGCTGGGCTGTCTCAAGCCCGCGGCCGTGGCGATGATCAAGGAACTGACAGACAAGATCGGCCCGATCCAGATCACCTCGACCTGCGGCGGGCGCCACGCCAGGCGGTCGCAACACTACAGCGGCAATGCGATCGACTTCCGCCCGCTCGCTACCTCCGCCCGCAAGGCGGTTGCGGTCGCCAAGTCGCTCGAGAGCACCGGCGGCGTCGGCTTCTACCCGAACGGCATCGTGCATGTCGATGTCGGCGATCTCGAGATCTCGTGGTTCGGCCACACGCGCGGCAACCGCCGCCTGGCCTATAACCGCTGACGCGGCGTCGCGGGCGGCCGCTCAGGCCGCCCGCTGCACCAGATAGGCCCCAAGCGCCAGCAGCCCTGCAAAGAAGCAGAGCTTGAAGGTCTGCGCCGAGATGCGGTTGCGGATCACCGTGCCGACCGCCATTCCGGCGAGGGCCGGGGCGAGCGCCAGCGCCGAATGCCACGCCACCTTGGCATCGAGCGCACCCGCGCCCAGCAATCCGACCGACAGAGCCAGCGTCGAAACGATGAAGGAGACGCCGAGCGCTTGCACCAGCTCGTCCTTGTCGAGACCGAGCGCCTGCAGATAGGGCACTGCCGGCAGAACGAAGACGCCGGTCGCGGCCGTCGCGACGCCTGTGGCGATCCCGATCACCGGCCCGAGCCAGCTTTCTACCCCTGCCGGCACGCGCAGCTTCGCGGCCTTGAGCCCGACCAGCGCATAGAGCACCAGCGCGATTCCGAGCCAGAGCGTGGCCGATCCGTTCTTCTGCTGCTCCAGCAGGCCCGCTCCCGCCCAGGTGCCCAGGCAGATGCCCGCCAGCATCGGCCAGAGCCGCAACAGGATCGACTTCAGCCCGGGGCCGGTCGCGATCTGCCAGCCATTGGTGATCAGGTTGGGCACGACCAGCAGCGCCGCCGCCTGTGCGGGAACCATCACCACGCCGAGAATGCCGACCGCGATGGTCGGCAGGCCGAGCCCGATGACGCCCTTGACGAAGCCGGCCAGCAGGAAGGTGGCGGCGATGAAGAGGATGAGGTTCACGTCGGTCATGGCGCGGTTGTGGCATTGCCGACGTATTCTGTCGCGACTGGATGCTACGGTCGTGGCCGTAGCGTTCCCGCTTGCGCGCCAGCGCTACCGGAGCATCATGCCGCCATGAGCACGCACGGCCCCTATCTCGCCGAGATCGCCCATCTGATGGGAGACCCCGCCCGCGCCAACATGCTCCACGCGCTGATGGATGGTCGGGCGCTGACGGCCAAGGAACTGGCCTGGCTCGCCGGCGTCGCGCCTCAGACGGCGAGCGGACATCTCGCCAAGCTGATGCAAGGCGCCCTGCTCGCGGTCGCGGTGCAGGGGCGCCATCGCTATTATCGGCTGGCCGGTCCCGAGGTCGCGCAGGCGCTCGAAGGGCTGATGGTGCTGGCCGGTGGCGAAGGAGCGCGCCGGCGCCTGCCTTCGCGTATCGGTGCGGAACTGAGCGAGGCCCGCACCTGCTACGACCATTTCGCCGGCCGCCTCGGCATTGGCATCCATGATGCGCTCGTCGCCGGCGGCCATCTCGCCGTCGCCGATGGCGGCTACGGCCTGACCGCTTCGGGGGAGGCGATCTTTGCCGCGCTCGGCGTCGCGCCCGGGAGCAAGGCGAGCCGCCGCGCCGCCTTGCGGCCCTGCCTCGACTGGAGCGAACGCCGGCCGCATCTGGCGGGCTCGCTGGCCGCCGCATTGGCCTGCCGCTGCTTCGAGATGGCTTGGGTCCTGCGCCGCAAGGACAGCCGCGCGGTGACGCTGACGCAAGCCGGCAGGGCAGCGCTCGCTGCCGCGCTGCCGGGGTTCCGCTGCGACGCGCCGGAGCCGGTCAGCCCTGCCGTTCCAGCGCCTGCGCCAGCTTTCGCTTGACCTCTTCCTTCACCGGCTCTGCCGCGTCGAGGATCGCTCTGGCCTTGAAGAAATCGAGCCCCCCGATGCCGTCTCCTCCGGCGCGGATCAGGATGTCCGGCGGCTGCCGCTCGATCATGCGCTGGACGATGGTTCGGGTCAGGATCTGGCTGACGCCGAGCATCGCTTCCAGCGGCTCCGGCACGCGTGTCTCGCTGATCGTCGCCGGCGCGCTGGTGTCGATGGCCATGACGATCCGGCCCGGCGCCACAAGCCTGTCATAGGGAAGGGGATTGATCGCGCCGCCGTCGATCAGCACACGGCCCTCGATCACGACCGGGCGCACCAGACCCGGAATGGCGAGCGAGGCCGCGACCGCGGGCGTCAGCGGGCCATGGCCGAGCGAGACCTCGGCATGGAGATGATAGTCCGTCGCCGTCGCGGCGAAGGGGATCGCCAACTCCTCGAAACGATCGGGCACCGCCCCCGGCCAGAACAGGTCGAGCATCCGCTCGCCATCGATCAGCACAGGGTTGCCGAGTCCGCGCATCAGGTCGGTGAACTTGCCGACGCGGGCGTCGAGCAACCTGGCGATCACCCGCGCGCGGTCGCGGAAGGTGCTGGTGACGTGCTCGCGCAGGTCGCTGCCCGAAAGCCCGGCGGCATAGGCTGCTCCGACGATCGCGCCTATCGAGCAACCGGCGATCAGGGCCGGCCGGACGCCGAGTTCGTCGAGCGCCTCCAGCACCAGGATGTGGCTGAGCCCCCGTGCGCCGCCGGCGCCGAGCACAAGAACCAGTTCCGGTGCGGGCCCGACCGGGCGGACGACTGATTTGCGCTTCGCCTGTGCCATCGTGCCGCCGCGCTCCGCCGCGGCGCTCAGGATTCGCCGCTCTCCTTCATAACGGCTTGCGCCATCTCGCCGAGGCTGTTGAAGCGGAAATCGTAATGCGGCATCTCGCCCGGGTTCATCGTCGCACCGAAGCCCTCATCGGCATGGCGCCGGTAGATCCAGCAGGAGGCGAGGCCGGTCGTATTCGCCGGCTTGTGGTCGTGGAACAGGCTCTCGGCGGTGTGGAGGATGTCGCCCTTGCCGACGCCGAGCGTGGCCAGCGCCTCCAGCATGTAGTCGAAATTCGCCGCTGCGGGCTTGTAAGCCCCGATATCCTCGGCCGCGTAGATCGCGTCGAAGGTCACACCGAGCTTCCTGTTGCTCAGCGCGAAGGATTCGTTGTCGACATTGGACAGGATGACGAGCTTGTAGCGCCGTTTCAGCACCTGCAGCGCGGCGGCGGTGTCCGGAAAGGCCGGCCAGTCACCGACCGAGCGGCCATAGGCCAGGCACTCCTCCCAGGTGGCCGGCACGCCCCATTCCTCGGCCAGGCGCTTGTAGACGACCGCGAGCAACTCGCTGTAGCGCTTCGTCGGCGTATGGCGCTGCTGGCTCGATTCATGCCGGGCATGGGCCTCCAGCACCGCGTTGCGGCTCAAGGGCCGGCCGACCTTCGCCACCAGCGGCGCGAGCGCGGCGACCATGCCGCTCTCCCAGTCGATCAGCGTGCCGTAGCAGTCGAAGGTCAGCGTGTTGAAATCGGTCAGCTTCATCGGGGGCTCCAGGTCGCTTCGGCCGGGCGGGCGCTAGGTCGCCGCCCGCAGGATCGCGGGCCTCTCAGGCGCCGGTCTTGGACAAAAACGGTATCAGCGCCGCCAGCGTGTCCGCCGGGTTCTCCTCCGGCAGGAAGTGCCCGCTGTCGATCGCCTGCCCTTCCGCCTGCGGTGCGAAGCTCTCGCGCCAGATATCGAGCGGGCTCGCACCCTTGGCCGGAATCCCGGCCTCGCCCCAGAGGATCAGAACCGGGCAAAGGATGCGCTTGCCGGCAGCGAGGTCGGCCTTGTCGTGCTCGACATCGGTGGTCGCCCCGGCGCGATAGTCCTCGCAGGCCGCGTGGATGCGGGCGGGGTCGTTGAAGGACTGGCCATAGGCCTTTAGCGCCAGCGGATCGAAAAGGTCGAGCGACTTCGCCCGCGTCCAGCTCGCGATGGTGTGGTCGAGCCAGCCCAGCGGATCGGCCTTGATCAGGTTTTCCGGCACCGGCTCGGGCTGGGCCAGGAAGGTCCAGTGATAGACCTGCATGGCGCGCGCGGCGCTCATGCCCTCCCACATCGAGACCGTCGGCAGGATGTCGAGCAGCGCCAGTCGCTCGACGCGGCCGGGATGGTCGAGTGCCAGACGGTAGGCCACCCGCGCGCCGCGATCATGCCCGACGACGGCAAAGCGCAGATGCCCGAGGCCCTGCATCACGGCGACGATATCCTCGCCCATGCCGCGCTTCGTATAGGTCTGCGCGCCGCCATCGCCATGCGGCGCAGCCGACCAGCCGTAGCCGCGCAGATCCGGGCAAACGACCGTGTGTGTCTTCGCCAACTCGCCCGCGATCTCGTGCCATTCGGCATGGGTCTGCGGGAAGCCGTGGATCAGCACGACCGGCGGCCCCTCGCCGCCGACCCGCGCGAAGATCTTGCCGACCGGGCCGTCGATCCAATGGGCCTTGAAGCCGGGGAACAGGCTGTCGAGATTGCTCATGGGCGCGCTCCGATGTTCGCCGCCGCGAGGATGTCGGTCTTCGCGAAGTCCTCGCCCTTATAGAGCAAGGGGGCGTTCAGGGATTTGGCTAGCGCATAGGAGAAGCAGTCGCCGAGATTGAGCTTGGCCGGGTGGCGTCCCTTGCCGAAGCGCATGAAGGCTTGCGCGGCGAGGATGGCCTGTTCCTCGTCGACTGCGCGGCTTTGTATCCCGAACCGCGTCATAAAATCCCGATGGTTGTCGAGATCGAAAGCGACGAGGCGCTGGCTTGCTACCATAAAGGTTTCCACAAAGCTGACCGTCGAGCACATCACCTCCCCGGCGCGGTTCAGTCGATCGACCATGTCGGCGCGCTCGGGCTCGCCCTGCAGGATCGCAATCATCGCCGAGCTGTCCACGACGATCCGCGATAGGTTCACTTAGGGACACCGTTCTCGTCATAGCCGATGATCTCGTCATCGGTCAGATCGGTGTTGATCTTGGGCATGGCGTCGATCTCGGCCAGAAAGGCTTCGATCTTCGCCATGTCGAGGCGGCCGGCATTTTGAGTTGGAGGCAAGCGAGCCAGGCGTTCCTGCATCGCCGTGCGAACGGCCTGCGTCATCGTCTCGCCGGTGCGGTTCGCGACGTCGCGGATGAGGCGGTCGGTCTCTGCGTCCTTGATGAGTACACTCACAACGCACCTCCAAGCGTATATATAAGCTTGCGCCGCATATATACGACACCAGCGTAACTTTGTCAGCCTTCGCGCTCGCGCTTCACCGCCTGCCAGCCGATGTCGCGTCGGCAGAAGCCTTCCGGCCAGTCGATCGCATCGACTCCCCTGTAGGCCTTCGCCTGGGCCTCGCTCACAGACTTCGCCGTCGCCACGACGTTGAGCACGCGCCCGCCATTGGCGAGGATCGCGCCATCTGCGTCCTGCTTCGTTCCGGCATGGAAGACGAGCACGTGGTCGATCGCTTCCGCCTTCTCGATCCCCTTGATGACCGTGCCTGTTTCGGGCTTCCCGGGATAGCCCTTGGCCGCCAGCACCACCGTCAGGGCCGTCTCGTCCGACCAGCGCAGGTCGAAGTTGTCGAGGACGCCATCGCAGGCGGCGAGCAGGGCGGGCACGATGTCGCTCCGCAGCCGCGGCATCAACACCTCGCATTCGGGATCGCCGAAGCGGACATTGTATTCGATCAGCTTCGGCCCCTGCGCCGTGATCATCAGCCCGGCGTAGAGAATGCCCTGGAACGGCGCCCCGCGCTTGGCCATGCCGGCCAGCGTCGGCCTGATGATTTCGGCCATGACCCTTTCTTCCAGCGCCTTGGTCATCACCGGTGCGGGCGAATAGGCGCCCATGCCGCCGGTATTGGGGCCGGTATCGCCGTCACCGACGCGCTTGTGGTCCTGCGCCGAGGCGAGCGCCAGGGCATGGGCTCCGTCGCAGAGCGCAAAGAAGCTCGCCTCTTCGCCGATCATCCATTCCTCGATCACGACCTCGGCCCCGGCCGCGCCCAGCCCTCCACCGAACATCATGTCGATCGCCTCATTCGCCTCGGTCAGCGTCTCGGCCATCACCACGCCCTTGCCGGCGGCGAGGCCGTCGGCCTTGATCACGATCGGCGCGCCTTGCTTGGCGACATAGGCCTTGGCGGCGGCTGCATCCGTGAAGCGGCCGAAGCCGGCGGTGGGAATGCCGAACTCGGCGCAGAGTTCCTTGGTGAAGGCCTTCGAGCCTTCGAGCTGGGCGGCGGCTCTTGAGGGGCCGAAGGTCTTGATTCCAGCGCTCGTGAGCGAATCCGCGATGCCGTCGACCAGCGGCCCCTCCGGCCCGACCACGACGAGGTCGATCTTCTGCAGTTTGCAGAAGGCGATCACGGCCGGGGGGTCGGCGATGTCGAGCACGACATTCTCGCCGCATTGCGCCGTGCCCGGGTTGCCTGGCGCAATGAACAGACGGTCGCAGAGGGGGGAGCCCGAGATCGCCCAGGCGAGCGCATGCTCGCGGCCGCCCGAACCGATCAAAAGGATGTTCATCGCCATTCTCCGCTTGCCTGCCCGGGCAATAGCCGCCGGGCGCGCCGACGGCAACGCTTCTGCCGATGCTTTCCCGCGGCTATGGTCCCGCCATGGACAGCGAATCGCAGAAGCCCTCCGGCAACGCTCCCGAATGGTCGGTCTCGGATCTCTCCGGCGCGCTCAAGCGCACACTGGAGGATGCTTTCGGTTTCGTGCGCGTGCGCGGCGAGATCTCGGGCTATCGCGGCCCGGTCGGCTCCGGCCATGTCTATTTTTCGCTGAAGGACGCCAACGCCAAGATCGACGCCGTGATCTGGAAGGGCGTCTTCGGGCGGCTGAAGACACGGCCGCAGGAGGGGCTGGAGGTCATCGCCACCGGCAAGATCACCACCTTCGCCGGCAAGTCGAGCTACCAGATCATCATCGATTCGATCGAGCCCGCCGGCATCGGCGCGCTGATGGCGCTGCTCGAGGAACGACGCAAGCGGCTCGCCGCCGAGGGGCTGTTCGCGGAGGAGCGCAAGCAGCTCATCCCCTATCTGCCCTCCGTCATCGGCGTCGTGACCTCGCCGACCGGCGCCGTCATCCGCGACATCCTGCACCGGCTGGAGGATCGCTTCCCGCGCCATGTCCTGGTCTGGCCGGTGCGCGTGCAGGGCGAGACCAGCGCGGCCGAGGTCGCCAATGCCATCGCGGGCTTCAATGCGCTGCCCGAAGGCGGGCGCATCCCGCGGCCCGACGTCATCATCGTGGCAAGAGGCGGCGGCTCGCTGGAAGACCTGATGGGCTTCAACGAGGAGGTCGTGGTGCGCGCCGCCGCCGCCTCGTCGATCCCGCTCGTCTCTGCTGTCGGGCACGAAACCGACGTCACGCTGATCGACCATGCCGCCGACCTGCGTAGCCCCACGCCGACAGGCGCGGCCGAGAAGGTCGTGCCCGTCCGGGCCGAGCTGATGGCGTTCGTCGCCGACCTCTCGCGCCGCCAGGCAGGCGCGATGCGCCGTCTCTCGGACCGTCGCCGCAGCGATCTGCGCGCGCTCGCCCGGGCGCTGCCGGGGCCGGAGGCAGTGCTGTCTGGCCCGCGCCAGCGGCTCGATCTTGCGGCAACGCGGCTGGCGCCGGCGTTGGCACGCAATGCCCGCGCGCATGAGCAGCAACTCGCGCTGGCCTCGCAGCGTCTCGCCCGGCATTCGCCGCTGTTGCGGCTGGCGACCGCACGCAAGGATGTCGAAGGCCTCTCCAAGGCGATGGCCGTCGCTCGCGACAATCTCCTGAGGCGCGAGCGCGACCGGATCGGGCGCGCCGGAGATCGCCTCGGAGCGGTGTCGGGCAATCTCACGGCGGCCTTCGCGCGTCTGGTGCAGCGCCGCCGCGATCGGCTCGACAACGTCTGGGCCCTGGCGGCGTCGCTCGGCCCCGACGCAGTCCTGGCGCGCGGCTATGCGCTGGTTCGCGACGAGGCAGGAACGCTTGTTCGTGAGGCCGGCCAGGTGCGGCCGGGACAGGCGCTGAGCGTGCAGGTCAGCGACGGCCGCTTCGGGGTGATGGTGGCGGGGGCCGGCGACGCGCCGTTGCGGCCATCTCGGCCGACGCGGCGGGAGAGCCCAAAGGCCGGGCAGGGCGACCTGTTCTGAAAGCGAGGGCTCAAAGCCCCTTGAGGAAGTCCTTGACCCGCTTGATCGCGTCCTCGCGTGCGGCGGGGTTGGTCCCGACCGTCGCCTTGCCGGTTCCCGTGGCGGAATAGGCGATGTCGCTGCGTTCCTTCACCTCGAGCCGGGGGTGGTCGAAATCATGCAGCGCGCCGGGATAGATCACCAGCTCGACCTTCTCGCCGCGTGACTGCGCGGCCTTGGTGAGAAAGTCGCAAGGGGCGGCCGGGGTCCAGTCGTCGGCATCGCCCATCAGCATCATCAGAGGCAGCCGTGCGGCGAAGCTCGTCGATTCCGACTGGATCCGGCAGCCCGGATAGAAGGCGATCGCGCGGGCGAAATCGGCTCTCTCATCGGCCGGTCGGCGATCCTTGCGGATGGCGGCGAGAACCGTCGAGCCGCCGCCCGACCAGCCGAGCAGGGCGATCCTGTCGCCGCGGATGTCGCTGCGTGACTGCAGCCAGTAGCGCGCCGCGGCGGCGTCGGCGACGCGCTCGCGGCTGGCGCGCACCGTCAGCTCCTTGACGCCGCATTGCGAGCCGAGCTTCCGCGAGCCATAGCTGTCGGGCATCAGCACGGCGAAACCTTCCTTCGCCAGGCGTTCGCCCCAGTCGGAATGGCGCGTCGAGATCTTGCCATTGTCGCGCCACAGCCCTCCACAACCATGCAGCGCGACGACGGCGGGAAATGGGCCGGGACCGGGCGGAAGATACAGGACCGCGTCGAGTTCGCCGTCATAGCTGGGAACGCGCACGCGCTCATAGCCGGCAGCGAATGCTGCCGTCGACAGGAGCGCGAGCCCGGTCAGGACCGTGGCGAGGCGCGCAAGGCTGGACAACACCAGACTTGGCATCACGAAGCTGGACATCATCGATGGGAACGCTATCACGGATTTGGATTATTTCGATAATCCGTTCATCGAGCAACACTTTAGATATATCATCATGAACATCAGCGAACGCACGCCCCTGCACGGCCCTGAAGCCGCGCTCGACTATGGCCATGGCGAATTCCGCGTGGTGCGGCCCGGCGCCTTCGTACGCTGCGCTGTCACGGGCTCTCCGATCCGGATCGAGGAACTGCGCTACTGGTCGGTCGAGTGGCAGGAAGCCTATGCCTCTCCCGAGGCCGTGCAGCTAAGGCTGCGCCGCGCCGGCCGGGCCTGAGCCGGTCGACAGCGTCGCGGTCAGCATCGCCGCGACCCGCTCCGGCTCCGCGAAGACGAGCGCGACCGGCACGGGCAGGAGACGATGGCGTTCTTCGCCTGGCCAGAGCGGCCCGAGCTTGACCATGTCCTTTTCCGTCGTCGCGATCAGGCAGTCACGCGCTTTGGCCTCGGCGACGAGGCTTGCGACATCGCTGGCCGTATAGGCGTGATGATCCCCGAAGGCGCGCTCCGCGACGATCTGCGCGCCGGACTGCAGCAAAGTGGCGGCAAACTTCTCCGGCCGACCGATCCCCGAAACGGCCAGAACCGCCTGTCCGCGCAGTGTCCCGACAGCCTGGGGCGCGGGTTCCAGGCTGGCGTGGAGGGCCGCAACACCGTCCTGCCGTGCCGCCGCTGCGACCACCTCGCCCGGCTCTCCCATGCCGATGACCAACACGACATCCGTCTGCGCCAGTTGGCCGGCGAGCGGCGCGCGCAAGGGCCCCGCGGGCAGGCAGCACCCGTTCCCGACGCCAGACGCGCCATCGACGACGGCGAGCCGCAGCCGCTTGGCGAGCGCCGGATTCTGCAGACCGTCATCCATGACAATCACGCTCGCGCCAAGTGCCCTTGCAAGCGTGGCTCCGGCCACGCGGTCGCGCGCGATGACGGTGCGGGCATGGTGAGCCATCAGCAGCGGCTCGTCACCCACCGCATGGGCGGCGTGATGCGAGGCATGGACTTCGACCGGACCGGCGAGCGACCCGCCATAGCCGCGCATCAGGACGAAGGGCGTTTCGCCGCGCTGCGCCAGCAGGCCTGCCAGCGCGATGGCAGTCGGCGTCTTGCCGGCTCCGCCCGCGACGAAGTTGCCGACGCAGATCACGGGAATGCCGACTTCGCTGCCGAGGCTTTGCATCCGCCGCAGCGTGATCGCGCCATAGAGCCTGCCGAGAGGCGACAGCAGCCAGGCCAGCATACCGCGCGGCCGCCACCAGAAGCCCGGTGCGCGCATCACGAAGCGTTGTCGCGCTGACCGAGCGCGATCCGCATCAGCAGCGGCTCCAGCGCCTGCATCGTCCGGTTCAGCGC
>DATDBB010000250.1:0-2035 GCA_036525085.1 Allobosea sp.
TGCGCAGATGGCATCCCGGGCAGGCCTGGATCTGGGAGCCGGGCGGCTTCGGCGTGTTCGATCCGGGGATCAATGCTTTGTCGATCGTCACCCGCATCATGCCCCAGCCGCTCTTCGTCAGCCGCTCGGTCCTGTCCTATCCGGCAAACCGCGAGGCGCCGATCGCGGCGGATCTCGTCTTCACGTCGAGGGGGGAGGGGGAGGATCTGCGCGCGGTCTTCGACTGGCGCCAGACCGGTCCACAAAGCTGGGACATCGACATCGAGACGGCATCGGGCAAGAGGCTCAAGCTCGCCGACGGCGGCAGCCGCCTCGAAATCGACGGCCGGGTCGTCGCGCACGAGAAGCCCGCCGAATACGAGGCGATCTACGAGCGCTTCGCCACGCTGCTCTACGAGGACCGGTCGGAAGTCGACCAAAAACCGTTCCGCCTCGTCGCGGACGCCTTCATGGTCGGGAAGCGGATCGTCGTCGAGCCGTTCGAGGATTGAGCGCTCCGAGAGTCGCTGCTCTAGAGCGCGTTTCCTGAGGTCTGAATCGCGAGGGATTCCCGCCGGCGTCGAAATGTGATTCAAGATGCTGGCTGGGATCAGGAGGCCAGCATGGATGGCGCGACCCTATTCTCTTGATCTGCGCGAACGGGTGGTGGCGTCGGTTGAAGGAGGGCGGAGTTGCCGTGAGACGGCGCGGTTGTTCGCGATCAGCGTTGCGAGCGTTGTGAAGTGGACGCAGCGCAAGCGGCAGACCGGGAGCCCGGCGGCCAAGCCGATGGGGCGGCGGAATCGGCCCTTGATCCTGCTGAGTGAGCGCGAGTGGCTGCTGGGGCGGCTAGCGGTGCAGCCGGATCTGACGCTGCGTGGTATCCAGGCCGAGCTTGGGGCCCGCCGCATCCGGGTGAGCTGCAAGGCGATCTGGAACTTCTTGCGGGCCGAGCAGCTGACGTTCAAAAAAAAGCCTGCACGCCGCCGAGCAGGATCGCCCGGACGTGGCGCGGCGGCGGGCACAGTGGAAGAAATACCAAGGCCGCATTGATCCCAGGCGCTTGGTCTTCATCGACGAGACCTGGGCGAAGACCAATATGACGCGCCTTCATGGCCGCTGCGCCAGGGGGACGCGGCTGGTGGCCAAGGTGCCGCACGGCCGTTGGCACACGCTCACCTTCCTGGCTGCGCTGCGCTGCGACCGCATCGAGGCGCCCTGCGTCATCGATGGCCCGATCAACGGACGGATCTTTCTCGCCTATGTCGAACAGCTGCTCGTCCCCACGCTCCGGCCAGGCGACATCGTCATCATGGACAATCTCGGCAGCCACAAGCGGCAGGCGATCCGCCGCGCCATTCGGGATGCCGGAGCCAAGCTGCTGTTCCTGCCGGCCTACTCGCCCGACCTCAACCCGATCGAACAGGTCTTCGCCAAGCTGAAGACGCTCCTGCGAAAGCTCGACCCCCGCTCGGTCGACGCGACTTGGCGAGCTATCGGCCAGCTCCTCGATGCCTTCACCGCAGCGGAGTGTGCCAACTACTTTGCAAACGGCGGATATGCTTCAGCATAAGAGAATCACGCTCTAGAAAGCGAGCTGCACTTTCATAGCGCGAGAGCGGTCCGACGCAAGATCGAAGGCCGCGACCGCCTGCTCGAAGGGCACAATCTCTGTGAGGAGCGGCTTCACGTCGACGAGGCCCTTGCCCATCAGATCGACAGCGAGTTGGAACTCTTCATCGAAGCGGAACGTCCCTCGAAGCTGCAGCTCCTTAGTCACAAGGGCGTTCACGGGAATTTTCATTTCGCCGCCGAGACCAAGCTGCACGATGATGCCTCCCGGCCGCAGGACGTCGAGGGCGCCGCGGAGTGCGACCTCGTTTCCAGATGCCTCGAAGAGAACGTCGAAAGTCCCCTTGTTCTTCGCATGAGGCGCCAGTCGCTCCGGGGTTCTGGCGACATTTATCGTCTCCGACGCGCCAACTCGCGCAGCGAGGGAAAGCGGATAGTCGCTCACGTCCGTCACGACGATTTCCTTTGCACCCGCAAACCGGGC
>DATDBB010000251.1:0-4843 GCA_036525085.1 Allobosea sp.
GGGTTCGGCGCCGCGCTTCTTCATCTCGGGAAACAGCACCGGGGCGATGGCCGCCATGTCGGCGATCTTCGAGCCGGAAATGCCGGAGACCAGATACATCGCGCCGACCAGCACATAGGACAGGCCGCCGCGGACATGGCCAAGCAGCGAGGCGAGGAACTGAATCATCGCCTTGGCCATGCCGGTCATCTCGATCAACGCGCCCAGGAAGATGAAGAGCGGCACGGCGAGCAGGATCAGATGGCTCATCCCCTCGTCGAGGCGTCCGACCATGACGATCATCGGCGTCGTCGTGGTGCAGGCGAGGTAGCCGAAGGTGGCGAGCGCGAAGGAAAAGGCGATCGGCACGCCGGAAAAGACGTTGAGCGCGACGACACCGACGAAGAAGACGACCAGGTTGAGCTTGCCGAGTGGCTTGAGCGCCGGGCCTGCCAGCCAGAACAGCAGGACGAGCGCCACCGTGATGCCGATGGCCATCAGCACGGGCTTAATTTGGCCGAAGCGTAGTAGCCGGAAACTCGCGGCCAGCAGCATCAGCCCCATGCCGACGGGGATCGCCGACGCGCGCCAGGCATTGGTGATCTCGAGCGCAGGCGTGACGATGAAGGTCTCTTCCTCGGCATATTCGAGCGCATGCGGCAGGATCAGCAGGAGGAAGGCGATCGCGGCGGTGATCGCCAGCGCTTCCAGAAGGCTGCGCGTGGCGGGCGAGACGCGGCTGACGAGGCCGGTCATACGCATGTGCTCGCCGCGCCGCAGCGCCACCACGGCGCCCAGCATGGAGAGCCAGAGGAACAGGATCGAGGCCAGCTCGTCCGACCAGACGAGGGGGGCGTGGAAGACGTAGCGGGCGGTGACGCCCGCCGCGAGGATGCAGATCTCGATCAGGACAAGCGCGGCCGCGATCGCTTCGACGCCAGTGCCGACGACATGGTCGAGACGGTTCGCCATCCGGCCGATCCCGGTGGTCGGGATCGGCGGTGCAGCGTGAAGTGTCGCGGTATGGGCGTCCATGGCAGCGGCGCTTTCTCGTGATGGATCTTGGCGCCGTGCAGGCAGGGGCGCCGCTCAGGCGAGCTTGCCGACGGCGCCCTCGAGCAGGCCCCAGGCTTCGGCGCCGAAGCGCTCCTGCCATTCCTTGTAGAAGCCCGCGTCGCGGAGCTTGGCCCGGAAGGTTTCCGGGTTGGTCTTGTTGAAGGCCAGGCCCTTGGACTGCAGGTCGGCCTGGACCGTCTCGTTCAACGCCTTGATGTCGCCGCGCTGCTTGACGCCGGCATCGTTGATCGCGTCGCCGACGATCTTCTGGATGTCGGCGGGCAGGCCGCGCCAGGCGCGGCCATTGGCGATGAACCAGAAGCCGTCCCAGATATGGTTCGAAACCGCGCAGTTCTTCTGCACTTCGAAGAGCTTGGCGACCTGGATGATCGGCAGCGGGTTTTCCTGCGCATCGACGACCTTGGTCTGCAGTGCGGAATAGACTTCCGAGAACTGCAGGCTGGCGGGAGCCGCGTCGAGCGCCTTGAACATCGAGATCGAGAGGGGTGAGACCGGGACGCGGATCTTGAGGCCGGCCATGTCCTTGGCCTGCTCGATCGGCTTGCCCGAGGTCGTCATCTGGCGGAAGCCGTTGTCCCACATCTTCTCGAAAGCGAAGAGGTTCACCTTGGAGATCGCCTCGCGGACATGGGCGCCGAGCTTGCCGTCCATGGCCTTCCAGACTTGGTCGTAATCGGCGAAGGCGAAGCCGACGGCGTTGATCGCCGCGACCGGGACCAGCGTCGCGATGACGAGCGCAGACGGCGTGAAGAAGGTGATTCCGCCAGCGCGAACCTGGCTCAGCATGTCGGTGTCGCCGCCGAGCTGATTGTTCGGGAAGATCTTGATCTCGACCCGGCCGTTCGTCTCCTTCGCGACGCGCTCGGCCGCCTCCTGGGCCCGGACGTTGAGCGGGTGGCTGAGCGGCAGGTTGTTGCCGTATTTCAGCTCGAACTCGGCGGCGCGGGCGATGTTCGGCATGCCGATCAACGAAATGGCCGGCGTGGCTGCAAGGGTGCGCAGCACCGTGCGACGGGTCAGAACAGTCATCTCTACCTCCCTGGATCGCTGTGCGATCTGATTGTTTGCGGTGTTCTTCCCGAGACGATAGGAAGCGGGCATGATGGGCGTCAAACTCAATTTTTGATGGTTTTTGATGGTTTTTGAATGATGCTGGACGAGCCGGAAACCCTGCCGAAACGCCGCCGCTCGACGCGGATCGACGATGTCGCCGAGCGTGCCGGGGTCTCGACCGCGACGGTCGATCGCGTGCTGAACGGGCGTCCTGGCGTGCGCGCGGTCACGGTGCAGCGGGTGCTCAAGGCCGCCAGCGAGATCGGCTACGTCATCGATGATACGCAGCCGGCGAGCGCACTGAAGCCGATGCGGCTCGCCTTCCTGCTGCCGGCGGGCAGCAACCGCTTCCTGACGATGCTCGGCCGGCTGATCGGTGGATCGCAGGAGCAACTCGCCTCCTTCAACATGCGGGCGCGGGTGGACTACATCGAGAGCTTCAAGCCGGAGCTTCTTGCCCAGCATCTGAAGAAGGCCGGCCGCGATGTCGATGGCGTCGCCTTCATGGCGCTCGAGCATCCGACGGTGCGCGAGGCGGTGGATTGGCTGGCCGAGCGCGGCGTGCCGGCGGTGACCCTGATCTCCGACATCGCGAATACGAAGCGCGTCGCCTATGTCGGGCTCGACAACCGCTCGGCGGGCCGCACGGCCGGCTATCTGCTGGCGCGCTTCATCGGCTCGAAGCCAGCCAAGGTCGCGATGATCGCGGGAAGCCTGAGCTACCGTGCCCATGAGGAGCGCGAGATGGGCTTCCTGCATCTGTTCGAGGACCTGTTCCCGATGATCCAGGTGGTCGGCTTGCGCGAAGGGCACGACGAGGAGGCCAGGAACTACCGCCAGACCAAGACGCTATTGGCGCAACACCCCGATCTCGCCGGCATCTACAATATCGGCGGCGGCCCCGAGGGGATCGCGCGGGCGCTGAAGGAGGCGGGGCGGCAGCATGAGGTCGTCTTCGTCGGCCACGGCCTGACCCCCGAGACGCGCGGCCTGCTGATCGAGGGCGCGATGGATGCGGTGATCACCCAGAACCCGCAGGCCGCGATGATGGATTGCGTCTCGATCTTCGCCAATCTGCGCGCCGGCCGGCCGGCCACGGAAGGGGTGGAGCGGCCACGCACCGAAATCGTGTTGCGCGAGAACCTTCCGTAAGGGCACCTCCGGTCGGACATGATGAACAAGCGCCGAAAACGGTGTACAGCGCCCGTTCATGCGGCAGGTGACAGGAAATGGTGCGTATATCACCGCGCGAGCCGGAATCTGCTGCCGAAAACGCACGATTTGCCTCAGATTTGCGCAAATGCTATTGGCCTCGATATTGCTCGCTCAATACTATCGATTGACCGGCAGTGGGAGAGTTTGATGACCAACCTGCCTGCGAAGGCGCAGTTCGCTGCCTGCGAATGCGGTTCGCCCTCGATCATCATTCCCGCCGAGATTGCCGATGATGCCCTGGTCTCCTGTGGCGGCTGCGCGCGCGTGATCGGCTCCTGGCTCGGCTACAAATCGTTCGTCAGCCGCTCGATCAACCTCGAATCCCACGGCTTTCCGAAGACGCCGCTGATCTGCGTCGATCCGATCCTGTTGTCATCGGGCGAGGACGCGGTGGCGGATACGTTCGCAGTATAGCAGGCGCGATCGCCTGCTGGCCGTCGATCCTGGATTGCGGCGGGTCGTGAAATTCCCTGCTAGCAGGGAATGATCAGGGAGTTCTCTCGTGGATCTTGCGCTAGCCCGGCTTGTTTCGGCGCGAGATCGCAGAAAATTCAGAGGGTTGTCCCAAGTGCGGCTGCGGGCAGAGCAGGGATTTTGCGCGAGGCGACAGGGAATTATTTGACGTCTTGCAGGGAATGTTGCGGCGGGTAGCAGGGACGGTCGCGAGCTGATATAAAGCATCCGGTGAGGTTGGTTGAGGGAATTTCTGTCGCACGGGATCGCGTGGCGGACAAAGACAGTATCCGCTCGTAGAATTTTTTATTTTTATGGTTGTGATCGTGTAATGCATCGAGTATTGATGCCGCCGTTCGCGATTGTTCGCGGGCAAGCCCTAAACTCACCTGATCGGGTTATGGCATCTTAGAGGCATCTTCACGTCAGTGAGCAGCCCTCGTTTACGACCTTAACCTTAGGCGTTCTGCGCTTGAGGCGGGACGTAATGCGGGTGCTCATTGATCCGATCGATCTCCCGATGGAGTCGATCATGACCTCGAACGTTTCTCCCACTACCCCGTTTCGCATCCGCCAGCGGTGCCGGCCGCTCTCGGGGGATGCGGCGATTCAGCACTCTGATCCCGAGCTGAGCCGCGCTGTTGCGCGTTTCGAGGCGAAGGTGCTGGAGCGTCCGCTCGCCGAGCTGAAGCCCTCGCCGCGCAACGCCCGCACGCATTCCAAGAAGCAGATTCATCAGATCGCCCAAAGCATAAAGGCGTTCGACTTCGTGGCGCCCGTCCTGGTCGACCGTGACGACGTGATCGTGGCGGGTCACGGGCGCTATGAGGCCGCCCGGCTGTTGGGATTGTCGAAGGTCCCGACGATCTGCCTGGATCACCTCAGCCCGGATCAGATCCGCGCTTTCGCCTTGGCGGATAACCGGCTGGCTGAACTTGCCGGCTGGGATAACGAGATCCTCAAGATCGAGCTGGCGCATCTGATCGAGATCGACTTCGAAGCCGAGCTGACGGGTTTCGGGACGCCGCAGATCGACCTGATCCTGAGCGCGGACGAGGCGCCGGCA
>DATDBB010000252.1:0-12581 GCA_036525085.1 Allobosea sp.
GGCCGCCTTGCCTTCCGGCGTCTCCAGCAAAGCCAAAAAAGCGCCCGGCAGCGGCGCGAACGCGAGGCGGTGCCGGCGCACCATCGCTTCGAACTGGACGGGCGCCGCGATCTGGACCGCATGGCCGCGCCCGATCAGCCCGAGAGCGAGTGCGATGTAGGGTTGGACATCGCCGCGGGTGCCGAGCGTCTGGATTGCAATGCGCAAGGATAGGCTCCCGAATCGGCCGGTCAGCCTAAGTTCCGTAGGGGGCAGCAGGCAATCATTCGACCGATTCCGGGGTTCGCACCCTGGTTGCCGGCGGAGCATCCGACCTGCGGCAGGCAGGCCGCCGGCTTGACAAAAGCCGGCCGCCGGACTTCCTCCTTCGCCCTCAATCGGCCGGCCGGATCGCGCCGGCACAAGCCGAGGATATGCGCTGATGGAGACCGTCCGGCTCGCCCGCCATGGCGAGATCGCGATCGCGACGATCGATAACCCTCCGGTCAACGCGCTCGGCCAGGCCCTGCGCTCCGATCTTGCCCGCGCGGTCTCCGAGGCGGGCTCCGATCCGGGCGTCGTTGCGATCGTGATCGCCGCCGCCGGCCGGGCCTTCATCGCCGGCGCCGATATCAGCGAATTCGGCAAGCCGCCCGTGGCGCCGTTCCTGCCCGACCTGCTCGACGCCATCGAAGCCAGCCCGAAGCCGGTCGTGGCCGCGATCCAGGGCGTTGCCCTCGGTGGCGGGCTCGAGGTCGCGCTCTCCTGTCATGGGCGCGTGGCATCGTCGGCTGCGATGCTCGGCCTGCCCGAGGTCAAGCTCGGCCTGATTCCCGGAGCGGGCGGCACGCAGCGCCTGCCGCGCCTGATCGGCGCCGCGAAGGCGTTCCCGATGATGCTGTCGGGTGAGCCGGTCACGGCTGGCAAGGCGCTGGAACTGGGCCTTGTCGACGAGGTGACCGGCGGCGATGTGGTTGCCGCGGCGGTGGCGCTGGCGCGGACGCTGGTGACACGCGGCGCGCCGGTGCGCCTGCGTGATGCCACGGCGCGCCTGACCTCGGCCGATCGCGAGGCGTTCGAGGCACTGGCCGCCGAGGCCACCAGGAAATCCGGCGACATGCCCAATGCGATGGCGCTGATCGAGACGGTGCGTGCGGCCGTTACGCTGCCCTTCGCCGAGGGGCTTGCCGTCGAGCGGGCGCTGTTTCTGAAACTGCTGGCCGATCCGCGCTCCAAGGCTTTGCGCCATGTCTTCTTCGCCGAGCGCGAGATCGCCCGGGTGCCCGGCATCGGCAGCGAGGTGAAGCCGCGGCCGATCGCGAGGGCGGCCGTGATCGGGGCCGGCACGATGGGCGGCGGCATCGCGATGTGCTTCGCCAATGCCGGCATTCCGGTGACGTTGATCGAGCAGGAACAGGCTCAGATCGACAATGGCATGAACCGGGTCGCCGCGATCTACGAGATGTCGGTGACGCGCGGCTCGCTGACGCCGCAGAAGCGCGACGAGCGACTGGCGCTGATCACGCCCGCCGTCGGGCTCAGCGCTGCGGCGGACGCCGACATCGTGATCGAGGCCGCCTTCGAGGAGATCGGCGTCAAGGAGCAGATCTTCGGGGCACTCGACGCCATCGCCAAACCCGGCGCGATCCTCGCCAGCAACACCTCCTATCTCGACATCCCCACCATCGCCGCCGCGACGAAGCGGCCGCAAGACGTGCTGGGGATGCATTTCTTCAGCCCGGCCAATGTCATGAAACTGCTCGAGGTCGTGCGGCCGGAGGGCGTCGCCGATGAGGCGATCGTCACCGCGATGGCGCTGGGACGCCGGCTCGGCAAGGTGCCGGTCGTGGTCGGCAATGGTTTCGGCTTCGTCGGCAATCGCATGCTGGAGGCGCGCACGCGCGCGACCGAGCGCCTGCTCGTCGCCGGCGCGCTGCCCCACGAGGTCGATGCTGCGCTGACCGGTTTCGGCTTCAAGATGGGGCCCTGCGCGATGGCCGACCTCGCGGGCAACGATATCGGCTGGCGCTCGCGCAAGGCGCGGGGCATGACCGCTGCCGTGGCCGACGCGATCTGCGAAGCCGGCTGGTTCGGCCAGAAGACCGGGCGCGGTTACTTCCTCTATCCGGAGGGTGCCCGAACCGGCCAGCGCGATCCTGAGGTCGAGGCGCTGATCGCACGTATCTCCGAGGAGAAGGGCGTGACCCGGCGCAGCTTCACGGCGGATGAGATCCTCTCACGCCTGCTCGATCCGATGGTCAATGAAGGCGCCCGCATCCTCGAGGAAGGCATCGCGGCGAGGCCCGGCGACATCGATGTGATCTGGCTCAACGGCTACAACTGGCCGGCCTGGCGCGGCGGGCCGATGTATTGGGCCGACACGATCGGGCTCGACGTCATCGTCCGGCGGCTGGAGGCGCAGGCGGCGGAGACGGGCGACAGGACGCTCGAACCGGCGCCGCTGCTGAAGAAACTCGCGGCCGAGGGCAAGGGGTTTGCCGATCGGAAGACGGCGCGAGCATAGCGCTACGGCAACCTATAGCGCTCTGGCTCCCCTTGCGCGGCCCATTGTCACCGCGCTGTCGCCCGGCATAGCTTTGCTGCATCGCCGCAACGCCGATTGGGAGATGGACCTTGGCTTCTGGACTGTTCGCGCTGCTCGACGACATCGCCGGCATCGCAAAGGTGGCCGCAGCCTCGGTGGACGATGTCGTGGCGCAGGCGACGAAGGCGGGCACCAAGGCTGCCGGCATCGTCATCGACGATGCGGCCGTGACGCCGCGCTATGCGGTCGGTTTCGCGGCGGCGCGCGAATTGCCGATCATCTGGCGGATCGCGGTCGGTTCGCTGAAGAACAAGCTGCTTTTCCTGCTGCCGGGCGCGCTCATCCTCGCTCTGGTCGCGCCTTGGCTGATCACGCCGCTGCTGATGGCCGGCGGCGTCTATCTCTGCTTCGAGGGCGCGGAGAAGATCCTCGAGCTCGTCATGCCGCATGCCCCCGCGATCCAGGAGGAGGGCGGCAAGGCCGCGCTCGATGCGGAGCAGCTCGAAGAGCAGAAGATCGCTGGCGCGATCAAGACCGACTTCATCCTCTCGGCCGAGATCATGGCGATCACGCTCTCGACGGTCTCGACCGCGTCCTTCTGGACGCAGGCCACAGTGCTGGCGGTCGTCGGCATCGGCATCACCGTGCTCGTCTATGGCGCGGTGGCGCTGATCGTGAAGGCAGACGATGCCGGGCTCGCGCTGGCGCAGCAGCGCTTCGCGCCGGTGCGGCTGCTGGGCCGCGGCCTCGTCATCGGCATGCCGCATTTCCTGACGGCGCTCGGCGCGGTCGGCACGGCGGCGATGCTCTGGGTCGGTGGCGGCATCATCATCCATGGGCTCGAAGAGTTCGGGCTCACCGCGATCGGCCATGCCAGCCACGGGGTCGCCGCCGCCGCGGCCAAGGCGCTGCCGGCGCTGGGCGGGGCGATCGAGTGGTTTGTCGGGGCGGCGCTCGCGGCCGTTTTTGGCATGATCGTGGGCGGCATCGCCATCGTCGCGATGCACCATCTGGTCGAGCCGGTGCTGAAGAGCGTGCGCGGACGTTGACCTTTCCCGACAACGTTCGGACACGCTGCGTCATCCCGGACAAGCCGCGTAAGCGGCGCAGATCCGGGATCCATCGGAGGGCTCCGGAACTCTACGATGGATCCCGGCGCTCCGCTTCGCTACGGCCGGGATGACGGCGCGTTTCCGAGGATCGACGGTATTCGCCGAAGCCTGCTCAGGCGAGCCAGGTCGTGAAGCCCTCGACCGGCTCGCGCTCCGGCACGAGGCCGTTCTGGGGCGCGTCGGGGTCGGCATGGCCGATGGCGATGCCGCAGACCACGACTTCGCTCTCGGGGATGGCAAGTTCGCGCCGCACGACGGGGTGGAAGCGTGCAAAAATCGCCTGCGGGCAGGATTGCAGTCCGTTGCCCTGCGCTGCGACCAGCAGGCTCTGGACGAACATGCCGAGATCGAGCCAGGAGCCGATCTCCAGGTCGCGGTCGACCGTCAGCATCAGCGCGACCGGCGCGCCAAAGAAGCGCAGATTGGCGGCGCTCTGGCGCTTCATGCCGGCCGTGTCGCCCTTGGTGACGCCGAGCAGTCCGTAGAGATCCCAGCCGACCTTGCGGCGGCGCGACAGATAGGGCTCTCGGAAGGCCTGGGGATAGTAGCGGTATTCCTCCTCGACCGGCAGATCGGGCGAATCCAGCGCCGCGATCAGTGCCGTCTCCAGCCGCTTGCGCGTCTGCGGGCCGATGACGCGCAGCTTCCAGGGCTGCATGTTGGTGCCGCTGGGGGCCTGGGCGGCGACTTCGATCAGGCGCCTGACCAGCGCCGGATCGACGGACGTCGGCAGGAAGGCGCGGATGGCGCGGCGGGAGGTGATCGCGTGCTCGACGGCTTGGGCAGTGTTGGTCATTCAGGCTCCCGGCGCTTCACATCGACGGTTCGTCATTGCGAGCGTAGCGAAGCAATCCAGGAGGTCTCGCGCAAGGCCCTGGATTGCTTCGCTACGCTCGCATTGACGATGATGGCGTCAGTCTGGCTTGCGCGAGCCGAGGAAGGCGGCGTGCTCCTCGACCAGCCCTCCAGCCAGCGCCTTGGTGATCAGGGCACGGGTGTTGGCGAGGCCGTAGATCGCGGCGAAGGAGCCGAAGCGCGGACCCTGATCCTCGCCGAACAGCACCTGGTAGATCGCCTTCCACCAGTCGCCGGAGACGCCGGGACGTTCGGGCGTCGCGTTCTTGGCGGTGAGGTTCTGGTAGCGCGGGATGGCGCGGGCGACGTCGAGCGCGGTGTCCTGCACCATCTCCGCGCTCGCATCCGCCGGCAGGGCGGCAAGGGCGGCGTCGAGCGCGGTGAAGGCGGCGCGCTCGGTGTCGTCGGCGAGGCGATAGGTCTTCGCCGGCTTCACGAAGTCGCGGAAATAGGCGATCGCATAGCCAACCAGCGCGTCGAGCCGCGGATGGGTCTGCGGCGAGATGCCCGGCGCATAGCGCTGGAGGAAGCCCCAGAGCACGGCCTTGTCCTCGGAATTGGCGACGGCGACGAGGTTCATCAGCAGGCCGAAGGTGATCTGCGCGCGCGACGCGTTCTCGCCTTCGCCGGTCGCGATGACCTCGGGCTGCGGCGGCTCGCCGTTGTGGAGATGCCAGACCGGATTGCCGAGGCGGTTCTTCCAGTCCTGCCGCTCATAGCCGCCAAGGAACTGCAGATATTCGTCGACCGCGCGCGGGATGACGTCGAAATGCAGCTTCTTGGCCTCGCGCGGGCGCTGGAACATGTAGAGCGCCAGGCTCTCCTGCGGGCCGTATTCGAGCCATTGCTCGATGGTCAGGCCGTTGCCCTTCGACTTCGAGATCTTCTGGCCCTGCTCGTCGAGGAAGAGCTCGTAGTTGAAGCCTTCCGGCGGCATGCCGCCGAGCGCGCGGCAGATTTCGCCCGAGAGCTTCACCGAGTCGATCAGGTCCTTGCCGGCCATCTCGTAATCGACGCCGAGCGCGACCCAGCGCATCGCCCAGTCGGGCTTCCATTGCAGCTTGACGTGCCCGCCGGTGACGGGCGTGACGAAGCGCTCGCCCGTCACCGGGTCGGCCCAGGCGATGGTGCCCGCATCGACATCGACCTCGTCGATCGGCACCTGCATGACGACGCGCGTCACCGGATGGATCGGCAGGAATGGCGAATAGGTCGCGGCGCGCTCCTCGCGCAACGTCGCCAGCATGATCTTCATGATGGCGTCGTAGCGGGCGAGCATCTTCAGCAGTGTCGCGTCGAACTCGCCGGCGCGATAGCTGTCGGTCGAGGACTTGAATTCGTAGTCGAAGCCGAACTGGTCGAGGAAGGCGCGTAGGCGGGCATTGTTGTGCCGCCCGAACGAGTCATGCGTGCCGAAGGGGTCCGGCACCTCGGTCAGCGGCTTGCCGAGATTGGCCGCGAGCAACTCCTTGTTGGGGACGTTGTCCGGGACCTTGCGCAGCCCGTCCATGTCGTCCGAGAAGGCGATCAGGCGGGTCGGGATGGTGTCGCCCGTCAGCACGCGAAAGGCATGGCGGACCATCGAGGTGCGCGCGACCTCGCCGAAGGTGCCGATATGGGGCAGGCCCGAGGGGCCGTAGCCGGTCTCGAAGATGACCTGCTTCTTGCCCGATTTCTCGATCCGCGCGACGAGCTTGCGAGCTTCCTCGAACGGCCAGGCGGCCGAACGCTGGGCGGCGTCCACAAGGGCGGGGTCGAAAACGGGCATTTGGGGTGGTGTCCTCTCCAGGTCCTGCGAAAAATGCGAGGGACGGGCTTTCGCAGATTGCGAAGGGGGGCGTCAATGCATCTGATCCGTCCCGGCGTTGCTGGAGGTTGTCCAAGCGATAGCCGGGTATAGTGTGTCGCCCTTCTGGCCTTGAGAAGGATGCCTGCCTTGGACCGCGACCTGCACGAAACCCTGACGGCCTGGCGCCGGCATCTGCATGCCCATCCGGAGCTTGGCCGGCATGAGAAGGCGACGAGCGCCTTCGTGCAGGAAAAGCTGACTGAACTCGGCGTTCCCTTCACGGGGGGCATCGGCGGCCACGGCGTGGTGGCGACGCTGAAACGCGGGGGCTCGGAGCGCACGGTCGGCCTGCGCGCCGACATGGACGCGCTGCCGATCGCCGAGGCCAACGACCTGCCCTATCGATCGGGCACGCCCAATGTGATGCATGCCTGCGGCCATGACGGGCACACGACCGCGCTGCTGGGGGCTGCGGCATTGCTCTCACGCGACGAGGGCTGGAGCGGCGCGGTCCAGTTCGTCTTTCAGCCCGCCGAGGAAGGGGCGGGCGGTGCGCAGGCGATGCTCGCAGACGGGGTGCTCGACCGCTTCCCGATGGAGCGCATCTTCGCCCTGCACAACTGGCCGGGGCTGGAAGCCGGCACGATCGCGGTGCATCGCGGGCCGGTGATGTCCGAGCCCGGCCGTTTCAAGATCACGCTCACCGGCACGGCCGGCCATGCGGCCCTGCCGGAGACGACGCGCGACCCGATCGTCGCCATGGGCCATCTCATCGTCGCGTTGCAGACGATCGTCTCGCGCAATGTCGATCCGATGGAGTCGGCGGTGGTCTCGATCGGGCAGGTGCATGGCGGCCTCGCCTCGAACCAGATCCCGACCAGCGTCTTCATCGAGGGCACCTTCCGCACCTTCGTGCCGTCGGTGCGCGAACGGCTCCTGGCGCGTCTTGGGGCCATCGCCCGGAACATCGCCGCGACCTTCGAGATGACGGCCGAGGTCGAGACGATGCACGGTGTCGCCACGGTCAATACTGCGCCTGAGGAAGAGCTCGCCGCGGCCGCTGGTGAGGCCGCCGGCCTGACCGTCCGGCGCGACCTGAAGGCGAGCACCACCGGCGAGGACTTCGCCTATTTCCTCGAGCGCGTGCCGGGCTGCTATATCTGGATCGGCAACGGGCCGGTCAAGAACGGCGGCGAGCTCCATAACGATCGCTACGACTTCAACGACGCCATCCTTCCGGCCGCCTCGGGATGGCTCGCGGCGGTGGCGAAGCAGGCGCTGATGGCCAACGCGCCGGCACAGTGACTGCAACGAGCGATCGCTCGCCGTCATGCTCGCCCTTGTGGCGAGCATCCACGTCTTGAACACTGTCCTCGCCGAAGGAAGACTTGGATGGTCGGGACAAGCCCGGCCATGACGCAAGAGGCGGTATGACGGCCGGTCTCAGAACGGGCTCACCGGGAAGAAGCGCAGGTAGAGCCGGGCATAGGTGCCATCGTCCCAGAGCGACTGAAGCGCGTAGTCGAGCGAGCGCTTGAGCGGGGCCTCGTCCTTGCGCAGCAGAAAGCCGACGCCTTCGCCGAAATAGCGGCTTTCCAGGAAGGGGCTGCCGGTGAAGGCGAGTTCGTTGCCGCCTGTCCCGGCCAGCAGCAGCGACAGTGCGACGCCATCGGCGAAGACGAACTCGGCATCGCCGCTGCGCAGGGCCGTGATCGCGCCTGCGAGCGTGCCGGTCTCGCGGCGCTGGACGAAGGGCAGGAGCCGCTCCAGGAAGGCGTGATGTGCCGTGCCGCCGACGACGGCGACGCGCTTGCCCTGCAGGCTGCGGGTGTCGAGTTCGGACTGGGCGTTGCCGCGCGTCGTCACGAGCCGGGCCGGGCTGCGGAAATAGAGGTGGCTCGCGGCAAAGCGCGCGCGGATCTGCGGCGTCAGGTTCACCGCCGCGGCCAGCACGTCGCCGCGGCCCTCGGCCAGCGAATCCAGCAGCGTGTCGAAGCGGCGGGCCTGGACCGTGCAGGTCCAGCCGAGCTTTTCGCAGGCGGCGCGGGCGAGTTCGACCGAGAAGCCGGTGAGGCTGCCGTCGGGGCCGGCGAAATGCAGCGGCGGATAGTCGTCGTCGGTCAGGAAGCGGACGACGCGCGGCGGGCCGGGCTCCGGCCGGTCGAGCCTGATGCGCGGGTCCCACAAATTCGGCACGGTGACGCGCGATTGCGGCTGAGCTGCCTGCGGACCAAGCGTCAGCAGGGCGAGCGCGATGAGGGCGGCGCGGATCATGCGCGCATCTGGCGTGAGGGCGGGCAGGGGATCAAGGGATTCGTTGGGCGAGCCGCCCCATCACATCTGCCGCCGTCGTCCCGGGTGACCGAAGGGAGACCCGGGATCCATTCCGGAGCGTTTATTGGAAAAGGCTCCGGAATGGGTCCCGGATCGGCGCCGCTGCGCGGCTTGTCCGGGACGACCTCGCGTCCTCGACCCGATGTCAGGAAAGCGAAGCCGCCGTCGCGCTCGCGCCCTTCTCGAACAGCGCGGCCAGATGCGCCTCTACGCTCCGTGTGAAGCGTTCATCGCGCGGCAGGTCGGTGCCGAAGATCGCCTCTATGACGAGCAGGGACTGGCTGAGTGCCGCAGCATCCCGGCCGGCGGCCTTCGCCCTGGTCGCGAACTCGGCTGCGAGCGGGTCGCGGACATCGATCGCCGCGCCCTTCTCGTCGGTGCCCGAGACGTAACGCATCCAGGCGGCGACGCCGAGGGCGAGGTGGTCGATCGGCGCGCCGGCCTTGAGCCGGTCGCGGATGGTGCCGAGCAGGCGCTGCGGCAGCTTCTGCGAGCCGTCCATGGCGATCTGCCAGGTGCGGTGGCGGATGGCGGGATTGCGGAAGCGGGCAAGCAGGGCCTCGGCGTAATCGGCCAGTACCACGCCTTGCGGCGCCGGCACCGTCGGGATGATCTGCGCCCAGAGTCCCTGCAGGAAGCGGGCGAGGACGGCATCACCGCTGGCGTCCGCGACCGTCTCGTGGCCGGCGAGATAGCCGAGATAGGCGAGCGAGGAATGGGCGCCGTTGAGCATGCGCAGCTTCATGAACTCGAAGGGCGCGACCTCCAAGACCATCTGCGCGCCGACGCGCTCCCAGGCCGGGCGGCCCGCAGCGAAGACGTCCTGGATCGCCCATTGCCGGAAGGGCTCGCCGATCACGGGGGCCGCGTCCTCCAGCCCGATCAGGCCTGCGACCTCGGCGATGTCGGCCTCGGTCGTGGCGGGCACGATGCGGTCGACCATGGTGGCCGGGAAGGCGCCGTTGGCCTCGATCCACTGGCTGAGGCCGTCGTCGCTCAGGGCCGCGAAATCGCGCACCAGGCCACGCAGCACGCCGCCGTTATGGGGGAGATTGTCGCAGCTCAGCGCCGTGAAGGGGCCGAGCCCCGCGGCGCGGCGCGCCTTCAGTCCGGCGACGATGATGCCGACAGCGGAGCGCGGCACGTGCGGATGGCTGAGATCGTGGACGATGTCGGGATGGTCGGCCTTGAGCCGGCCGGTGGCGGGATCGTGGCAGTAGCCCTTCTCGGTCACCGTCAGCGAGACGATGCGTGTTTCCGGCGCGGCGAGACGCGTGATCAGTGCCGTCGGGCTCTCGGGAGCGACGAGGACCTCTCCGACGCAGCCGATGATGCGCAGCTCCGGTCCGGCCGGGGCACGCTTGAGCAGGGTGTAGAGCCCATCCTGCGGGGTGAGACGGTCGCGCTGGTCGGGTCGTTGCAGGCTCGCGCCGGTGACGCCCCAGGCGCCGAACTCCAGCTCGAGCGCATCCTCGGTGTATTCGCAGAGATGGCCGCGGGCGAAGGCGCCGAGCCCGAGATGAACGATCCCCGGCGTCAGCTGCGAGCGGTCATAGGCGGGGCGGCGGACCGTCCCTGGCAGGGAGGACAGCGTCCTCGTCGTCAGTCTCGTCAACGGAATGCGCCCGGTAGCCAGAGGGAGAAGGCCGGCACATAGGTGATCAGCAGCAGCACCGCAACGCTGGCGCCGTAGAACGGCCAGATCGTCTTCATGGATTCGCTGATCGAGACCTTGCCGATGGCGCAGGCGACGAACTGGACCGAGCCGACCGGCGGGGTGTTCAGGCCGATGCCGGCGTTGAGGATCAGGATGACGCCGAAATGCACGGGGTCGACGCCGATGGCCTTGACCACGGGCAGGAAGATCGGCGTGCAGATGATGATCATCGGCGCCATGTCCATGAAGGTGCCGAGCACCAGCAGGATGACGTTGATCATCAGCAGGATCACCAAGGGGTTATCCGAGATCGACTGCATCAGCGCGATCGTCGCCTTGGGGACTTCGAGGAAGGCCATCAGCCAGCCGAAGGAACTCGCGGCGCCGATGATGAGCAGCACCATCGCCGTGGTGCGAACCGCACCGAGCGTGGCATGGGTGAAGCCCTTCAGGTCGAGCCCGCGATAGACGAAGATCGTGACCAGCAGCGCGTAGATCACGGCAACGCAGGAGGATTCGGTCGCGGTGAAGACGCCCGAGCGGACACCGCCGAAGATGATGCCGATCAGCAGGATGCCGGGCAGGGCCGCGACGAAGAAGCGCGCGACGGTGAGAAAGCCGGGGAAGATGTCGGCCGGGTAACCGCGCTTCACGGCCACCGCCCAGGCCGCGATCATCAGCGCAAGACACAGGATCGCACCGGGGATGACGCCGGCGGTGAAGAGATCGGCGATCGAGATCGTGCCACCCGCCGCCAGCGAATAGATGATCATGTTGTGCGAGGGCGGAATCAGCAGCGCGATGATCGCCGCGTTGGCGGTGACGTTGACGGCATAGTCGGGCGCATAGCCACGCTTGACCATCTGCGGGATCATGATGCCGCCGACAGCGGAGGCGTCCGCCACGGCCGAGCCGGAAATGCCGCCGAAGAGCGTGCAGGTGATGACGTTGACCTGGCCCAGCCCGCCGCGCAGATGCCCGACGAGCGAGGAGGCGAACTGGATCAGCCGATCGGCGATGCCGCCGCGGATCATCAGGTCACCGGAATAGATGAAGAACGGGATCGCCAGCATGGCGAAGGCGTTCATGCCGGTCGACATCTGCTGGAAAATGACGACCGGGGGAATGCCGATATAGAGCACCGTCGCCATCGAGGAGAGCCCGAGGCAGAACGCTACTGGAACGCCCATCAGGAGAAGCGTGGCGAAGGAGGAGAAGAGGATCGTGATGGCCATCGATCAGGCCTCCCCGCCAAGGCCGTTGGCGTTCAGCGGCATGGGCGCGAGTTCCTCGCCCGTGAGGAAGAGGAGCAGCTTTTCGATCGAGAACAGCGCGATCAGGCTGCCGCCGGCGATGATCGGGACATAGTCCCAGCCCTTGGAGATGCCGATCATCGGCAGCCGGTCGCTCCAGACCTTGGCGGCGAGCTCGGTGCCGTACCAGACCATGGCGAAGGCAAAGAGCGTGACCAGCACCTCGTTGGCGATGATGAGCACGGTCTTTGCCTTGCCGCGCAGATAGTGCAGCCCGACATCGAAGCCCATATGGTCGAGTTCGCGGACGCCGACGGAGCCGCCCAGCAGGATGAACCAGAGCATCAGGAACAGCGAAGTCGGCTCGCCCCAGGTCGGGGTGGCATTCAGGACGTAGCGCCCGAACACGGTCCAGGCGACGATCGCGGTCATCGCGATCAGGCCAAAGCCGGCCGCCAGCAGGGCGATCAGGCTGAGGCGCGCATTGATGCGCGTGAGCATCCGGGCAAAACCGGTCATGGACATGTCCTGAGGTTCGGGCGGGAAACGAAAACGGGCGGCGGGGAAGGCCGCCGCCCGGGATCAGATAAGGCGGATTACTTGACTGCCTGGATCTTGGCGACGAGGTCCTTGAGGGCCGCATCGGTGACGAACTTGTCATAGACCGGCTTCATCGCGTCGATGAAGGGCTGCTTCTCGACCTTGTTGATCACGGCGCCGCCGGCCTTCACCTTGGCTTCCGAGGCCTTCTCGCGAGCGTCCCAGAGTTCGCGCATCTTGGCGACGGATTCCTTGGCGGCCGTCTTCATGATCTCCTGGTCTTCCTTGGAGAGCTTGTCGAAGCTGCGCTTGGACATGACCAGCACCTCCGGAGAGAGCGAGTGCTCGGTCTCCGAATAGAACTTCGAGACCTCGAAGTGCTTGGTCGACTCGTAGGACGGCCAGTTGTTCTCGGCGCCGTCGATGACGCCGGTCTGCAGGGCCGAATAGACCTCGCCGAAGGCCATCGGGGTGGCGTTGGCGCCGAGCGCCGAGACGAGCGCCACGAACATGTCCG
>DATDBB010000253.1:0-8310 GCA_036525085.1 Allobosea sp.
TGAAAGAAGACAACCGCAATCTGCTTCTCGCGATCACGCTCTCGGTGGTCATTCTGCTCGGCTGGCAGTTCTTCTACGCCAAGCCGCAGATGGAGAAGCAGCAGCAGATCGCGCAGCAGAACCAGCAGGCGCAGAGCCAGCAGGCCCCTGCCGCCGGCGTCGCTCCCGCGCCGTCGAGCGTGCCCGGCCAGAGCGCGACGACGGTTCCCGGCGCCGCCCCGGCGGCCGCGGTCGCCGCGACGCGCGAGCAGGCGCTGGCGCTGAGCCCGCGTGTGCGCATCGACACCCCCAGGATCGCCGGCTCGATCTCGCTGACCGGCTCGCGCATCGACGACATCTCGCTCAAGGCCTTCCGCGAGACCGTCGACCCCAACAGCCCGATCATCGTGCTGCTGTCGCCGCTGGGCGGCCCGAATGGCTACTACTCCGATTTCGGCTGGGTTGCGGCGCCCGGCACCACTGTGCCGCTGCCGAATGCCTCGACCGTCTGGACGCCGGACGCGCAGGTTCTGACGCCGGCCAAGCCGCTGACCCTGACCTGGGACAATGGCCAGGGCCTGCTCTTCCGCCGCATCGTCACCATCGACGAGAACGCGATGTTCTCCGTCAAGGACGAGGTCGAGAATAAGGGCGCAGCCGCCGTCACGCTGTTCCCCTATGCCCAGGTCGTCCGTCACGGCCGGCCGCCGACGCTCGGCTACTACGTCCTGCATGAGGGCCTGATCGGCGTTCTCGGCGAGCATGGCCTGCAGGAATTCACCTACGACCATGTCGACAAGGAGCCGCTGCTCTCTCCCGGCACCAATGGCCGGGTCTGGAAGGATGCCGTCGGCGGCTTCGTCGGCATCACCGACAAGTACTGGGCGGCAACCGTCGTCCCGGACCAATCACGCAAATATGAGGGGCGCTTCTCCTCGGTGCAGACCGGGTCGCAGCGAACCTACCAGGCCGATTTCCTCGCGGAGGCCGTGACGGTCGCGCCGGGCGCCAGCGCTGCGAGCAGTGCGCGCCTCTTCGCCGGCGCCAAGGAAGTTTCGGCCATCAACGGCTATGAGAGCAACCTCGGTATCAAGCGCTTCGACCTGCTGATCGACTGGGGGTGGTTCTATTTCATCACCAAGCCGATGTTTTTCCTGCTCGACTGGATCTTCAAGCATGTCGGCAATTTCGGCGTCGCGATCCTGATCGTCACGCTCATCCTGAAGGGCGTCTTCTTCCCGCTCGCCAGCAAGTCCTACGCCTCGATGGCGAAGATGAAGGCGATGCAGCCGGAGATGCTGGCGCTGCGCGAGCGCTATGCCGACGACAAGATGAAGCAGCAGCAGGCGCTGATGGAGCTCTACAAGACCCAGAAGATCAACCCGCTCGCCGGCTGCTGGCCGGTGCTGGTGCAGATCCCGGTCTTCTTCGCGCTCTACAAGATCCTCTTTATCACCATCGAGATGCGGCACGCGCCGTTCTTCGGCTGGATCCGCGACCTCGCGGCGCCGGATCCGACCTCGATCTTCAACCTGTTCGGCCTGCTGCCCTTCGCCGTGCCGGCGTTCCTGATGATCGGCGCCTGGCCGATCATCATGGGCATCACGATGTTCGTTCAGATGAAGATGAACCCGGAGCCGCCGGACCCGGTGCAGAAGATGATGTTCACCTGGATGCCGGTGTTCTTCACCTTCTTGCTCGGCTCGTTCCCGGCCGGCCTGGTGATCTACTGGAGCTGGAACAACCTGCTCTCGGTGCTGCAGCAGGGCTACATCATGCGAAAGTTCGGCGTGAAGATCGAACTGTTCGACAACATCAAGGGCATGTTCGGCAAGAAGCCGGACCCGGCCGCGGCATCGCCCTCACCGGCGCCGACGCCGGGCAAGCCCGCCAACAGCAACAAGAAGTGAAGGAGCAAAGGGCGGGGTTTCCCGCCCTTTGCCTTTGAAGAGCCGATGCCGCTGCCCGACCCGCTCACGCGCCACCCCATTCCCGGCTGGAAGGGCACGGCCTTCCTGAAGGCGATCGTCGATCACCCGCTGATCGAGGTGGGAGACTACAGCTACTATGACGACTCGCGCGGCCCCGAGCATTTCGTCGCCCGCTGCGTGCGCTACCACTTCGACTTTGTCGGCGACCGGCTGATCATCGGGAAATTCGTGGCCATCGCGCAGGCCGCTCAGTTCGTCATGAACGGAGCCAACCACCCGATGGGCGGCTTCTCGACCTATCCCTTCCAGATGTTCGGCATCGAGGGCGCTCCCGATATCATGGGCCACGCCCATCGCGGCGACACGGTCATCGGCAACGATGTCTGGATCGGCCGCGAGGCCGTGGTCATGCCGGGCGTCACCATCGGCGAAGGCGCCATCATCGGCACGCGTGCGCAGGTGGTGAAGGATGTGCCGCCCTATGCCGTCGTCGTCGGCAATCCCGGACGCGTCGTGAAGCTGCGTTTCTCCGACGAGACCATCGTCGCGCTTCTGGAAATCCGCTGGTGGGACTGGGAGGCGGAGAAGATCGCGCGCAATGTCGGGGCGATCGCGGGCGCCGACATCGACGCGCTGCGTCGGGCCGTGTAGGCGTAACCACCATGACCACGAGCATGACCACCCCCTTCACCGACGACGAGATCGAATCCGCCCGCAAGCTCTTCGAGGGGCCATGGGATTTCGTCTGGGCCTCGACCCATATCGACGATCTGCCGCCGATGGTCGGCCACGAGATCGCCTTTGCCGGCCGCTCCAATGTCGGCAAGTCGAGCCTGATCAACGCGGTGACGCGCCGCAATGCCCTGGCGCGGACTTCGCACACGCCCGGCCGCACCCAGCAGCTCAACTTCTTCCGCCAGGTCGGCGGCGATGAGCGCCTGACCATCGTCGACATGCCCGGCTATGGCTATGCGGCGGTTGGGCGGGCCAAGGTCGCCTCCTGGACCAACCTGATCCACAACTACCTGCGCGGCCGGCCCAATCTGATGCGCGTCTATCTGCTGATCGACGCCCGGCATGGTCTCAAGGACGTCGACAACGCCGTGCTCGAGACCCTCGACAAGGCCGCGATGTCATATCAGGTCGTGCTGACCAAGGGCGATGCGCTCAAGAAGTCCGACCAGCAGTTCATGCTGGAGGCGACCTACGATGAGATCAAGCGCCGCCCCGCGGCCTTCCCCGAGGTGCTGCTGACCTCGAGCGAAACCGGGCTCGGCATCCCCGAGCTGCGCGCGGCGGTCGGGCGCGTGCTGGCGGAGCGCGGCTAGGCCGCACCGTATCGGGGCCACCAAATCTTTACGCTGGCCGTGCAGGGTCCCCCGCGCCGAGGCTGCGATCGGAACATGATGGTCCGCTCCACCCGGCAGGCTCGGGAGGGCTCATGTCGTTCGTGTTCCGGATCGTCTCATTCGCCGCGCTGCTGGCCACGCTCCTTTCGTTCGGCCAGCCCGTGGCGGCGCAGCAGGCGGCCCGGATCAAGGTCTCGTCGGGCGTCGAGTATGAGCCGATCGGGCGCTGGGACGTCGCCAAGCTCAACCAGATCCTGACCGCCGATACGCCGAAATTCGCCGGTATCGCCGTCACCTATACTCCGGCCCGCAACGCGGTGAAGCTCTATCGCGTCACCTACCAGTCGGTGGTTCCAGAGCAGGCAAACAGGCCGATCACCGCCACCGGTCTCCTCGCCGTGCCCGATACCGCGGAGAGCGCCTTCCCGATGGTCCCCTACCAGCACGGCACGGTCTACGGTAAGGAGCAGGTGCCGTCCTTCCCGGACCAATCGCCCGAGACGCAACTGATGATCGCCCAGTTCGCCGGGCAGGGCTATCTCGTCATCGGCGCCGACTATTTCGGCATGGGCCAGTCCAAGGAGCCGGAAGGTTATCTGGTGAAGGGCAGCCACCAGCAGGCGACCCATGACATGGTCCTGGCCAGCCGCGCCGTTCTCGCCAATCTCAAGCTCGCCGACAGCAAGCTCTTCCTCAGCGGCTGGTCGCAAGGCGGCTTCGTCACGCTCGCCATGCTCGAGAAGCTCGAGGCCGTCGGCATGCCCGTGAAGGCTGCGACCACCGCCAGCGCGCCAGCAGATGCTTTCGCCGCTTTCAACGGCTTCCTAAATTTCCCGCGCAAGATCGACGCAAACTGGATCACGACGATCTTCATCCTCAACGTGTTCTCCTTCGAGAACTACCACAACATGCCGGGCCTCGCCCGCGCGCTCCTGACCGACGAGACCTACGAAATCTCGCGCAAGGCCTATCTGCGCGAGCCTTTCGACCAGAACGCCGTGCCGACCGACCTGCGCAAGCTGATCCGGCCGGAATATTTCGACGCCCAGTTCTTCGCCAACTCCGCCTATGGCCGGCTCGTGGCGCAGACCAGCGCCTATCGCTGGGTGATCAAGACGCCGGTGCGGACCTATTACGGCCTGACCGACGAGGCGATCCGCATCGAAATCGGCCAGTTGCCGATGACCTATCAAAAGGCGATCGGCAACGACAAGGTCGAGGCCGTGCCGACCGGCGACACCAGCCATCGCGGCACCTTCGCTACCGCCGTGCCGCAGTGGAAGGCTTGGTTCGACGGGCAATAACACGCAGCGCGTCACGATGGCGCCGTCGCCGCGCCTTGACGGCGGGCGGCTTGCCCCGCATCCAATCTGCGCGCCCGGGATCGCAGGGCCAGCAACTCGGGGCTTCAATGACCGCTGCGAAGATCCATCTGACGCTCGCCGCCCTGATGGGGCTGGCCGGCGTCGCCCTGCTCGCCGCTGCCGCGCATGTCACCGGCACCGCCAATGTCCAGATCGCCGGCCAAATGCTGCTGTTCCATGCCTCGGTGATCTTCGGCGCGACCGCCGCGCGCAAGGGCGGCCATCTCGTCGACTTTGTCGCGCGCCTCGCGCTCTCGCTGATCATCCTCGGGGCGGCGCTGTTCGCAGCCGATCTCGCCCGGCGCGGTTTTGCCAATGAGGGGCTGTTCCCGCGTGCGGCGCCGATCGGCGGCTTTCTGATGCTGGGCGGCTGGCTCGTGCTCGCGCTGTCGGCCTTGTTCGCGAAGCGCGCCTGAAGCTCGTCAGGTTGCGGCCTCGTCACGCAATGGCTGAGCACTGCTATTGGATGACGAAGACGCCGATGTTCCTCGAGATGCCGCGCAGCCCGACCTCTTGCCGCAGCGGCTTCAATCCCAGTTCGGCGAGCAGATCGTTGGCGCGTGGATTGCCGAGCACTGCATCGGTGGTGAAGATTTCATTCGAGGCGGCGAGATGCTGCACGCGCGACGCGATGTTCACCGTCTGCCCGAAATAGTCCTGCCGTTCGTTGAGATTGACCGCGATGCAGGGCCCTTCGTGGATCCCGATCTTGAGAATCATATCCTCCTTTCCGCGTTCCCGGTTGAGCCCACGCATCGCGTCGCGCATGCGAACGGCTGCGGCGATGGCGCGGTCGGACGCAGGAAACGACGCCATGACCGCATCGCCGATCGTCTTGACGACGGCGCCTGTCTCCGACGCCACGATCTCGCTCAAGAGCCTGAAATGCGCCCTGACCAGGTCAAAGGCAACGAGATCGCCGACGCGTTCATAGAGCTCGGTCGACCCGCGGAGGTCGGTGAAGAGAAAGGTCAGGCTGCTGATCTTCAAGCGCTGGTCGATCTCGAGGGTGTCGGTCCGGTAGATGTCCCGGAAGGTCTGATTTGAAAGGATTCGCTTGGCGGTCAGGAAGGGGCGGCGCTTTCCGAGCAGATGATGCAACGCATCGTTCGCGATGCAGACCGACGGCAAGGTGCGGACGTCGGCATGATTTTCGAGTGCTATGCGCAGAGCTCCTGGGCGCATCACCAGTGTCTCGTCGTGGCGGTGCGCCCAGTCGAACACCAGCGCAAGCGTCTGCCGATCCTTCGTAGGTTCGCCCTTCACGTCGATGAATTGCGCGGCGTGCGTCACCGGCTCGAAGACGATGAGGAAGGATTCCGCAATCTGAAGCGATATGACGGCCTTCTCACCGGCCGGCAGTTCCAGCGCCTCGACGATGAATTCGTCGACCGTCGCCTCATAATCCTCTTCCGGCAAATCGACGCCCGAACCCCAGTAGATCTGGCGAAAATATTCGGCGGCTGGAAGTTGGTGCGGGTGATGAGCCTCTATCCGCCTGACATTGGGACTGACCGTGAACGTCACCTCGACCATTTCGTCGAGCGAAGGCTCGTAGCCAGCGGCGCATAGCGCGCAGGTGTAAACCTCGCTGCGAACATGCTTCAGCGAGGCGCCGGCATCGAGAACCCCGCCACACCCGGGACAAAGAACATTCCATGAGAATTCGAAGAGACCGAGCCGAGAGGCATGCAAGAAGCCGCCGATCACCTGCTCTTCGTCCAGGCCCCGTTCGGCAGCGAACGCCAGGGCGTTAATTCGATTGAGCTTTCGATCGGGAGCGGTCGCGATCAGCCTTTCGATTGCGTCCACGATATCAGCCGATACTGACTGGCGCAGAACGTCGAGCAAGGATCGGGCATCGCTCATTGACCGATCTCCCCATTTCGAGGATCCGGTCGGATGATAGGCTTGAGTGGCCTGCTTGGCTATCGTGGTGCCGCCAAGGTCGCGAGAGGTCTTCCGGCGGGCCCCTCAGTCCGCTAGAAGGCGCTCACGCGCGGTCGCTTGCCCGCGCCCCCGCGGAGCCTGCCGATGATCACCCCCGCCCATCTGACGCCGTCGCAAGCCGCTGACCTGCTGGTCCAGGCGCTGCCCCACATGCAGCGCTACGATCAGGAGGTCATCGTGATCAAATATGGCGGCAACGCCATGGGCGATGCCGCCACCGCCGAGGACTTCGCCGAGGACGTCGTGCTGCTCGAGCAGTCGGGCCTCAAGCCGGTCGTCTGCCATGGCGGCGGGCCACAGATCGCCCGCATGCTCGGCAAGCTCGGCATCAAGTCGGAGTTCAAGCAGGGGCTGCGCGTCACCGATGCCGCGACCGTCGACGTCGTCGAGATGGTCCTGGCCGGCTCTGTCAACAAGGAGATCGTCGGCTACATCTCGCGCGAGGGCGGCAAGGCGATCGGGCTTTGCGGCAAGGACGGCAATATGGTCACCGCCCGCAAGGTGACGCGCACCATCGTCGATCCTGATTCCAAGATCGAGGAGGTGCTCGATCTCGGCTTCGTCGGCGAGCCCGACAAGGTCGACACCTCCGTGCTCGACGCCGTGCTCAAGGCCGAGCTGATCCCGGTGCTGGCGCCGGTCTGCGCCGCCGATGACGGCCAGACCTACAACGTCAACGCCGACACCTTCGCCGGCGCCATTGCCGGCGCTCTCAACGCCAAGCGCCTGCTCCTGCTCACCGACGTTCCCGGTGTCCTGAACAAGGACAAGGAACTGATCCCGGAACTCACCGTCGAGGAATGCCGCCGCCTGATCGCCGACGGCACGATCTCCGGCGGCATGATCCCAAAGATCGAGACCTGCATCTACGCGCTGGAAAAAGGTGTCGAGGCGGTCGTCATCCTCGACGGCAAGGTGCCGCATGCGGCCCTGATCGAGCTCTTCACCGATACCGGCTCAGGCACGATCATTCGGCGCTGACGAGCCCCGCCGTCATTGCGAGCGCAGCGAAGCAATCCAGAATGGCTCGCTCTATGCCTCCTGGATTGCTTCGCTGCGCTCACAATGACCAGGAGGCGGGGCCGCTGGCGATTAACTCTTAGCAGAACTCTTGCATGTCAGGATCGGCTCGCCACATGAGTCCGTCCCATGAACACGCACGCCAGCATTCCCGTTGCGACCCCGCCGCTCGAAGCGGAAGCCTTCGCGCATGTCGATCACTGGGTCTTCGACCTCGACAACACGCTCTATTCGCATGAGTGCCAGGTCTGGCCGCAGGTCAACCAGCGCATCACCCTGTTCCTGCAGGAATTGTTCGGGCTCGACGGCCTCTCCTCGCATGCCTTGCGGAACTACTACTACCATCGCTACGGCACGACCCTGAACGGGCTGATGGTCGAGCACGGTGTCGAGCCGGACGACTTCCTCGACTTCGCGCATGACATCGATCTCAGCCTGCTCGAGCCCGATCCCGCACTGGGCGCAGCGATCGCGGCGTTGCCCGGACGCAAGCTGATCCTGACCAATGGCTCGGTCGGCCATGCCCGCAACGTCGCCGGCAAACTCGGCATCCTCGAGCATTTCGAGGATGTCTTCGATATCGTCGCGGCCGGCTTCACGCCGAAGCCCGAGCGCTCGACCTATGAACTCTTCCTCGCCAAGCATGCGGTCGATCCGGGCCGGGCGGCGATGTTCGAGGACATCGAGAAGAACCTCATCGTCCCGAGCGCGCTCGGC
>DATDBB010000254.1:0-6465 GCA_036525085.1 Allobosea sp.
TCGCCTTCGATCGCGATACCGTCGACCATCAATCCTGAGGGAACCAAGCTGGCTGGCCGAAATCGCTGCTTCATCATGCTGATTCCTTCTGGAAACCAGCGTCAGAACAGCCGCTACCTGCAGCGAAACTGAGTCAGACCCAAACTTGCACGCCGAAACACACGCTCGGGCGCCCGGACGCTGGCTGGCCAGCAGGGCTATCGGCTGCACGGCGTCGCGATGGACGAAGAAGGCGCACGGCCGGATGCGCTGGACCGGGCTGCAGTGGAGACCGGTGCACGCCTGTTCTACACCTTGCCGACGCTGCACAATCCGACGACCCGGACGATGAGCCGTCGCCGCCGCGAGGAGATCGCGAGGGTCGCGGAGGCGCGCGATCTGACCATCATCGAGGACGATGTCTACGCGGCCTATGCCCGCGATCTCGACCTGCCGTCGCTCGCCGCGCTGGCGCCCGAGCGCACGCTCTATCTGAGTTCCCTCTCGAAAGTCTTCGCGCCTGGCTTGCGGGCTGGCTTCCTCGTCGCTCCGGCCGGGGAGATCTTCGAGCCCTGCCTGCGGGCGACCCGGGCGATCACGCACTCGCCGCCTGGTGTGAACTTTGCCATCGCAACCGAATGGATCAGCAGCGGCCGGGCAGAGGAGCTGGCTCTGGCCGCGCGCGCGGAGGTCGAAGCGCGCACAGCAATGGCTCTGGCGGCGCTTGGCGAGGCGGTCGCCCGGCCGCGTTCCGCCGCGAGCCTCCACCTCTGGCTGCCGATGACAAAAGCGATTGCCGAGCGCACGGCCGCTCGCGCAATGGCCGCGGGGCTCCGGCTGGCGCCGCCTGGAGCCTTCGCGGCTTCAGGGCACGATGATCAAATCACCGGCCTGCGTCTGTGCCTCGGCACTGCGGTGAACCGTGCGACGCTCGTTCGGGCCCTGTCCATTCTCAGGGAAGCGCTGGCAGGCGATGTTCAGCATGCGGCCATCGATCCGCTGTGAACGCGATCAGGCCCGATGAACGCGGCGGCACGTTTGAGCTGACTGATCTCGCCTGATCCAATGGATTTTTTCTGGTCGCCCCCGACGCGACCGCTCGATGCGCCGCTCGAAACGCCTTCAGCGAGGACCATTTCTTCGTCCGATGCATGAGGACGCTGGCCGCCTCATAGAGATAGGTTCGAACGAGGCGATCTCCCCAATGGGAGACACGGCCGTTGGTCGGAAGACGTCGCTTCGCTCGCCACGGACGATCCGCCTGACAGTCAGGCGGTGATGGCCAGTGCGCCTGACGATCTGTTTGATCGGCACGCCCTCCGCCCAGAGGGCGGGGACGACTGCGTTTGTCTCCTCGCGCCGAAGATATCCGTCATATTGCAGCTTCTCCGCCGCCGTCAGCAGCGCGGGGTTGACGGCGGTGGTGCCGATGGCGCCGCGGATCTGACGCATCAACCTGCGCACGGCGTGAAGGAAAGCGCGGCTGGCATTTTCCATCAGGTGCCAACGGTCGGAGACCTAACTAGCTCCTCCTTGCGTCATGGCTGGTCGAATTCCTTGCGGAACTTTTCGCTGACGACGGCCGCCTCGCGGAAGCGGCCGATCGAGAACGGATCGAGCGGTGTGGGCGTCGCCCCGTCGATGATCAGCTCGCTGAGGCACAGGCCCACGCCGGGGCCGATCTGGAAGCCATGGCCGCAGAAGCCGAAGGCGTGGAACAGGCCGGGCGCGGTCTCGCTCGGCCCGATGACCGGGATCATGTCGGGCAGATAGGCCTCGATGCCCGACCAAACGCGGATGACATGGCAATGCGCCAGCATCGGCGCGACGCGCGCCAGCGCCTTCATCGCCGCGAGGGTCTTGACCGGCGGCACGGGCGCGCGGTTTGCCTGCGGATCCGCGGCCGTGCGTGGGTAGCCGGCGAGGATGATGTTGCCGCGCGGGATCTGCCGGAAGATCACCGAGCCGTCGATCGCCTGCACCGAGGGCTCGATCATGTAGGGAAAGGGCTCCGTCACGAATTGCGGCGGGCCTGCGGGAAAGAGCGGGGCGGTCTCGCCGAAGCGCTGCGCGATCTCCAGCGCCCAGGCGCCGGCGCTGTTGACGAGGGCACCGCAACTCAGCGTCGCGCCGCCCGCCAGCGTCAGGAGGAAGCCGTCGGCGGCGCGCTCGACAGCGGTGACGCAGGTGTTCTCGCGGATGATGGCGCCATGCCTTGCCGCGGCGCGCGCGATCGCAGGCGTGGCGAGGCGCGGATTGGCCGTGGCGTCGCGGGCCGAGTAGGTGGCCGCGACGGCGCGTTTCCCGAGCCAGGGCCAGCGTCGCCTGAGTTCAGCCGGGCCGACGCGCTCGATCGCGAGCCCATAGGATTCGGAGACCTTGGCATAGCCTTCGAGCTTGGCGTGCTCCTCCTCGTCATAGGCGAGGTAGAGATGGCCGGTCTGCTCGAACTCACAGTCCTCGCCGATCAGCGCATCGAAATCTTCCCAGAGCGCCTGCGAGCGCAGGGACAGTGGATACTGGCCTGGAAAACGTCCCTGCAGGCGCAGATTGCCGAAATTGACGCCGCTGGACTGGGCGCCGACGACCCCCTTCTCGATCAGCGTCACGCGCTGTCGCCGCCGCGCCAGGAAGAAGGCGGTCCAGGCGCCGATCAGCCCGCCGCCGATGATCGCGACATCGCTCGTGCGCGGGCTCATGCCACATCCCCGGCCGCCGCGAGCGCGATCGGCTTGACCGGAGCCTGACCGCGCAGCCGCCCCACTGCGCCGACGTCGCTATGGCTCGCCGCCGCGACGATCTCCTGCAAGGCCGGGCCGCAGACGCGGCCCTGGCAGCGACCCATCCCACAGCGCGTCATCGCCTTGACCCGGTTGACTTCGATAGGCCCCAGTTCCTTGCCCATTGCCGCGCGCACCTCGCCGACCGTCACGTTCTCGCAGCGGCACAGCGTCACGGAATCGGACAGGGCGGCGATCTGCGCCTTCGGCCAGGCGAAGGCGCGCGCGAGACCCCGCTGGAAACGTCGCAGGCGCTCGACCTGCCGCGCCAGCCGTCTCGTCGCATCGACATCCTGTGCTTGGCCGAGATCGGACAGGAGCGCGTGGGCGGCCAGGGCACCGCTCGCCTCGGCCGCATCGGCTCCGCCGATCCGAACGCCGTCGCCGGCGAGGTAGAGGCCAGGTCGCGCCCGGCCCATTCCGTCGATCACCGGAAGGAACAGCCTGAAATCGGGATCGTAGGCGAACTTGGCCCCGGCGAGGTCGGCGAGTTGGGTCTCGGGCTTGAGCCCGTAGCCGAGCGCGACGGCGTCGCAGGCGAAGCGGCGTTCGCGGCCATGCGCGTCGCGGAGCAGGAGCCCCTCGACGCGGCCTTTGCCTTCGACGGCGACGGGCGTCACGCCATGCAGCATGGGCGTCCCGGCGCGCAGCGACGCGCCCATGTACCAGATGCCCCGCAGCAGCGTCCGCGGGGCTCGCATCAGCGCCGGCATTGCGGCGGCCTTGGCGGCGAATGGCGTCGTATCGGCGATGACGGCGATCTGCGCCCCCATGTCGCGATACTGCTTCGCCGCCAGCGCCAGCAGGGGCGACGAGCCGAGGAAGGCGACGCGGCTGCCGATCAGGCAGCCCTGGTCCTTGAGCGCGACCTGCGCGCCGCCGAGGGTGAAAACGCCGGGCAAGGTCCAGCCGGGCAGGGGCGCAACCCGGTCCATGGCGCCGCTGGCGATGACGAGCTTGTCGAAGCTCAGCGTCTGCGCCTTCCCCTCGTGCAGAAGATGTAGCTGGTTGCCGTCAATGGCCCAGACGAGGGTGCGCGGACGATAGTCGATGGTAGGCCGCAGCACCTCGAAACGCCGGTGCAGAGCGGCATAGCGCTGGGCCTCGGAACCCATCAGCCTGTTCATGTCGAGGGCGAGATCGTCGGCCGGCCGGCGATAGCCCTGCCCGCCGGCCCTGGCGCTTTCGTCGATCAGGATGGGTTGCAAGCCCCTTGCGCAGAGGACTTCGGCAGCGCCGATGCCGGCGGGGCCTGCGCCGACGATGACGATGTCAGCCATGAACCGCGACCATCGGCTGCGGCTCGGCAAAGAGCACCATGCCGTCGGCGACAGGGGTGGTGCACGCCCTGATCCGTCCCCCCTCCGCACTCCAGACCCAGCAATCCTGGCAGGCGCCCATCAGGCAGAAGCCCGCTCGCGGCTCGCCGCCGAATTCCAGTCGCCGGATCAGGGAACCGCTTGCGAGAAGAGCCGTGAGGACGCTGTCGCCGGTGGTCGCCGCGATGGTTGCGCCGTCGAAGCTGAGCGTCGCTCGCGGTCCGGAACGGGCGGCGACGCGGCGGAACTGAGGCTGCGGGGCGTCCATGTGAAATCCCGACGATTTATTTCAATGCAATAAGTTCTTTCGAATATTGATAAGTCGGCCGACGGCCTGTCAAGCGCTTCGTGCTGGTGGCTCAGACGCGGGAGATTGCGTGCGCGGTCGCGATGACGAGGGAGGAAAAGCGCGCAACGACCTCGGCATGGCTATAGCGCGAGGTCGAAGTGGCGATGTTGACGGCGGCCTCCGGGCGGCCGTGGTGATCGACGATCACGGCCGCGATCGAGGCGTCGCCGAGATAGACCTCCTCGAAGGCGGTGGCGTAGCCCTGCGCCGCCGCCTGGCGCAGCTTCTCCCGCAGCGCATCGCGCTTCCAGGTCGTCGAGGGCGTGTGGGCCTGAAGGTCGGACGCGTCGATGATCGCCATCGCCTCGTCCTCCGGCAGGCGCGACAGCATGGCGATGCCGGGCGCCGTGGCGTAGGCCGGCATCCGCGTGCCGATGATGACGTCGGTGTTCAGAACATGGCGGCTGAGGAAGCGGGAGACGAAGATGATCTCGGCGCCCTCACGCACGGTGAGATTGACCGTCTCCTCGGTCTCCTTGCTGAGGTGCATGAGATAGGGCATCGCCCGGTCGAGCAGGCGGCTGCTGCGCACGAAATGATAGCCGAGATCGAGCGTCTTCGCGGTCAGCTCGAAGCGCTTGGTCTGGGCATCCTTGCGCAGATAGCCGAGCTTGGTGAGGGTGTGGGTGAAGCGCTGCGCGGCGCTGACATCCATCCCCGTTTCGGAAGCGACCTGTGACAGGTTGAGCGTCTGATGCTGGCGGCCGAAGGCCGACAGCACCCGGAAGGCCTTCTCGACCGAATTGACCATCAGCGCGTCGCTGCGCCCGGCCTGTTCTGCCGGCGCCTTCTTGCGGCTGTTCGCTGTCGCTTCGGTCATCGTCATCGGGCCTGTTCTCCTGGCGCATCAATGGCCGTGGCCAACGGCCTTGACAAGGTGAGGCATTGGCGTAGTTTTATCAATAGAAGTTATTTCATTGCAATAAATTCTCATCGGAGAGCGGTATGAAGGACTCGGTTCTGGTCGAAGTGCGTGGCGCCGTCGGCATCCTCACCCTCAATCGCCCGCAGGTGCTCAACGCCTGGAATGCGCCGATGCGGTCCCGTCTGGTCGAGGGCCTCGACGAGCTCGAGGCGAATGAAGCGGTGCGCGCGATCATCCTCACCGGGGCAGGGGATCGGGCGTTCGGCGCCGGCCAGGATCTCAACGAGACCAAGACTTTCGACGCCGACAGGGCGCAGGAATGGATGGGCGAATGGGAGCGCCTCTACGACCGGATTCGCTCGCTCTCGAAGCCGATCATCGCGGCGCTGAACGGCGTGGCGGCCGGGTCCGCCTTTCAGGTCTCGCTGCTCTGCGACCTGCGCATTGGCCATGACGGCGTCACCATGGGCCAGCCCGAGATCAATTCCGGGATCGCCTCGGTGACCGGCCCCTGGATCATGCGCGAGATGATCGGCATCGCCCGCACCATCGACCTGACCCTGACGGGCCGCATGATGGATGCCGACGAATGCTTCCGTATCGGCCTGATCAACCGCATCGTGCCGAAGGAGAAGGTGATGGAGGCCTCGCTGGCCCTGGCCACCGAACTCGCCGGCAAGCCGCCCGTCGCGATGCGTCTGAATAAGGCCCGCTTCCGCGAGGTCACCGAGGAGAGCTTCCGCGAGTGCCTCAGGGCCGGCATCCGCACCCAGCGCGAGGCCTACGCCACCGGCGAGCCGGCACGGATGATGGAGCAGTTCCTGGCCATCCGCGCCGCGCGCAAGGCCGGCTGACGAGGCGACACCCGACGATCAGATCATCCATGGGGAAATGCGGAAAACCGCTTGAAAGGGAGATGACGATGACGATCACGACGACCAAGCCGACGCGGCGCACCCTGCTGCAACTGGCGGGCGGGGCTGCCGCCGGCGCCCTCGCGGCGCCATATCTCGCGGGAACCGCGCGGGCGGCGACGCAGATCATCGTCGCAGATCCCGGCGGTCCGTTCGGGCCCGCCTTCCGCAAGGCCTTCTACGATCCCTTCGAGAAGGCGACCGGCAACAAGGTCGTCAATGTCGCGCGCGAGGCGGAGCCGACCGCGCAGTTCAAGGC
>DATDBB010000255.1:0-24893 GCA_036525085.1 Allobosea sp.
AACCGTATCGCTCATCTCGCATCCCTTCATGCCTGGGCCGGCGTTGACCGCGTGCACGCAATGGTGTCCTAGAGCATGATGCCGAAAAGTGGGAACCGGTTTTCGGACAACATCATGCGTTGAACTCTTGGACGAGATCAGCTGACCTCGTCCCGGCACCCCCGATCATGCAAGAATAGCCCGTTACCATGGCCGTCGAACGCTACAATCCCAAAGAATCCGAGCCGAAATGGCGTGCCGTCTGGGAGGAGCGCAAGCTCTTCGAGACGAGGAACGACGATCCGCGGCCGAGCTACTACGTCCTCGAGATGTTCCCCTACCCCTCCGGGCGCATCCATATGGGCCATGTCCGCAACTATGCGATGGGCGACGTTGTGGCGCGTTACAAGCGGGCCAAGGGTTTCGCCGTGCTGCATCCGATGGGCTGGGACGCCTTCGGCCTGCCCGCGGAGAACGCCGCCAAGCAGAAAGGCGTCCATCCGCGCGAATGGACCTATGCCAATATCGCGGCGATGCGGACGCAATTGCAGTCCATGGGCCTGTCGCTCGACTGGAGCCGCGAGCTCGCGACCTGCGACCCCTCCTATTATCGCCACCAGCAGAAGATGTTCCTGGACTTCCTCAAGGCCGGGCTGGTCGATCGCAAGACCGCCAAGGTCAACTGGGACCCGGTCGACGAGACCGTGCTCGCCAATGAGCAGGTCATCGACGGCAAGGGCTGGCGCTCCGGCGCCCCGGTCGAGATCCGCGAACTGACGCAATGGTTCTTCAAGATCACGGCCTATGGCCAGGAGCTGCATGACGCGCTGGAGGGCCTGACCCGCTGGCCCGACAAGGTCCGCCTGATGCAGAAGAACTGGATCGGCCGCTCGGAAGGGCTGCTGATTCGTTTCGCTCTCGAATCGAAAGCCTTCGGAACGGACGAGATCGAGGTCTACACGACCCGGCCCGACACGCTGTTCGGCGCCAGGTTCCTGGGCATCGCCCCCGATCACCCGCTCGCCAAGGCGGCGGCCGCGGCGAACCCTGCGCTGCAGGCCTTCATCGAGGAATGCAAGCGCACCGGCACGGCACAGGAGAACATCGACAAGGCCGAAAAGCTCGGCTTCGACACGGGCCTGCGCGTCGCGCATCCCTTTGATCCGTCGTGGACTTTGCCGGTCTACGTCGCTAATTTCATCCTGATGGAATACGGCACCGGCGCGATCTTCGGCTGCCCGGCGCATGACCAGCGCGACCTCGACTTCGTCAACAAATACGGCCTCGGCAACACGCCCGTCGTCGCCCCTGAAGGCGTCGATCCCGCGAGCTTCGTCATCACCGACACCGCCTATGTCGATGATGGCCGCATGATCAATTCGCGCTTCCTCGACGGCATGACCATTCCGGAGGCGAAAGAAGAGGTCGCCCGTCGGCTGGAAGGCGAGACGCGGGGCAACCGCCCGGTCGGCGCCCGCAAGGTCAATTTCCGCCTGCGCGACTGGGGCGTCTCGCGCCAGCGCTACTGGGGCTGCCCGATCCCGGTGATCCACTGTGTCGATTGCGGCACCTTGCCGGTCCCCGACGCCGATCTGCCGGTCAAGCTGCCCGACGACGTCTCCTTCGATAAGCCCGGCAACCCGCTCGACCATCACCCGAGCTGGAAGCATGTCGCCTGCCCGCAATGCGGCAAGGACGCCCGGCGCGAGACCGACACGATGGACACCTTCGTCGATTCGTCCTGGTATTTCGCCCGCTTCACCGATCCGTGGCGGACGGAAAGCCCGACCGACCGTCCGGTCGTCGATCGCTTCCTGCCGGTCGACCAGTATATCGGCGGTGTCGAGCACGCGATCCTGCACCTGCTCTATTCGCGCTTCTTCACCCGCGCCATGAAGGCGACTGGCCATGCCGGGCTGGACGAGCCCTTCGACGGCATGTTCACGCAGGGCATGGTCGTCCATGAGACCTATCGCGACGCCGCCGGCACCTGGGTCGAGCCCGGCGATGTCCGCATCGAGGGCACCGGCGCGGAGCGCAAGGGTTTCCAGGTCGACACCGGCGCACCGATCGAGATCGGTGCGATCGAGAAGATGTCGAAGTCCAAGAAGAACGTGGTCGACCCCGACGACATCATCGCCTCCTACGGCGCCGACACCGCCCGCTGGTTCATGCTGTCGGACTCCCCGCCCGACCGCGACGTGATCTGGACCGACGAGGGCGTGCAGGGCGCCGCCCGCTTCGTGCAGCGCCTCTGGCGGCTGCTGGGTGAGATCGCCGAGCGCACCGGCAACAGGGCCGCCCGGCCGGCAAGCTTCGGCGAGGCCGCGGAAAGCCTGCGCAAAGCCGCCCACCGCGCCCTGGACGCCGTCGGCAACGATATCGAGCGCCTCGGCTTCAACCGTTGCATCGCCCATGTCTACACGCTGACCAACGCCATCGGAAAAGCGCTCGATGCGGCCGCCGAGGATGCGACATTGGCTCCGGACGTCGCCTTTGCGCTGCAAGAAGCCGGCGTGATCGCGACCCAGCTCGTCGCGCCGATGATGCCGCATCTCGCCGAAGAGTGCTGGCAGGCGCTCGGCCAGGAGGGCCTTGTCGGCGAAGCCGCCTGGCCGCAAGCCGAGGCCGCCCTGCTGAAGGACGACAGCATCGTCCTGCCGGTGCAGGTCAACGGCAAGAAGCGCGCGGAGGTGACCGTGCCGGCCGATGCGGATACGGTGGCGGTCGAGGCTCTGGTGAGGGCATCCGAGATCGTCACAAAGGCGCTTGACGGCCGCGATATCCGGAAGATCATCGTCGTGCCCGGGAGAATCGTGAATGTCGTCGTCTGAAACCGCAAAGCGCGACGCCTCGCAGCCGCGCCGTCTCGTCGCGCTGGCGGCCGTGCTGGGTGCGGCCGCGCTTGCTGGCGGCTGCTTTCAGCCGCTCTATGCCGAGAACACGCGTAGCGTCACCGGCGGCAGCATCAAGGATACGCTGAAGGAGGTCGAGGTCCCTGAAATCAAGGGGCTGATCGGCCATTATCTGCGCAATGAACTCGTCTTCGAGCTCGACGGCGGCGGCGAGCCCGACCGGACCAAGCGGCTGAAGTTCAACACCAGCATCGCCGAATCGATCGAGGTCGTGACGGTGGATTATGCGAATGGCCGAGCCGATTCTGCGGTTCTCGTCGCCACCGCGACATGGTCCGTGACGGAGATCGGTTCCGGCAAGGTCGTTTCCAAGGGCACCAATATCGTTCGGGCGCCCTATGAGCGTTCCTCGCAGCGCTTCGCGACGGTGCGAGCGGCCCGCGACGCCCAGATCCGTGCCGCAAAGAACCTGGCGACCCTGATTCGCGGGCAGATGGCCGCCGACCTCGTCGCTGGTTGACCGAGCGGGAACACCCCCATGGTCGCCATCAAGGCGCATGAAGCCGATCGCGCACTGGCGAGACTCGATCCGGCCTGCCGGCTCGTCCTGATCTACGGGCCCGATGCCGGCCTCGTTTCGGAACGCGCCTCAGCGCTCGCCAGGGCGCATGTCGACGACGCCGGCGACGCCTTCCAACTGGTCCGCATGAGCGGCGACGACATCGCTTCCGATCCCCTCAAGCTCGTCGACGAGGCCAACACGATCGGTCTGTTCGGCGGACGGCGGGCGATTCGCGTCTCGCCAACCTCGAAGCCCTTGCTGGCGGCCGTCGAGCCCTTGCTGGCGACGCCCTCGAAGGACGCCATCGTCATCGTCGAGGCCGGCGATCTCCAGCGCAGCAACCCGCTGCGGACCGCCTGCGAGCGCGCCCGCACGGCGCTGGCCGTGCCCTGCTATGGTGACGCGGCTCGCGATCTCGGCGGCATCATCGACGAAATGGTTCGCAATGCCGGCAAGAGCATCGACCGGACGACGCGCGACCATCTCGCCGGGCTGCTCGGTGGTGACCGGCAGACATCCCGCCGCGAAATCGAGAAGCTGCTGCTTTATGTCGGTGCCGAAACGACGATCGGCGTGGATCACGTCGATGCCGTTGTCGGCGACACCGCCCAGCGCGAACAAGCCATGCTGATCGACGCGGTGTTCTCGGGAAAGCTGGCCGCACTCGATCTGGCCCAGGCCAAGCTGGCCGGCGAGGGGCTCGACCCCGGCGTCATGCTGGGAGCCGTCCTGCGGCATACGCTGGCGCTTCTGAAGGCTCGCCAGGGCATGGATGCCGGCCGAAGCGCCCGCGACATGGTCGCGGCAATGCGGCTGCCCTATCCGCGCATCGCAGCCACGGAAGCCGCGCTCGCGGGCTGGACGACCGTAAAGCTCTTGGAGGCCGTCAATCTGCTCGGCAATGCGACGCTGGCCGCCCGGCGCGACGGTGAACTCGGCAAAGCCGGCGCGACGCGCGTCCTCTGGACGCTGGCGAGGCTCGGCCGCGCCGGAACGCGCGGCGACTGATCGAATTTCAGTCCTTCAAGCGGCGGCAGAGCGCATCGAGCTGCTCCAGCGTCTTGTAGCTGATCTTCATCTCGCCGCCGCCATTGGCACGATGCGAGATCGAGACGGACAATCCGAGCGCCTCCTCCAGCGCTTTTTCGACCGCCCGGGTATCGGGATCCTTGTCGAGCTTCGGCTTCGACGTGATGCCCTTGCTTTCGCCGCGCGACTCGCCCTGGACGATTCGTTCGATGTCACGGACGCTGAGCCCTTCGTCGACGATCTTGCGCGCCATCAGTTCCGGTTCCGAAACAGACAGCAGCGCGCGTGCATGGCCAGCCGATACGGCGCCTTCGCTCACCATCTGGCGAACGGATTCCGGCAATTTCGACAGCCGCAGCGTGTTGGCGACATGGCTGCGGCTCTTGCCGATCACCCGCGCAAGATCGTTCTGGGTGTAGTTGAACTCCGCGATCAGCCGCTCATAGCCCGCCGCCTCTTCGATCGCGTTCAGGTCGGTGCGCTGGACGTTCTCGACGATCGCGATCTCGAGTGCCTCGCGATCATCGGCCTCGACCAGGATCACCGGCACGTCATGCAGGCCCGCGCGCTGGGCAGCCCGCCAGCGCCGCTCGCCGGCGATGATCTCATAGGCGTCGAGCATGCCGACGATCTGCCGGACGATGATCGGCTGCAGGATGCCGCGCTCGCGCACCGAAGCCGTCAGCTCCTCGAGGTTCTCCTCGACAAAACTGCGGCGCGGATTGCGCGCACTCGGCCGCAGGAATTCGACAGGAACGCGGCGCTGGCCGCGAGCCCGTTCGAGCGCGCCGATCTCCTCGCCGACATCGCCGATCAGCGCTGCCAGGCCCCGGCCCAGGCGTGAACGCCCCTGTTCTTCGGCCATTGCCATCCTCGTCAACCTCTACGCGGAAATAGGAATCAGGCCGCGGCGCGCAGCGTGCGCTCGCGGCGGATCACTTCGGAAGCCAGTTTCAGATAGGCCTGCGAGCCCGAGCAGCGCAGATCGTAGAGCAATGCCGGCTTGCCATAGGACGGAGCCTCGGAAACACGGACATTGCGCGGAATCACAGTCTCATAGACCTTGTCGCCAAGGAATTCGCGCACGTCGGCCATGACCTGGCCAGAGAGATTGTTGCGCGGGTCGTACATGGTCAGCACGACGCCCTGGATGATGAGGCGCGGGTTGAGCCCGGCACGCACCTGCTCGACAGTCTTGAGCAACTGGCTCAAGCCTTCCAGCGCAAAGAACTCGCACTGCAGAGGAACCAGAACGGCGTCCGCGGCCGTCATCGCATTGACCGTGATCAGGCTGAGCGAAGGCGGGCAATCGATCAGCACATAGGTCAAATCGGAACACCGCTGATCATAGACCAGCTCGTCGATCGCATTCTTCAAGCGATGCGTCCGATCCTTGGAGGCTGCGATCTCCAGCTCCACGCCAAGCAGGTCGAGCGTCGACGGCGCCAGGAACAGGCCGGGAACAGCCGTCTCCTGCAGCGCCTGCCCGAGGCCCACATCGCCGCAGAGCACATCATAGGTCGACGACTTCCGGCTCCTGCGGTCGACACCGAGCCCGGTCGAGGCATTGCCCTGCGGATCGAGGTCGACGATCAGCACCTTCTCGCCGATCGCCGCGAGCGCCGTGCCGAGATTGATCGCGGTCGTCGTCTTTCCGACGCCGCCCTTCTGATTCGCGAGGGCCAGCACGCGCGGGCGGCGCGGCATGGGAATAGGCGTTAGATCGGTCATTGATCGGCCCGTTTCTCGGCCGCGCGAACCATCAGGATCCGGGCGGCGCCATCCGTGACGGAGGAAACCGTTGATGCCTGAATCTTCCAATATCTGGATGAGTCCGTCAATTCCGTATCTAGATGTTGTCCCTTGGGAAAGAGTCCGAGCGTCCCGGTTCTCAACAGCTCTTTGCACCAGTCGAGAAGCTGGGGCAGCGGCGCGAGCGCGCGCGCCGTGACGACGTCGACCTGGCCGACGAAATCATCGACGACATCTTCGATCCGGGCGGCGTGAACCGTCACCGGAGCGCCGGTCAAACGGGCCGCATGGCGCAGGAATGCGCATTTGCGGCTATTGCTTTCGACGAGATGGATGTGCCCACCGGGCCTCTCCGCCACGCAAATTCCGATGACCAGCCCCGGAAAGCCGCCACCCGAGCCCAGATCCAGCCATCGTTGAGCCTCAGGCGCCAGCGCATGGATCTGCAGGGAATCCGCGATATGGCGCGTCCAGACATCGGCGAGAGTGGCCGATGACACCAGGTTCTTTGCGGCCTGCCAGCGGGCCAGCTCCGACACCAGCAGCGTCAAGCGTTCCTCTGTTTCACGTGAAACAGGCGTCAAGCGCAAAGCGCGCTCGCGATCGGAATTATCAACAGTCATGAGTCAATGTGCCGCAGCCGCGCGAACCCGCCCCCGCCGCGCATGCGCGGCCAGCAGCGTCAGGGCCGCGGGCGTCATCCCTTCGATTCGTCCCGCCTGCGCAAGATCCGCTGGGCGTTCGCTCAGAAGCTTGGCCTTTAGCTCATTCGACAATCCAGAAATCGCGTCGAGATCGAGATCATCCGGAACCTTCAGCGCCTGGTCGCGCTGATAGGCCGCGATTTCCGCCGATTGCCTGTCGAGGTAAACCGCATAGACGGCATCCGACGTCACGCGCGCCGTTGCAGCAGGGGAGAAAGCGGCGAGGTCGGGCCAAATCGCCACCAGACGTTCGAAGCTGACATCGGGATAGGACAGGATCTGGTAGGCGCTCCGCCGCACACCATCGCGATTGAGCTGCAGCCCCGCCTGCTCGGCCTCTTGAGGCGTCACCCAAAGCTCCTGGAGCCGCGCCCGCAGCCCTTCGATCGCGGCGCTTCGTTCAGCAAAAACCGCCTGGCGCCTCGACCCGACGACGCCGAGTGACGACCCGAGCACCGTCAAGCGCTCGTCTGCGTTATCGACGCGCAGCGACAGGCGAAACTCGGCCCGCGAGGTGAACATTCGGTACGGCTCCGTAACGCCGCGCGTCACGAGATCATCGACCAGCACGCCGATATAGGACGAGGTGCGCTCGAGCACGATGGGTGCAGCGCCGCCTGCCCGCCGCGCAGCGTTGAGGCCGGCAAACAGCCCCTGAGCGCCTGCTTCCTCGTAACCGGTGGTGCCATTGATCTGGCCGGCCAGGAACAGCCCCGTGATCGCACGGGTCTCCAGCGTGTTACGGAGCGAGCGCGGATCGACGAAGTCGTACTCGATCGCATAGCCCGGCCGCAGCATCGTCGCACGCTCTAGACCCGGTATCGTCGCGAGCACCCCGAGCTGCACATCCTCCGGCAGCGAGGTCGAAATCCCGTTGGGATAGACGGTGTCGTCGTCCAGTCCCTCGGGTTCGAGAAAGATCTGGTGGCCGTCACGATCGCCGAAGCGGCCGACCTTGTCCTCGATCGAGGGACAGTAGCGCGGGCCGCGGCCCTCGATCTGGCCGGAGAACATCGGCGCCCGATGCAGATTGGCGCGGATCAGGTCATGCGTCGCCAATGTCGTGCGGGTGATGCCACAGGAAATCTGCGGCGTGGTGATCGCCGCCGTCAGAGCAGAGAACGGCTCGGGCGGATCGTCGCCGGCCTGCATCTCCAGCGCCGCCCAATCAATGGTGCGACCGTCGAGCCGCGGCGGTGTGCCTGTCTTGAGTCGCCCCAGCGGAAAGCCATGGCGTTCGAGCGTCGCCGACAGACCCAGCGACGGCGCCTCGTCGACGCGCCCCGCCGGAATCTTCGCCTCACCGATATGGATGAGACCGCGCAGGAATGTACCCGTGGTCAACACGACCGTTCCGGTCGCGAATCGACGCCCATCAGCCATCAGCACGGCGGCAACGCGGCCCTCCGCGACGTCGAGGTCGAAAACTTCGCCAGCCACGATGTCGAGCCCGGGCTGTTCGGCGAGCAGATCCTGGACCGCCATCCGGTAGAGCTTGCGGTCCGCCTGCGCGCGAGGACCGCGCACCGCCGGACCCTTGCGCCGGTTCAGCATGCGAAACTGGATGCCGGCCCGGTCCGCGGCCCGCGCCATGACGCCGTCGAGCGCGTCGATCTCACGGACGAGATGGCCCTTGCCCAACCCACCGATCGCCGGGTTGCACGACATCACGCCGATCGTCTCGATCCGATGGGTGACCAAAGCGGTTCGCGCGCCATAGCGCGCCGCAGCCGCAGCGGCCTCGACGCCGGCATGGCCGCCGCCGACGACGATCACGTCGTAACGGGTTTCGACAGGTTCACGGGACATCGCCGATCGCTAACGAAGCTACCCTTGTGGGTCAATGATTATCGGATTCCAGGGCGCTCCCGGCCGGTAACCTGCACGGCGAGCGAAGCTATTTGCCGATGCAGAAACCGGCGAAGAGCTGGTCGAGCACATCCTCGACATCAATGCGCCCCATCAGCCGCTCGAGCGCAAGAACGGCCAAACGGATGTCTTCCGCCAGAAGCTCGGCCTGGCCGTGCGTCGCCGCGACGGCCCGCTCCAGCGCCGTGATCGCTTCGATCACGGCCAAGCGATGCCGCTCGCGCGTCAGCAGGGCCGGCTCAGGCTGGGACAGGGCGGTGAGCCGCTCGAAGATCGTCGCCAGCAAGGCATCGACGCCTTGACCGGTCTTGACCGAAATCGGCAGCTCCCCGGGCGCCGCGACGCCCGCAAGGTCGGCCTTGGTTGCGATTGAGAGTGCATCGGCGTCGCGATGGATTCGATCCGGTTCCGAATCGATTGCTCGCAGGCTCAGGACGAGGTCCGCACGCTCGACCAAGACCCGCGCCCTGCGCACGCCTTCGGACTCGATCGGATCGACGCTGTCACGCAACCCAGCCGTGTCGACGAGCACGACCGGCAGGCCGGCGAGGTCCAGCCTGACCTCGATCGCATCCCGCGTCGTTCCGGCGACCGGAGAAACGATCGCGACGTCCCGCCGGGCCAGCGCATTCAGCAGGCTCGACTTGCCGGCATTGGGCGGCCCGGCCAGGACGACGACGAAGCCTTCGCGCACGCGCTCGCCCATATCGAAGCTGCCAAGGGCTGAACGCAGATCCGACAGGACCTGTTGTGCGGTGGCCAGAGCCTGTTCGGCAAGCGGGCCTGAGACGTCGCCTTCGTCGGAAAAGTCGATCTCGGCCGCCAGAAGCGCCATAGCCTCGGTCAAACGCCGGCGCCAGTCCGTCACGGACTCGCCCAGCGCACCCTCCATCTGCCGCAACGCCTGCCGGCGCTGCCATTCCGTCTCCGAATCGATCAGGTCGGCGAGGCCTTCGACGGCGGCGAGATCGAGCTTCCCGGCCTCGAAAGCCCGGCGCGTGAATTCACCGGGCTCGGCCAGACGCACGCCAGGCAGGGCACAAAGGACGCCCAGCAGCCTTGCCAGCACGGCGCGGGCGCCATGGATATGGAGTTCGGCGACATCTTCGCCGGTGAAGCTGGCCGGCGAGGGAAAATACAGGACGAGAGCGGTGTCGACCGGCTCGCCTTGGGTGTCGCGCAGACGCCGAAGCATCGCATGACGCGGTTGCGGGACGAGCCCGGCGATCGTTTCGAGGACGAATCGGACCCGCGGCCCCGACACCCTGACAACGGCGACGCCGGCACGGCCGGCGGCTGATGACAGCGCCACGATGGTGGGATGGGGATCAGGCCCGGTCATACCTGAACTCGCAGTTGGGAAACCTGCGGACGTGGATTGGTAATTGGCGGAGGATGCAATTTACGACGCATTGCGCTGAAACGATCGCGATTGCGAAGCAGCGTTACCCGGTATGACTCGGCGCGATAAGCTGCGTCGTCCGTCACGGACCCGAATCGACTGGGTGTCGGCCAAGACGCGCCCGCTTGCCCGGCCAGCGCGTCACGGCTGAGATCCAGCCGTCAGGTATTCATCGAGTCGAAGAAGTCGGCGTTCTGCTTGGTCTGCCGCAGCTTGTCCATCAGGAACTCGATCGCGTCCTGCGGGCCCATCGGGTTGAGGATGCGGCGCAGCACATAGGTCTTGGCCAGCACATCCTTCGGCGTGATGAGCTCTTCCTTGCGGGTGCCCGACTTGAGGATGTCGATCGCCGGGAAAATGCGCTTGTCCGAAACCTTACGGTCGAGAATGATCTCGGAGTTGCCGGTGCCCTTGAACTCCTCGAAGATCACCTCGTCCATGCGGCTGCCGGTATCGATCAGCGCGGTCGCGACGATCGTCAGCGAGCCGCCTTCCTCGATGTTGCGGGCCGCACCGAAGAAGCGCTTGGGCCGCTGCAGCGCGTTGGCGTCGACGCCGCCGGTCAGCACCTTGCCGGAGGACGGCACGACGGTGTTGTAGGCGCGGCCGAGACGGGTGATCGAATCGAGCAGGATCACGACGTCGCGGCCATGCTCGACCAGGCGCTTGGCTTTCTCGATCACCATTTCCGCAACCTGGACGTGGCGCGTCGCCGGTTCGTCGAAGGTCGAGGACACGACCTCGCCCTTCACCGAGCGCTGCATGTCCGTCACTTCCTCAGGACGCTCGTCGATCAGGAGGACGATCAGATAGCATTCGGGGTGGTTCGTGGTGATCGACTGCGCGATGTTTTGCAGCAGCACGGTCTTGCCGGTGCGCGGTGGTGCGACGATCAGGGCGCGCTGGCCCTTGCCGATCGGCGCGACGATGTCGATGACGCGCGCCGAGAAATCCTTCTTGGTCGGCTCGACGACCTCGAGGCGCAGGCGCTCGTCGGGATAGAGCGGCGTCAGATTGTCGAAATTGATCTTGTGCTTGATCTTCTCGGGGTCTTCGAAATTGATCGTGCTGACCTTGAGCAGCGCGAAATAGCGCTCGCCATCCTTCGGCCCGCGAATCGGCCCCTCGACCGTGTCGCCGGTGCGCAGGCCGAATTTCCGAATCTGCGTCGGCGAGACATAGATGTCGTCGGGACCGGGCAGATAATTCGAATCCGACGAGCGCAGGAAGCCAAAGCCGTCGGGCAGGACCTCGACCACGCCTTCGCCGAGAATTTCGGTTTCCTTCGCCGCGAGCTGCTTCAGGATCGCGAACATCAGCTCCTGCTTGCGCATCGTGCTGGCGTTCTCGACGTCAAGCCCCTCGGAAAAGGCGAGCAGCTCGGTCGGCGATTTGACCTTGAGGTCTTGGAGTTTGATTTCCCGCATGGGGCACCCGGATCGTAAATGTCGCGGCGCGAACGGCCGAGACCAGGACGGTAATGGAATGATCGACAGGCCCGGACGGACGGCGCGGAAGTTGCGCGCCACGAGCGGCTGCTACGGCAGTCGGCTCACGAACCATCGACAACAGGGAGAACGCTGGAGAAGCGCAAATCCCTGATAACCGGAATCGTCGTACCGCTCAAGCGGGAAACACAAGATCGTCAGAACGGCTTCACGACGACCAGAATGACGATGCCGACCATCAGCACGGCCGGCACCTCGTTGATGATCCGGTAGAATCGGGCCGACTTCGTATTGCGGTCGTTCGCGAAGTCGCGAACGCGCCCGACGAGATAGCCATGGATACCCGAAAGGATGAAGACCAGAAGGATCTTGCCATGCAGCCAGCCGCCCTTGAAGCCGAAGGCAGCCCAGGCGAGGTAGAGGCCGAGCACCCAGGTCACGATCATCGCGGGGTTGATGATCCCCTTCAGTAGGCGCCGCTCCATGATCTTGAAGGTCTCGGACTGGATCGAGCCCACGGCCGATTCGGCGTGATAGACCATCAGCCGCGGCAGATAGAGCATGCCGGCCATCCAGGAGATCACCGCCAGGACGTGGAAGGCCTTGATCCATTCATACATCGCGTCGCCGCTCCATCGCTTCGGTCCTGTCCATCTCTTACGACCGCACGGCGGCCAGCAGCCGCTCGACATGCGCGATCGGCGTATCCGGCAGGATACCGTGGCCGAGATTGAACACGAAAGGACCATCGCCGAACGCCGCACGCACGGACGCGACCTCGCGCTCGAGTTCGGAGCCGCCCGCACGCAGCACGAGCGGATCGAGATTGCCCTGAACCGGCACGAGCGACTGAATCTCGTCACGCGCGAAATCGCGGTCCATATCGGATTCAAGTCCGACCGCATCGACGCCCGTCGCCCGGACATAGCCCGGCACGAGCCGGCCAGCCCCGCGCGGAAAGCCGATGATCCGTGCCTTGGGATGGCGGGCTCTTACGCCGTCCACGATGCGCCTTGTCGGCAGGACGCACCAGCGCTCGAAATCCTCGGGTCCCAATGATCCTGCCCAGCTATCGAAGATCTGAACCGCGTCGACGCCCGCATCGATCTGCGCGCAGAGATAGTCGATCGACGCCGCGACGATCCGGTCGATGATCTGCTGGAACAGCGCGGGGTCGCGTTTGAACAGGGCCTTCGCCGGACCCTGATCGGGTGTGCCCCGCCCAGCCACCATATAGGTCGCCACCGTCCAGGGCGCCCCGCAGAAGCCGATGAAGGCGGTAGCCCTGGGCAGGGATGCCCGAACGCGCCGGACGGTCTCGATGACCGGCGCCAGCAGGTTAGCGTCTGCTTGCTCATCGATCTCGCCAAGCCTCTTGGCGTCTCCGACCGGGTCAAGCCGGGGACCCTCGCCCTCGACGAACCAGAGCTTCTGCCCGAGCGCCTGCGGCACGACGAGGATATCGGAGAACAGGATCGCCGCGTCGAAGCCGAACCGCCGGATCGGTTGCAAGGTCACCTCGGCAGCCCATTCCGGATTGTAGCAGAGCGCAAGGAAGCTACCTGCCTTGGCGCGAAGCTCGCGATACTCCGGCAGATAGCGCCCAGCCTGACGCATCATCCAGATGGGAGGGGTCTTGAGCGTCTCACCTGAGAGCGCACGCAGAAAGGCCGGCTCGTCCTGTGTCGCGGTGCTCATCGGCCATCCATCCCGATCTCTCTTAAATATGATTCTTGAGAGAGAATCTTCTTCTTTGACTCTTGGAGGGGGGCAGATAGCCCGGCGCAGCTTTGTCCACAACAGGTCCACAGGACGCAGGCCATCGACGCGGGGGCCGCGACAAGGCGAGGGGAGCGGTTAACGGTTTATTAACCCATCGGAATCCGGCCTGGCGGAGTCACCGGTCAAAATGATTCACGTGAAACACTCCTGGCTCACCCCACAGGGACCGGCCTGTTGACGAAATCTTAAGGTTATACAGAGGCGCCGCGCCGGCTCCCGAACCCGCCTCTTTGTCCACACTCCTCCCCAGGGCTCGCGTACCGGCTGCCTTCGGTCATCGTCGGCGGACGAGAGCGCCGACATTCTTGCCAACCGGCGAATTTGCTTTGGCGGCCCGGCGGGCTAGAGGTGGCTGACGCCGCACCGACCCGGGAGCCACCGTGGCCCGCAACTACTTCCATCTCCACCTCGTCTCGGACGCGACAGGCGAGACCCTGATCGCGGTCAGCCGCGCGGCGGCCGCGCAATATGAGAGCGTCTCGGCGATCGAGCATGTCTATCCGCTCGTCCGCTCGGAGGCGCAGCTCGCCCGCGTGCTGGCCGAGATCGAGGCCTCGCCCGGCGTCGTGCTCTACACATTGGTCGAGCCGGAATGGTCGCAGCGCCTGGAGAATTTCTGCCGCGAGCTCGGCTGCCCCTGCCTCTCGGTGCTCAACCCGGTTCTGGCGCTGTTCCAGTCCTATCTCGGTCAGGCCTCTGCGCCTCGACCGGGTGCCCAGCACGTCCTGAACGCAGAATATTTCCGCCGTATCGACGCGATGAACTACACGCTGCTGCATGATGACGGCCAGCTCGGCGGTGATCTCGAAAGCGCCGACATCATCCTCGTCGGCATCAGCCGGACCTCGAAGACGCCGACCTCGATCTATCTCGCCAATCGCGGGATCAAGACCGCCAATATCCCGCTGGTCCCGAATGTGCCGTTGCCGGCCGAACTGGAGCACATCAAGAAGCCGCTGATCGTCGGCCTCGTCGCCAGCGCCGATCGCATCGTCCAGATCCGGCAGAACCGCTTGCTCTCGCTGAAGGCCGACGACGAGACGCCCTATGTCGATCCGGCCTCCGTCGCGGACGAGGTGGCGCAGTCGCGCAGGCTCTGCGCTCGCAAGGGCTGGCCGGTGATCGACGTCACCCGGCGCTCGATCGAGGAGACCGCGGCCTCGATTCTCGATCTCCTGCGCGACCACCGCATGAAGTTCATCGCGACATGAAGAAGGCATTGACGCTCTGGCTTGCCGCAGACCCGCTCCTCCTGGCTTCGGGCAGCGTGACGCGGCGCGACATGCTGGTGGCCGCCGGTATCCCTATCGAGGTAGCCAAGCCCGATATCGACGAGCGTGCTATCGAGGCCCCGCTCGTTGCTGCGGGCTCGCCTCGCGATGCCGTGGCTGCGGCCCTCGCCTGCGCCAAGGCGCTGGTCGTTTCGCAGGCGAATCCAGGCCGTCTCGTGCTCGGTGCCGACCAGACCCTGATCTGCGACGGCGAAGCGTTTCACAAGCCCGAGACGGTGATGGCAGCCGCCGACCAGATTGGCGCTCTGGCCGGCCGAACGCATGAGTTGCACAGCGCCTTCGTCCTGGCAAAGGACGGCGCCCCCGTTGCCGAGGGCATGTCCGTGGCACGCCTGACCATGCGCGATCTCACGCCCGACTTCATCATCAGCTATCTCGACGCGCTTGGAAACGCCGCCCTGTCGAGTGTCGGCGGCTACCAGATCGAGGGTAACGGCGCCCAGCTTTTCGAGAGCGTCGAGGGCGATCATTTCACCATTCTCGGCCTGCCGCTTTTCGCCGTGCTGGCGGCTCTGCGCGACCTAGGCGTTCTCGCCCGCTGAAACTGACGGACTGACCATGCCTCCCCGCTGCTTCATCATCGGCCACCCCGTCGCTCATTCGCGCTCCCCGCTCATTCACGGAACCTGGCTCGCTGAACATGGGCTCGCCGGCTCCTATGAACGGGTCGATGTCGCTCCGTGCGATCTGCCCGCTTTCGTCGAGCGCCTGCGCGTCGGCGAGTTTGCCGGGGGTAATGTCACCGTGCCGCACAAGGAAGCGATGCTGCCGCTGATCGACGAGGTCAGCGAAGCCGTCCGCGCGATCGGCGCCGTCAACACACTCTGGCGCGAGGGCACGCGCATCTGCGGCGACAATACGGACGTCTCGGGCTTCCTGGCGCATCTCGATGCCGTGGCTCCAGGCTGGGACGAGCGCGTCGGCACGGTTCTCGTTCTGGGCGCGGGCGGCGCGGCCCGGGGTGTCGCCTTCGGGTTGAAGGCGCGCGGCGTCGGCCGGATCGTCCTGGTCAACCGCAGCCGCACACGTGCCGACGAGCTTGCGGCCGCACTCGGGGCTCCGCTCGAGGCCTCCGACTGGGCGCAACGGAACGACCTCGTCGGGCAGGCGGATCTGATCGTCAACACCACGGCGCTCGGCATGCACGGCCAGCCACCGCTCGATCTCGACCTCACGCTTCTGCGTCCCGGCACGATCGTCGACGACATCGTCTATGTGCCGCTGACGACGCCGCTCCTCCTTGCTGCGGAACGCCGCGGCGGCGTTCCTGTCGATGGCCTCGGCATGCTACTGCATCAGGCGGTGCCGGGTTTCGCGCGCTGGTTCGGCGTGACGCCTGCGGTGACGCCGGCGCTGCGGGCCAAGCTGGAAGCGGATATCCTCGACCACTGATTCGGCGGGACGAGCCCATGGCCGAATGGACGGGCGCCTTCACGCGATGACCTTCATCCTCGGCCTCACCGGCTCAATCGGCATGGGCAAGTCGACGACCTCGGGCCTGTTCCGGGAGCGGGGCATTCCGGTCCACGATGCCGACGCCTGCGTGCATGATCTCTATCGCGGGCGGGCCGTCGCGCCGATCGGCGAGGCTTTCCCGGGTGTCGTCGTCAATGGCGTGGTCGATCGGCCGAGCCTCTCGGCGGCGGTCCTCGGCAGGCCCGAAGCGCTGCGCCGCCTCGAGGCCATCATCCATCCGCTGGTGCGCGAGGAGGAGGAGGCCTTCCTGCGTCGCTGCCGGGATGCCGGGGCAGGGCTCGCGGTGCTCGACGTGCCGCTGCTGCTGGAGACGGGCGCCGAGGGGCGTTGCGACGCCGTGCTCGTCGTCAGCGCACCGGCCGAGGTGCAACGTCAGCGCGTTCTCGCCCGGCCGGAGATGACCGAGGAGAAGCTCGCCGCGATCCTCGCCCGCCAGATGCCGGATGCCGAGAAGCGCCGCCGCGCCCATTTCATTGTGGACACCTCGCGGGGCGTGCTGGCCGCGCGCCGGCAGGTCGGTTCTATCCTGAGCGTGCTCGCCGGCCGGCCGGGCAGGGGTGCGCGGAAGGCGGCAGAAGACCATGCGTGAGATCGTTCTCGATACCGAGACCACAGGCGTCGAAGCCAACAATGGCGACCGCATCGTCGAGATCGGCTGCGTCGAGCTGATCAATCATTGCCCGAGCGGCCGCACCTTTCACGTCTACATCAATCCCGAGCGCTCGATGCCGATCGAGGCCTTCAACGTCCACGGCCTGTCGCAGGAGTTCCTGTCGGACAAGCCGGTCTTCGCCGCCGTCGCGCAGGATTTCGCGGAGTTCATCGCCGGCGCGAAGCTGGTGATTCACAACGCCGCCTTCGACGTCGGCTTCATCAACATGGAGTTCAAGCGCCTCGGCCTGCCGCCGATCGAGCAGAATTTCGTGATCGATACGCTCTCGATGGCGCGTCGGAAGCACCCCGGCGCCTCGAACAGCCTCGACGCACTCTGCACGCGCTACGGTATCGACAACAGTCGCCGCACCAGGCACGGCGCTCTGCTCGATTCCGAGATCCTGGCCGAGGTCTATATCGAGCTGATCGGCGGCAAGCAGGCCTCGCTGATCCTCGGCTCGGCGGATGCCGGCCGCGGTGGCCTCGCCGGCATCACCGTGGAACGCCCGCAAAGGCTGCGGCCGCTGGCGCCTCGACTCGACGAGGCGGCGACCGCAGCGCATGAGGCCTTCATCCGCTCGCTCGGCAAAAGCCAGCTCTGGCGCGGCTATCTCGGCATCGCCGAGGAAGGCTGACGCGGTAGCCTCGCTCAGCCCTCGCCGTTCTTCCTGGAAGCGCGTCGCGACAGCATGTTCAGCCCCTCGATCGCGGCCGAGAACGCCATCGCGGCGTAGATGTAGCCCTTGGGCACATGCGCGCCGAAGCCCTCGCCGATCAGCGTGCCGCCGATCATCAGCAGGAAGCCCAGCGCCAGCATCACGATGGTCGGGTTCCTCTCGATGAAATGCGCCAGCGGATCGGCCGCGAGCAGCATCACCAGCACCGCGACGACGACCGCGATGACCATCACCGGGATGTGGTCGGTCATCCCGACCGCGGTGATGATCGAATCGATCGAGAAGACGAGGTCGAGCAGCAGGATCTGAAAGATCACGCCGCCGAAGGTGACGGCCGCGGCCCGGCCACCATCGAAGACGTCCGGCCCGTGATTGACGTCGACCTTGTGGTGGATCTCGGTCGTCGCCTTCCAGACCAGGAAGAGACCGCCGCCGATCAGGATCAGGTCGCGCCAGGAGAAGGCCTTGCCGAAGACCGAGAAGATCGGGGCTGTCAGCTGCACGATGATCGCGACGGTGCCGAGCAAGGCGAGGCGAAGGATGAGCGCCAGCCCGATGCCGATCCTGCGACCGCGCGAGCGCTGATGCTCGGGCAGCTTGTTGGTCAGGATCGAGATGAAGATCAGGTTGTCGATGCCGAGCACGACCTCCATGGCGATCAATGCGCCGAGCGCAGCCCAGACTGCGGGGTCGGCGGCAAGCGTCATAAGGTAGTCCATCGGTCCTCCAGCATCATGAAAATGGCGGGCAGCCTTGTGGCCGTCCGCCTGTCGATGTCGGTCGAGATGGAGAGCCGCAGCTGGCCTCACAAGGGAAACGGGAGGGGAACAACGACACGGCGCGCACGAAAAAGGGCCCCGAAGGGCCCTTTTGGATCGGTCGGATTGTCGCAGGCGGCTCAGGCCTGCGGTGCGCCCTGCTGGGACTGGAACTCCTGCATGCGCTGCTGGAAAAGCGCTGCGAAGTCGATCGGCGGCACATAGAAGGGCGGGAAGCCGCCATTCTGCACGGCTTCGGCGATGATCTGGCGCGCGAAGGGGAAGAGCAGCCGGGCGCAGTCGATCACCAGCACCGGATGGATATGCTCCGGCGGGACGTTGAGCAGGCGGAACACGCCGCCATAGCTCAGATCGAAGGCGAACAGCGTCTCGCCGTTGATCTCGGCCTTGCCCTCGAGCTGCAGGACGGTCTCGTAGTCGTTCTCGCCGAGCGCGTTGCTCGACACATTGACCTGCAGCGACATCTGCGGGCCTTCCTGTGCCTGCTGCTGGCCGAGACCGCGCGGCGCCTTCGGATTCTCGAAGGAAAAGTCCTTGGTGTACTGGATCAGGGCGCTCATGCTCGGCGCAGCATCGCCGGCACCGTTGCCGTTGGGGAGTTCGTTGGCCATCGGTCCCATCGCTTCTGGCAGGCTGTCTCGGGAAATCCCGCGCCGGTCTAAGGCGTTCGGGACTGCGCTCCGCTCTCCGGTTCGACGCGGGCGTCGGCTATCATGGACGAAAGCGCGGCACAAGAAGCCGCCTTCACAAGCAGGGGGGTGGATGTTACGAGCCTAACTTACCATATGACGCATGGCAGCACTCCCAGCATGGAGCCGCTGGCGTATTATCGCGACTGGAGCCTCGGGTCAGCTTTCGATGCAAAATTCCTTCGACGTGACGACTCTGGTCTTCCTGGCTCTGGCCGTGTTCGTCGCCTGGAAGCTGCGCTCCGTGCTCGGCCAGAAGACCGGCAGCGAGCAGCCGCCAGCCGATCCGTTCTCGCGCCGCGAGACGCCGCCGCTGCGGCCCGACCAGGCGGCCCCTGCCGATGCCAAGCGCGACAACGTCATCCGCCTGCCGGGTGCCGCCAATGATCCCGCCGCGGCCCCGCCGCCGGCCGCCGACCGCTGGAAGGACATCGCCCCCGCGGATTCGCCGATCATCGCCGGTATCGATGCGATCGTCCGGCAGGAGCCCGGTTTCGATCCGCGCGACTTCCTCGGTGGCGCCAAGGCGGCTTATGAGACCATCGTCACCGCTTTCGCCCGCGGCGACCGCAAGATGCTCAAGAGCCTCCTCGCCAAGGAGGTCTATGAGGGCTTCGAGCAGGCCATCACCGATCGCGAGAAGCGCGGCGAGAAGGCGGAATCCAATTTCGTCTCGATCGACAAGGCCGAGATCACCGCCGTCGACGTCAAGGGCAAGACGGCGCAGGTCACCATCGCCTTCGTCTCGCAGCTGATCAGCGTGACCCGCGATGCGCAGGGCACGGTCGTCGACGGCAGCGCCGACGCGGTCTCCGAGGTCAACGACATCTGGACCTTCTCGCGCCAGCTCGGCAGCCGCGACCCCAACTGGCTCCTGGTCGCCACCGAATCCGCAGCGTGATCCGTGGCGCCGGTGTCGGACTGGCGCTGCTCGCAGCCTGTTGGACGCCCGTGAGCGCGGCGGCTGCCTCTCCCCCGCCTCTGCCTGCCGGGGCCACCGCCGAGCCCCTGGCGCCCGCCACGATCGCCGGCTGGGCCGCTGACGACCATCGCGCAGCCTTCACGATCTTCGCGCGCGGCTGCCAGGCCGAGCCGCCGCTGAGAGCCTCCGTCGCTGTGCCCCCTCGATTGACATCGATCTGCGAGCAGGCGCGACGCCTGTCCTTGGCCGGATCGGTCGGACGCGAGGCGGCGCGAATGTTCTTCGAGCGGCATTTCTCGTTCTGGCGCATCCGCCCGCCCGCCGCGCCGACGGGCTTCATGACCGGCTATTTCGAGCCTGAATTCGAGGGCTCGCTGACCCGCTCGGAGCGTTATCCGACGCCGCTCTACGGCCGCCCGCCCGAACTGGTGACCCGCATGCCGGGCGACGATTGGCCCGGTCTGGACGCGGCGCTTTCGGCCGCGCGCCGCACGGCGAAGGGGTTGGAGCCCTTTCCCGATCGCACCGCGATCGAGACCGGCGTCCTCGATGGTCGCAACCTCGAAATCCTCTGGATGCGCGATCCCGTCGACCGCTTCGTCCTTCAGGTCCAGGGCTCGGGCCGCATCCGCCTGCCGGACGGGTCGGTGACGCGCCTCGTCTATTCCGGCCGCAACGGCCATGCCTATACCTCGCTCGGCCGCGTCCTCAGCGAGCGCGAGGGCATCCCGCCCGCAGAGATGACGATGGATCGCCTGATCGCGCGGCTGAAGGCGGATCCCGGCTTCGCCCGTGATCTGATCCGGCTGAACCGCTCCTTCGTCTTCTTCGCCCGTCGCGACGATCTTCCCGCCAATTCCGGCCCGATCGGCGGCGCCGGCCTGCCCCTGACGCCGCTGCGCAGCATCGCGATCGATCGCACGGTCTGGCCTTACGGGCTGCCGGTCTGGATCGACGCGACCCTGCCGGACGATGCCGGCGGAACGGAACGCATGGCGCGGCTGATGATCGCGCAGGACACCGGCTCGGCCATCCTCGGCCCGGCCCGGCTCGATCTCTTCGTCGGTTCGGGCGCGAAGGCCGGCCATCGCGCCGGGCTGATCCGCCATCCCGTCGACTTCGTCGTCCTCTGGCCGAAGCCGTCCGGACGGTAGCGATGCGCGCGCGGCGGGGCAGGACATTGTCGGAGGCCGATCTCGCGCTCTGGCGTCAGGTTGCGCGCTCGGTGACGCCGTTGCCAGGGCGAGCGCCCAGCGAGCCGGAACCGCTGCCCGAGGTCATCGCCGTGCCGGAGGCGCCGCAACCGGTCTTGTTCGCTGCGGCGGTGAAGCCGTCGAAGGCTGCCCCGTCCCCGCCGCCTCTCGCACCGTTGGAGCAGCGCCTGCGCACGCAGCTCCGGCGCGGCCAGCAAGGCGTCGATGCGGTGATCGACCTCCACGGCATGCGCCAGGACGAGGCGCATCTGGCGCTGCGTGCCTTCCTTCGTCGCGAGCAGGGCCGCGGCACCAGGCTCGCCCTCGTCGTCACCGGCAAGGGCGCGGCCGGAACCTCGCTGTTCGGCGACGAGCGCGGCGTTCTGCGGCGTGTCGTGCCGCACTGGCTGCGGCTGCCGGATCTGCGGCCACTGGTCGTCGGTTTCGAGGAGGCGCAGGCTCGCCATGGCGGCTCCGGCGCGCTTTATGTCAGGCTGCGCCGTGTCCGCGAGGCCGGACCGTGACGCCCTTCGGCCAGCGCGTGCGCGACCATCGCGAAAAGCGCGGCATGACGCTGGCGCAGATGGCGGCGGTTCTGGGCGTCACGCCGGCCTATCTCTCGGCGCTGGAGCACGGCAAGCGCGGCCGCCCGACCTTCACCCTGATCCAGGGCGTCATCCATGTCCTCGGCGTGATCTGGGACGAGGCCGACGAACTGGTGCGCCTGGCCGATCTCTCGCATCCGCGCGTCACGGTCGACACGGCCGGCCTCGATCCGGAGGCGACCCTCCTCGCCAATCGCCTCGCCCGCGAGATCGGCGAACTGGAGGGCGAGGACCTGAAGCGCCTCGCCGCTGTGCTGGACGAAGCGGCGGCGCGGCGGACGCGGCCGGACGAGCCCGTTTGACCGTGCTCGCTTGACCCTTGTGCGCATGGATGCGACACGCCCCGCCATTCCTTCGCAGTCTTCTCCCGTCATCCTCGTTCCCACAGCATCGGGCTCCCCATGACCAGCACGCGCACCGACGTCCTCGCCCTCGGCAATGCCATCGTCGACGTCATCGCTTCCGCCGAAGAGGATTTTCTGGCGCAGCACGGCCTGACCAAGGGCGCGATGGCCTTGATCGACGAGGCCCGCGCCGAGTCGCTCTACGCCGCGATGGGGCCGGGCAAGGTGATCTCGGGTGGCTCGGCCGCCAACACCATCGCCGGTCTCGCTTCCTTCGGTGGCAAGGGCGCCTTCATCGGCAAGGTGAAGGCGGACGAGCTCGGCCGGCTCTACCGGCATGACCTGACCTCGCTCGGCGTCGCCTTCGATACGGCTGCGGCGACGGAAGGTGCGGCCACCGCGCGCTCCTTCATCATCGTCACGCCCGATGGCGAGCGGACCATGAACACCTATCTCGGCGCCTGCCAGGGTCTCGGCGTCGCCGATGTCGACGCCAAGGCGATCGAGAACGCCGACATCATCTATCTCGAGGGCTATCTCTGGGATCCGCCGGCGGCCAAGGACGCCTTCCGCAAGGCCTCCGAGATCGCCCACAAGGCCGGCGGCAAGGTCGCGATCACCCTGTCGGATTCCTTCTGCATCGACCGCTACCGGGACGAGTTCGTCGGGCTGATCCGCAACCGCATGGTCGATATCGTCTTCGCCAATGAGCACGAGCTGAAGAGCCTCTACCAGGCCTCCAGCTTCGAGGATGCGCTGGGCGCGCTGCGGCAGGAAAACATCCTCGCCGTCGTCACCCGCTCGGAAAAGGGTGCGCTGGCGGTGACGCCGGAGGGCATCGTCGAGGAGCCGGTGTTCCCGATCGAGCGCGTGGTCGATGCCACCGGCGCCGGCGACCTCTTCGCCGCCGGCTTCCTCTTCGGCCTGACCTCGGGCCGCGAGGTCCGCGACTCCCTGCGCCTCGGCGCGCTCGCCGCGGCCGAGATCATCAGCCATGTCGGCGCGCGGCCGGATGTGAACCTGAAGGTGCTGGCGGGGAACGAAGGGCTGCTTTGAGCTTATCCTTCTCCCCTTGGGGGAGAAGGTGTCTGCGCAGCAGACGGATGAGGGAAGGGTCGCGCAAGCGGCCCTTTTTCTTTTCAGTGGCCGAGGCTGCTTCCCTCATCCGTCTCGGCGTCGCCGATCCACCTTCTCCCCCGAGGGGAGAAGGGAAAGCGTGCCTCTCAATACAGCGTTGCCCTGACCCGTTCCGGCAGCGCCTTGTCATAGGCCTCGCCGTCGAAGGTCTCGACTGCGGCGTTCCGCGCCGTGATGTCGCGCAGGATCTGCCCGGCGCTCGGCACGCTGCTCTTCGCTACATGCTTGGCCGGGTTCCAGAGGTCGGCCCGCACGACCGCGCGCGAGCACTGGAAGTAAACACTCTCCACCGTGACCACGATGACGCATGCGGGAAGCTTGCCAGCCATCTCGAAGCGCCCGCACAACTCAGGGTCGCTGGAAAGGGTCGCAACTCCGTTGACGCGCAGGGTCTCGCCGTAACCGGGCACCAGGAAGAGCATTCCGATTCTCGGATCGAACAGGATATTCTTCAATGAATCCAGACGGTTATTGCCTTTTCGGTCGGGAACTAGGAGTGTTTTCGCGTCCCGCACCGTAACAAACCCCGGCAGATCCCCGCGCGGCGAACAATCCAGACCCTCCGGACCGTTGGTCGCGAGCACGAAAAACGGCGAGGCCGCGATCAGTGCGGCATAGTTCGCGTCGAGATGGTCGATCTCCTTATGGACGGAGGCCGGCGCGATCGGGTTCGGGTAGAGGGCTGTGAGCTGGTCGAGCGAGGTGATGCGGTGGGCGGTCATGCCGGTCTCCGGGAGTCAATAAGTCTAGACTATTTGAATCGAGGCCGGGTTGCCAACCTCTTCGTCATTGCGAGCGGGGCGAAGCAATCCAGAAGGCGTAGAGCGAGTCGCTGGATTGCTTCGCTCCGCTCGCAATGACGACAAGGTCCCCCAACGAAAAACGCCCCGCATCGTCAGATGCGGGGCGTATCCTGTTTCACGTGAAGCGAGCCTCACATGCAAGCTGATCACTCGGCCTGCTGCTTCTCGCGGGACTTCTCGGCGTCGCGCTGCGCCTTGAGCTTCTCGGTCAGGTCCTCGCCGGTCTCCTGGTCGACGACCTTCATCGAGAGGCGGATCTTGCCGCGATCGTCCTGGCCGAGGAACTTGACCTTGACCTTGTCGCCTTCCTTGACGACGTCCGAGACCTTCTGGACCCGGGCGGCGGCGAGTTCGGAGATGTGGACGAGACCGTCCTTGGCGCCGAAGAAGTTCACGAAGGCGCCGAACTCCATGATCTTCACGACGGTGCCGTCATAGATCATGCCCGGCTCGGCTTCCGAGACGATCGACTTGATCCACTTGATCGCGGCTTCGATCGACTTGCCGTCGGCCGAGGCGATCTTGATGGTGCCGTCGTCCTCGATGTTGACCTTCGCGCCGGTCTTCTCGACGATCTCGCGGATGACCTTGCCGCCGGAGCCGATGACTTCACGGATCTTGTCGACCGGGATCTTCATCGTCTCGATACGCGGGGCATACTCGCCGAGCTGGCCGCGCGACGCCGACAGCGCCTTGCTCATCTCGCCGAGGATGTGATCGCGGCCGCCCTTGGCCTGGTCGAGGGCGACCTTCATGATCTCCTCGGTGATGCCGGCGATCTTGATGTCCATCTGCAGCGAGGTGATGCCCTCGGCGGTACCGGCGACCTTGAAGTCCATGTCGCCGAGATGGTCCTCGTCACCCAGGATGTCGGAGAGGACCGCGAAGCGCTCGCCTTCCAGGATCAGGCCCATCGCGATGCCCGCGACCGGCGCCTTCA
>DATDBB010000256.1:0-5369 GCA_036525085.1 Allobosea sp.
CTTCCAACCCCGCCTTCTAGCTTTTCACACTGGAGAAAGACCATGGATCCCGTTGCAGCCAAGTACATCGGCGCTGGCCTCGCCTCGCTCGGCATGGGCCTCGCCGCCATCGGCGTCGGCACCATCTTCGGCAACTTCCTCGCGGGCGCGCTGCGCAACCCCTCGGCGGCCGACGGCCAGTTCCCGCGCGCCTTCATCGGCGCGGCGCTCGCCGAAGGCCTGGGCATCTTCGCCTTCGTCGTGGCGCTCGTCCTGCTCTTCGTGGTCTGACGCGCTTCGATTACCTGCTTCCCGTCGCGCCCGGCCACCCGATCTCGGGTTCGGGCGCGGCATTTCATTTCCTTCCGCTGAAAGGCAGCCCATGCCGGTTCGATCTTCACGGTTCGTCAGGCACGGATGGGCCGGCCTCGTTGCTTCGGCTCTGCCCGCCACGCTGCTGGCTGGAACGGCCGCAGCCGCGACGTCGCCCCTGAGCGGCGAAAAGGCCGCCTTCCCTCCCTTCGACGCCTCGACCTTCTCGGGCCAGCTCTTCTGGCTCGCCGTCACCTTCGGCGCGCTCTACTGGCTGATGTCGAAGATCGCCCTGCCGCGCGTCGGCGCGATCCTCGAAGAGCGCGCCAGCACGATCTCGCGCGATCTCGACAATGCCTCCCAGATGCAAGCCAAGGCGGAAGAGACCGCCAAGGCCTATGAGATGGCCCTGACCGAGGCCCGCAAGAATGCGCAGGCCATCGCCCAGGCGTCGCGCGACGCCGGCGCCAAGGCGTCGGACGAGCGCCGTCATGCCGTCGAGGCCGAGCTTTCGGCGAAGCTCGCCAAGGCCGAGGCCACCATCGCCGCCACCAAGACCGGCGCCATGAGCAATGTGCGCGGGCTGGGCAGCGAGGTCGCGATCGCGATCGTCGAGAAACTGACCGGCAAGGCTCCGAGCGCCAGCGAGGCGTCCGAGGCGGTCGACCAGGTTCTGGCGCGCGGCTGAGGAGAAGACAGATGGATACTTTCTGGGTCGGCGTCGCCTTCTTCATCTTCATCGGCATCCTCGCCTATTTCGGCGTGCCGAAGGCCATCGTCGCCGCGCTCGATTCGCGCGGCGAGAAAGTCGCGAAGGAGCTTGCCGAAGCGCGCCGCCTGCGCGTCGATGCCGAGAAGCTGCTCGCTGAGTATGAGGCCAAGCGCAAGGCGGCCGAAACCGAGGCTGCCGGCATCATTGCCTCGGCCAATGAAGAGGCCAAGCGCCTCGCCGCCGAGGCCGAAGCCAAGCTGAACGATTTCGTCGCCCGCCGGACCCAATCGGCGGAAGACAAGATCGCGCTCGCCGAGAGCCAGGCCGAGGCCGAGGTTCGCGCTGCCGCCGCGGAGGCTGCAACGCGCGCCGCCGAGGTGATCATCCGCGCCCAGGTCGGCGGCAAGGCCGGCGACGCGCTGTTCGCCGCGGGCTTGAGCGAGGTCAAGGCGAAGCTGAACTGAGGCGCTGGGCGCTCGGCGCCTTTGCTCCTGAGTATCAATCGATCAACGCCGCGGCTTTCTGGCTGCGGCGTTTTTCTTTGATGAAGCGCTTTTTGGTGCAACGACTAGCCTACTCGGGGGGGCCTCCCGGAGTGCGCTACCATTGTCATCGAAACGCGCCGTCATTCCGGACAAGCCGCGTCAGCGGCGCAGATCCGGAATCCATCGGAGGGCTCCGGAACTCTACGATGGATCCCGGGCCAGGCCCGGGATGACCGCCTGGTTCCGCGCAGAGATCCACCGAACGGCGGGTGCAGGCCCTTCAGGGGGCATGAGCCTGGTTTTTGCCCGGGACGACGGCGCGGAAAGGCTGAAGGACGGAATTGCTCCGCCAGCGATACCCGCCGATCGCCTTGTGCTTATCAGTTCGCGGCAGTCTTCGCCGGGGCCCGCTGGGCCGGCTTCGGCTCGCCCGTCGCCATCGGCCTGGCGTCCACCGGCACGGCCGGCTTCGGCTTGCGGCGCTGGATCGTCGAGGTGACGATGCCCTGGGGCGTGTCGAGGCCGTAGATGTCCTCGCGGAACTGGACGAGGCCGTCGGCCCCCTGCCAGCCGGTGAGATAGACCCAGGCGACCGGAACGGCCTTCTTCAGCGGGATGTTCTTGCGCTCGCCCTTGGCGATCTCGGCCTCGATCGCCGGCAGCGTCCATTCCGTGCCCTCGAGCAGCCAGGCTCCGAGATCGCGCACACCCTCGACACGGGCGCAGCCCGAGGAGTTGAAGCGGATATCGTTGCGGAAGAGCGACTTCTTCGGCGTGTCGTGGAGGTAGACCGCCTCGCTATTGGGCATGTCGATCTTCATCTGGCCGAGCGAATTATCGGGGCCCGGATCCTGGCGGACGGTGAAATAGGGCGAGGTCAGGGTGGCCCAGTTGACGGTCGCGGGATCGATCTCGCGGTTCTCGGCGCCGAGCAGCTTCATGTGCGACTTGGCGAGGAAGCCTGGGTCCTTGCGCATATGGGCGATGATGTCGGCCTTGACGATCGAGGTCGGCACCGTCCAGGTCGGGTTGAGATTGACCGAGGTGATGTTGGCCTGCAGCACCGGCGAAGGCCGGTCGGGCCGACCGACGATGGCGAGGTGGCGGCGCTGGACCGTGCCGTTCTCGACCGCCTCGACACTGGCGCCGGGAATATTGACCACGACATAGCGGCTGGCGAAGTTGAAGCCGTTGCCCTTGAGCCGCTCCAGCGTCGCGGTGAGCTGGTTCAGGCGGATCTCGACCGGCGTGTTCATCGCCTTCAGGGTCAGGCGGCCGACCGTCCCCAGATCGGAGAGGCCGTGACGGATCTGGAAGCGCTTCACCGCCGCGACGACATCAGCATCGTAGACGTCACCCGGCAGGGCTTCGGGGGGCAGGTCGCCGCTCAGCATAAGGCGCTGCTTCAGCGCCGCGACATCGGGGCCCTGGGCGTCCGGCTTCAATGCGGTGACGCTGCCGGGCACCTTGGGCCAGCCGCCGCGACCGGCGATGTCCTCATGGGCGATCAGCGCCTCGAGGGTGCGGTCATAGGTGTTGGGGCCATAGCTCGGCTCATTGGCGCGCGCGCCCGCAGCCCCCAGCAGCAGAGCAAGGGCGGCGACGGAGGCTTTGACGAAACGCACGGCCATGGACGAATCCCACACTGCGTCAACGACGCATGACGGAAGCATCCCTCGCACATGGTCAAGGAAGCCTTAAGGCGGCGCGGAGATTTACGTATCGGAATGTTTCGCGGAGCTGGTCGACGTGTTCTCTCCGGCCCACGCAACGACGCCGTCATCCCGGGCGACCAAAGGGAGGCCCGGGATCCATGCCGGAACGATTCAGATGAAGGTTCAGGCATGGATCCCGGATCTGCGCGGCTTTCGCCGCTTGTCCGGGATGACGCCGGAGGCCAGCGACTGCTGTAACCGCCCTACTCCGCGGCCTCCGCCACCGGCGCCGGCTTGACCCATTTCAGCACCGGCTGACGGGCGGCGCGGGTCTCGTCGAGGCGCCGGATCGGGGCGTGATGCGGCGCGCTGGTGAAGCGCTCCTTGTCGTTGCCCTTGGCCGCCATGGCGAGATCACGCAGCGTCGCGATGAAGAGGTCGAGCGAGGCTTTCGATTCCGACTCCGTCGGCTCGATCAGCATCGCGCCGTGGACGACGAGCGGAAAATACACCGTCATCGGGTGATAGCCCTCGTCGATCATCGCCTTGGCGAAATCGAGCGTCGAGACGTCGGTTCCCTTGAGCCATTCGTCGTCGAACAGCGCCTCATGCATCGAGGGATGGTCGGGGAACGGCAGCGACATCAGGTCCGACAGGCCGGCGCGGATATAGTTGGCGTTGAGGACCGCGTCCTCCGAAGCCTGCTTCATGCCGTCGGAGCCATGGCTGAGCATATAGGTGAGCGCGCGGACATACATGCCCATCTGGCCGTGGAAGGCGGTCATGCGGCCGAAGGGGGCATTGCCCTCGGGCGCCTCCTCGCGCGTCTCGATCAGATGCGGCTTGTCGTTCTCGACATGGACGAACGGCACGGGCGCGTAAGGCGCCAGCCTCTCCGACAGCACGACGGGACCGGCGCCCGGCCCGCCGCCGCCATGCGGCGTCGAGAAGGTCTTGTGCAGGTTGATGTGCATGGCGTCGACGCCGAGATCGCCCGGCCTCGCCTTGCCGACGATCGCGTTGAAGTTCGCACCGTCGCAGTAGAAATACGCCCCAGCCTCGTGCAGGGCCGCGGCGATCTCGACGATCTGCGGTTCGAAGATGCCGCAGGTGTTCGGATTGGTCAGCATGATCGCGGCGATGTCGGGCCCGAGCAGAGCCTTGACGTCCTCGACCGCGACCGTGCCGTCCTCGCGGGCGGGAACCGAGCGCACCGAGAAGCCGATCAGCGCGGCCGTCGCCGGGTTGGTGCCATGGGCCGATTCGGGAACCAGCACGACATTGCGGGTCGCGCCCTCGCCCTTCGCCTCGATCGCGGCCTTGATCGCCATCATGCCGCAGGCTTCGCCATGGGCGCCGGCCTTAGGGCTCAGCGCCACCGCCGGCATGCCGGTCAGCGTCATCAGATAGCGCGACAGTTCGAGCATGACCTCAAGCGCGCCAGGCACGGTCGAGAGCGGCTGCAGCGGATGTACGTCGGAAAAGCCGGGCATGCGGGCCGTCTTCTCGTTGAGACGGGCATTGTGCTTCATCGTGCAGGAGCCAAGCGGGAAGAGCCCGGTGTCGATGCCGTAGTTCTTCTGGCTGAGGCGCACATAATGGCGCATCGCCTCGGGCTCGGAGAGGCCGGGCAGACCGATCTCGCCCTGGCGGGCGTGGCTGCCCAGGCGGGACTTGAAGGGCGCGGGCGCATCGATGTCGACGCCCGTCGTCTCGTGATGGCCGATCTCGAAGATCAGCGGCTCGATCTGCTGGAGCGCCTTGTTGCCGGTAAAGGTGGCGTGCTGCTCATGGGCAGAAGCGCCGGCCTGGGTGGGACGTCCCTGACGGTTCAGCATCACAGCACCTCCACGAGCGCCGCCACGAGGGCCGCCCGATCTTCATCCGTGTTGACTTCGGTATTGGCGACGATCAGCAGGTCGTCGAGGCCGGCATGCGGCAGGAGCCGCGAGACCGGCACGCCGGCGAGGATGCCCTTGGCGGCCAGAACCTCGACGACCTCGGCCGCCGGCTTCTTCAGCTTCACGGTGAACTCGTTGAAGAAGCTCTCGTTCAGCACCGTGACGCCGGTCACGCGGGACAGCGCATCGGCGAGCTTGACCGCATTGGCGTGGTTGACCTCGGCGAGGCGGGTGAAGCCGGCCTGTCCGAGCAGCGTCATGTGGATGGTGAAGGCGAGCACGCAAAGGCCGGAATTGGTGCAGATGTTCGAGGTCGCCTTGTCCC
>DATDBB010000257.1:0-2493 GCA_036525085.1 Allobosea sp.
TCGGATCGCGGCGCGGCGGGGGCTGGCTTGCGATTCCGTTCCGCGGGGGCGACAAGGGAGCTTCGCGAGAGGAGACCGGCGCGCAGCCGGGGAGAGGGTCCGTGACGGCGAAGCGCCCGAAACTGCATCACCTGAACTGGAACCTCCTGCACACGTTCCTGGTGATCGTCGAGGAGCGCAGCATCACGCGCGCAGCCGATCGTCTTTTGGTGCGCCAGCCCTCGGTCAGCGCGGCGCTTCAGCGGCTGGAGGAAACGCTGGGCGGACAGCTCGTGCAGCGCGACAGCCGCCGCTTCGTCCTGACCAAGCGCGGCGAGCTGCTCTACAAGGAATGCGTCGACATCTATCGCAGCGTCGCGCGGATCGGCGACAAGCTCTCCGAGGAGCATGACGAGCTGACCGGGCTGGTGCGCATCCAGGTCGTCACCCATGTCGTCCTGCCGGCATTCGACCGGGCGCTCGCCCGGCTCAACCGCAAGCACCCCTCCGTCACCGTCCGCATCGACGTCGCCAACAGCCATGATATCGTGCGCTCGGTCTCGCAGAAGCTCAGTCCCTTCGGGATCTGCCTGCTGCCGAATCCGCTCGCCGGCCTCGCCTGCCGACGCCTGCTGCGCGAGGAGTTCGGCATCCTGTGCGGGCGCGACCATCCCCTGCATGGCAGCCGTGACGTGCCGCTGCACGATCTGGCGGAGGAGCCCTTCGTCGCGCTCGCCTGCGGACAGGACGGGGCGCTGGAGCCGATGGTTGCGCTGCGCGAGGGGGCCGGCCTCGGCAACCGCACGGTCGGGTCGAGCCCCAATCTGGAAGAGGTCGCGCGGATGATCGCCGCCGGCCTCGGCATCGGAATCCTGCCACTCGCCTCGGTGCAGGAAGCGCTGGACGCCGGCACGCTCTGGAACCTGTCGGGCGCGGGCGCCGATCTTGGTGCCGATCTCTATCTCGTCAGCAGCCCGACCATGGAGATGAGCGCGGCCGAGATCGCCTTCCAACGCCTGCTCGAAGCCGAGATCGAGATGGAGGAAACGGGTTCCGAGCCCGCTTTCGAGGATTACCTGTCCGGCGTCGCCTATCCGGCTGTCTGACGCGAAAGGGGAGCGTGCCGGGATTGCCGGAACGCTCCCTTGCTGGTGTGCGTCTTGTCGTCAGCCCGGCAGCATCTGCATCGGCGCCGGGAAGTAGCGGAAGCCGTCGCCGGCCTTGGCAAGGTTGCCGAAGCCCGGCCAGGCGAAGTGGTAGGACATCACCGGCATCTTCTCATCCGCCAGCATGGTCAGCAGTTTGACGCGCGACTGCACCGCCTGCTTGGGATCGCTGTCATAGGCGAATTCGAGACGTGGATTCTCCGTCAGCAGCACGGCGTGGTGCGTCAGGTCGCCAAGGAAGGCGAAGGATTTGCCCCCCGAAGCGACCTTGAAGATGTGGTGGCCGACGGTGTGGCCGGGGGCCGCGATCGCCTGCACGCCGGGCAGGAATTCCTGCTGGTCCTTGAAGAAGACGATGCGGTCGCGCACCGGCAGCAGATTGGCCCGCGCATGCTCGATGAAGGCCTTGAGCGGCGAGCCGATCTTGCCTTCATCCGTCCAGAAATCGAAATCGACCTGGCTGATATGGATGCGGGCATTCGGGAAGAGCGCCTTGCCATCGGCCGTGCAGATGCCGCCGATATGATCGATATGGGCGTGGCTGCAGACGATGTCGTCGATGTCGCCGGGCTTGATGCCGGCCTCCTCCAGGCTCTTCAGCAGGCGGCCGGTGGTCGGGCCGAAGGCTTTCGAGAAGCCCATGCCGGTGTCGAACATGACGAGACGGTCGCCGAAATTCACGATCGGGATGTTCTGTTCGAGGACGACGTTGTCCTTGGGCAGGAAGCTGGTCTCGAGCATGCCGTAGACCTTCTCCTTGGGCACGCCGAGGAAGCTGGAACCCGGGTCGCCCAGCGGCAGCGGCCCGTCGGAGACCACCGTGACCTCGGCGGTGCCTAGCATGAAGCGGTAGAAATAGGCCGGCTGGGTCTTCAACATCGGCGCCTTCGCCAGCGCCGGTGCGCCGAGCGGGAAGGCGGCACCGGCGGCAAGTGCGGCCGCCGAGCCCAGGAACCCGCGGCGGCTGGCGGACGGCAGACGGAACTGGTCGTTCGACATGGCATTTCCTCCTATGTGCTGTGGGGTTCCGGCGTTGGCCGCCGGCATGTTGTCGGTTGTCGTGCGGGGAGCCCGACCGGGCTGCGATCCGCCCGCGCGGGACGATGCACCGGCACTGATGTCCGGACCAATATCGGTTCGCTCTAGCGGCCATAACGCAAAGCTGCCGCTAGGGCATGGACAGGGCGCCCTAGTCAGGGTCGTGCCGCGCGGCTATTGAGGCGGGCGGCATCCCGCATGGACATTGCGAGACGAAAACGGCGATGGATCTACGCCAGCTCCGCTATTTTGCGGCCATTGTCGAGCAGGGCTCCTTTTCGAAGGCGGCGACGAAGCTGCGCGTGGCGCA
>DATDBB010000258.1:0-4673 GCA_036525085.1 Allobosea sp.
GTTGCGGTCCGGAACGCCCCGGAACGGCTGGCGGCTTCAGAAGCAGGCGACGATGGCGGCGATGAGGCCGTCGGTGAAAAGGCGATCGCCCTCGCGCCACCAGAGCAGCAGGCCCGCCAGCACGAGCGTCAGCGCCCCGCCCGCCAGAAGCGCGATGCCCAAGCGTGACGGCGCCGATGTAACGGCTTCAGGGCTGTCCTCGGGCTGGCTGTGGTGAGCCTGTGTCATGGCCTCAGCATAACGACGCAGCGGGATACTCGGAAGCGGCGTTCGTGACGCAGGCGAAATGGAAATCTCCGTCGGAAGTTCCCTGCTTCCATCGCCTTTTATTTCCGGAACCGATCTGCGCCAGGTGCCGTTTCCATGGGCAACAGCGGCCATCGCCGCCAGTCTTTGGAGACCGACACATGAAAAAGCTGCTTCTCGCCACGATGATCGCCTCAGTGACGTCTTTCGGCGCTCTGGCCCAGACCGCCACGACCTCGCCGATGCCGGCACCGAAAGCGGATGCCGACAAGAATGCGCCCCTGCCCGGCGCCAACAGCTTCACCGAGGGCCAGGCCAAGAGCCGGCTCGAAGCCAATGGCTATTCCAGCGTCACGGGCCTGAAGAAGGACGAGAACGGCGTCTGGAAGGGCTCGGCCATGAATGCCGGCGCTAAGGTCAATGTCTCCGTCGATTACCGCGGCAACATCGTCCGCAACTGACCCCCTCTTCTTCTGTCTGTCCGCATTCTGGAGGTCCACATGACCCGCACCATCACCCGTTCCTATGACACCTACGAGACCGCGGCTGCTGTCGTAGAGAATCTGGAAGCCGCCGGCATCTCGTCATCCGATATCAGCGTCGTCGGCCGCGACGAGCGCGCCAAGGATAGCAATGCCGCCGAGGGCGCCGGTATCGGCGCCGGCGTCGGCGGTGCGGCCGGCCTGCTCGCAGGTCTCGGCATGCTGGCGATCCCGGGCATCGGTCCGGTCGTCGCGGCCGGCTGGCTCGCCTCGACGGCCGCTGGCGCCGTCGCCGGCGCTGCCGCGGGCGGTCTCGTGGGTTCGTTCACCAGCGCCGGAGTCGACGAGGACGAAGCGCATTATCATGCCGAAACCGTCCGCCGCGGCGGCACCGTCGTTTCCGTGAAGGCGCCCGATGCCCACGTCGCCACTGCCGAGGCGATCATGGACGGCGCGACGCCGATCGATCGCGACACGCGCACCGCCGCGTATCGCCGGGAAGGCTGGACGCGCTTCGACGAGAGGGCCGATCCCAACAAGGTGCCGCTCGTCTGAGACAGGCGGGACTGAGCAGGAAGCCTCCGGGGCCCGCCCCGGAGGCTTTTTTTGTCGCATGCGCCCGCTGGTCAACGGAAGCCCGATGCGAAGGGGTTCGCTCACGACCTTGCGTCAGGTCATGCACCCGATAGGCTGCCTGCCGCCGGGGCCGCAATCGCCGCGGCAGCGTGCAGCAGCGGGCCGATGCCGACGATGACGATGGATGAAGCGACCTATTTCGCCCGCCTGCGCGAGTTGCAGAGCGCGGCCTGGCCGTTGGGCGTTGCCCGCCAGCCGCACTATCCGCTCGGCGAGATCGCGATCAGCGGCCATCTGCGCGAATGGGCCCGGCGCCAGCCCGCCAAGCCCGCCTGCATCTTCTACGGGCGCGAGGTCAGCTATGCCGAGCTGGACGATCTGAGCGAACGCTTCACGGCACTGCTGCACGAGCATGGCGTCAGGCCCGGCGATCGCGTCGCCGTGTTCCTGCCCAACAGCCCGCAATTCATGCTGACCTTCTTCGCCATCCTCAAGCTCGGCGCCGTGCACGTGCCGGTGAACCCGCTCTTCCGCGAGGCCGAACTCGCCTATGAACTGAACGACACCGGCGCCCGGGTCATTGTCTGCTTGGACAGCCTGATGCCGCTGCTGCGCCATGTCCGCGCTGAGACGCCGGTCGAGACCGTCTTCGTGACGAGCTTCGCCGAGATGCTGCCGGACGTGCCCAGCATGCCGGTGCCGCCGGCCTTGCTCCAGCCGAAGATCGCCTGCGACGACGCGATCGACCTGCTGCCGGCGCTGGCGCAGGTGACCGCGGCTCCGCCGGTCGTCCAACCCGATCTCGATGCGGTGGCCGCGCTGAACTATACTGGCGGAACCACCGGCATGCCGAAGGGCTGCATCCACACCCAGCGCGACATGCTCTACACCGCAGGCACCAGCCTGGCTGGGAGCTTCGCCCTGTCGCCCGACGATGTCGTCGTCAATTTCGTGCCGATCTTCTGGATCGCCGGCGAGGATACTGGGCTGCTCTTTCCGCTGGTCGCCGGCGCGACCGTGCTGCTGATGGCGCGCTGGGATGCGGTGGGCTTCATGACCGCTGTCGAGCGCTACAAGGCGAGCTTCGCCTATCTGCTCGTCGACAACACTGTCGAGGTGCTGGAGCATCCGCAGGCTGCCAGCTTCGACTTGACCTCGCTGCGGAAGGTGCGGGTGTCGTCCTTCGTGAAGAAGCTGAACCCGGATTTCCGGGCGCGCTGGCGGGTCCTGACCGGCTCCGACATGATCGAGGCCGCCTGGGGCATGACCGAAACCCACACGATGGACACCTTCACCATCGGAATGCAGGGGCAAGATTTCGACCTGCTGTCGCAGCCGGTCTTCGTCGGGCTGCCGGTGCCGGGGACCGATTTCAAGATCTGCGATTTCGACAGCGGCAGCCTGATGCCGCTCGGCGAAACCGGCGAAATCTGCGTGCGGACGCCCTCGCTGTTCAAGGGTTACTGGAACAAGCCGGAGGCGACGGCGGAGGCGATCCGGAACGGTTTCCTGCATACCGGCGACATCGGCGTCATCGACGAGCAAGGCTATCTGCACTTCCTCGGCCGCCGCAAGGAGATGCTGAAGGTCAAGGGGATGAGCGTCTTCCCGGCCGAGATCGAGGCGATGCTCGGCCAGCATCCCGGTATTGCGGGATCGGGCGTCATCGGTCGCGAGGACAGCGAGCGCGGACAGGTTCCCGTCGCCTTCATCGCGCTGGCCGAGGATGCCGCAGAACCTGGGGCGGAAAGGCTGGACGCGGCTGCGCTCACCGCCTGGTGCCGCGAGCGCATGGCAGCTTACAAAGTCCCGGAAATCCGGATCGTATCAGCCCTGCCGATGACCGCGACCGGCAAGGTCAAGAAGGAAGAGCTGCGCGCGCTGCTGTGAGCGTCCACGCAGCCCCATGATCCACGGTTAGGCCTGCTTCGCAGCGACCGGCGGCGTTCCATGCGTGTGGAAGCTCTCGATCGTCTTCAGGCCCCAGGCCTGCCCCTTCTTCCGCTCGGCCTCCGTCCAGGTCACCGTCTCCCAGTCGGGATCGAGGATCAGCCGCGCACCCGCATTGGCGATCTCGACGCGGTTTCCGGCCGGCTCGTAGACATAGAGGAAGAAGGTCTGCTGCACCGCGTGCTTGTGCGGGCCGGTCTCGATATGGACGCCGTTCTCGAGGAAGATGTCGGCGGCTTCCAGCACATGCTCGCGCTGGTCGACCGCATAGGTGACATGGTGGAAGCGGCCGGTGTTGCCGGTGTAATCGCGCGTATAGGCGATGTCGTAGCTCTTGTTGTTGACGGTGAACCAGCAGCCGCCGACCTCGCCTGAATCGAGCACGATCTGCTCCGTCACCCGGCTGCCCAGCGCCTTCGGCAGGAAATCGCGGATGACGCCGACATCGCGCGCCAGCAGGTTGAGATGGTCGAGCCGGCGCACGGCGCAGCCGCGGGAATGATTGCGCTGCGGCTGGTTCTTCAGCGCCGGCTTCTCATGCGGCGGGGCGACATATTTGTTGGTGTCGAAATAGATCTCGAAGACATGGTCGTCCGGGTCGCGGAAGCGATACGCCCGGCCATGGCCGAGATCGCCCTCGACCCAGCCGATGCCGGCGCCCAGCGCCTCGATCGCGGCGACGCGGCGCAGCAGGGCCTGCTCGCTCGTGGCGCGATAGGCGACATGGCCGATGCCGGTGGTGTCGGCGGTGGTGAGCTTGAGCGTGTGGAACTCGTAGTCGTCCCAGGCCCGCAGATAGACGCTGTCGCCCTCGCGCCCGCTCTCGGTCAGGCCATAGACGTTCACGAAGAAGTCGAGGCTCTCCTGCGGCTTGTCGGTCAGCAATTCGACATGGGCGAGATGGGCGATGTCGTGGATCGGTTCGCTGCTCATCCCCAGACCTCCTTCGCGACCTCGAGGATGCGCGAGAGCTTCGCCCATTGCTCCTCCTCGGCCAGGACGTTGCCCTCCTCGGTCGAGGCGAAGCCGCATTGCGGCGACAGGCAGAGCTGCTCGAGGGGAGCGAATTTCGCGGCTTCCTCGATGCGGCGCTTGAGGTTGTCCTTGCTCTCGACCGTGCCGAATTTAGAGGTGACGAGGCCGAGCACGACCTGCTTGTCGCCCTTCGGCAGGAAGCGCAGAGGCTCGAAGCCGCCGGAGCGATCGTCGTCCCATTCCATGAAATAGCCGTCGACATCGATCTGGTTGAACACCATGTCGGCGACCGGCTCGTAACCACCCGAGGCGATGAAGGTCGACTTGAAGTTGCCGCGGCAGGTGTGGGTGGTGATCGCCATGTCGGCGGGCTTGGCCTTGAGCGCGGCGTTCAGCACGTCGCGATAGATGAAGATCAGCTTGTCGGGATCGTCGCCGCGCTCG
>DATDBB010000259.1:0-10234 GCA_036525085.1 Allobosea sp.
GCCTCGACGGCAGCGTTGAGGTTCTGCGGCGTGACGCCTGCACGCGCGAGCGCCTTGCCGGCCTCGCTGTCCTTCTCGATCGCGAGCGCGAGCAGCAACCGCTCAACCGTGACGAAGCTGTCGCCGGCCTTCTCGGCGGCCTTCTCGGCCGTATCGAAGACGCGGGCGAGGCCCGGCGTCAGGCTGAGGCCTCCCGAGGCTCCGCTGACCTTGGGCAGCTTGGCGAGCGCCGCGTCGGTGAGCTGCAGCGCGAGTTTGAAATTGCCGCCCGAGCGGTCGATCAGCCCGGCAGCCATGCCCTCATTATCGTCGAGCAGCGCCTTGAGCAGATGCTCCGGCGTGAACTGCTGGTTGCCTTCGCGCAAGGCGATCGTCTGCGCCACCTGAAGGAACCCCTTGGCCCTGTCGGTGTATTTTTCGATGTTCATCTCGTCACTCCGCCCACCGGCACGCCCCGTAGCAGCGTGATCCGGTTGCCTTTCGTCAGGATGGAGCTCCCGCTTGGGCCGCCCCTCGCCAACAGAGATAGGTGTGGCATCCGCGCAACGGAAGAGGGCGGGAACGCAATTGACCTGCATCAAATCCCGGGCGCACCATGGGCCATGGCAGGAACGCAGCGACAGCAGTCGATCCGCAAGGCGCTCCGGGCGCTGGCGCCGGGGATTCCGCTCGCCGACGCCCAGGCCGTGGTCGCGCTGGCCGAGCGCCGCCATATGAAGGACCTGCCACCGGCGACCGCGCTCTGGCTCGCACTCGGCAGCCATGTCAGGCATGTCCACACCGACTACGAGCATCTGCTGGCCGATGGCTATGACCGCGAGGCCGCACGCTTCTTCGTGGTGGAGGACACCGACGCGGTACTCGCCGGCTGGGGCTGCCAGCGCTCGGTCGCCGAACTGCCCGAAATCGAGGAAGAGGCGATCCGGACGCGCATTTCCCGCAGTTGATCGCAACCGTGCGAGGATTTCATCGATTCCGGCGCTATCCTCGCGCTATCCTGCCGCCTCCTTTCGACCCTGGGCCGTCTTCATGCGCATCGCCTCGCTTTACCGCTACCCCGTCAAGGGCCTCTCGCCGGAACGCCTGACCTCCGCCAATCTCGACGAGGGCGCCTATTTCCCGGGTGACCGGCTGTTCGCGATCGAGAACGGCCCCTCCGGCTTCGATCCCGCCGAACCGGTCCACCAGCCCAAGATCAAATACCTGATGCTGATGCGCAACGCGGTGCTGGCAACGCTGCGCACCCGCTACGACGACGCCAGCGGCGACCTCGTCATCAGCCATGACGGCCAGGAGATGCTGCGCGCCAACACGACGATGCAGGAGGGTCAGGACAGCATCACCGCCTTCTTCGAGGCCTTCATGCCGGAGGCGTTGCGCGGAAAGCCGCGGCTGCTCCAGGCGCCGTCCGGCTACCGCTTCACCGATTCCCGCTCGGGCTTCGTCTCGATCATCAATCTCGCCAGCGTCGCCGACCTGGAGAAGCGGGTCGGGGCGCCGATCGACCCGCTGCGCTTCCGGGGCAACATCATGGTGGAGGGGCTGGAGCCCTGGGCCGAGTTGGACTTGGCCGGTCGCGAACTGACCACGACATCCGGCGCGAGGCTGGAGGTCATCAAGCGGATCGAGCGCTGCGCGGCGACCAATGTCGACCCGCAGACCGGCGCCCGAGACCTGCAATTGCCAAAGGCGCTGATGACCGCCTTCGGACATGTCGATTGCGGCATCTACTGCAAGGTCCTCGCCGGCGGCCTGCTGGCCGAGGGCGAACGGTTTGAGATCGCCCCGGCGCCGGCCCCGGCCGCGCTCGGCATCGCCTGAGCAACGAAAAAGGGGCCCTCGCGGGCCCCTTACCTCATCTCGCGAGTGGCATGGCCGATATCACTCGGGCGTGCCGTCCGTCTCGGAGCCGAGCGCGTCCATCACCTCGCGCGGCGAACGGCGGCGGCGCGGGCGCTTCGGCGCGCCCTCAGCCGGAACAGCCTCCACGGCCTCCTGCGGAACCGCCTCGACGGCGACCGGCGCCGGCTCGGCGACGGGCACGCGCACCGGCGTCGTCAGGAAGGACGGCAAAGCCGCGGCGACATCGCCCGCATTGTCGGCATCGAGATCGGCCTCGCGCTCGCGGCGCGGACGGCGCTCCGGGCGCGGGCCGCGCTCGGGACGATCGAAGCGACGCTCGCCCTGCACCGGCTGCGGCGCCAGCTCCGGCTGCTCGCCCGGAACGGGGATGTCGGATCGCGGCGCATCGGGGCGCGGGGTGTAGCCGCCCTGGGGGTTCTGTCCGACTTCAGGCCGATCGAAACGACGCTCGCCACGATCCGGACGGTCGTTGCGGTCGAAGCGACGGTTGTTGTTGCGGTCGTTGTTCGGACGATCGTTGTTGCGCGGCTGACGGTCGAAGCGCTGGCCGTCACCACCATCACCTTCCTGACGCTGGCCATTGTAGGCATTGCCGTTGATGCCGCCGGACTGGGCATTGCGCATCTCTGGCTGCGGGCTGCCCTGCGGGAAGGCCTGGCCGTCGTCGTCGCCCTCTTCTTCACCCTCATCGGCATCCTCGTTGAAGGCGCGATTCGGCGGGAAACTGTGGCCGAACTGCTGGGCCATCTGCTCCTGAGCGGCGAGGAGGATCCGATAATAGTGCTCGGCGTGCTGGAAGTAGTTCTCAGCACCGACCGGATCGCCCGACGATTGAGCGTCGCGCGCCAGCTGCAGGTATTTTTCCGCAACGTGCTGAGCGGTACCGCGGACCTTCACGTCCGGACCGTTCGACTCATAGCTCCGCTGCAGCGGATTCGGCGCCTTCCGGTTACCACTGTTGTTATTGTTGTTATTGTTGTTACGGCCGCGCATGCGCCGGTTCTGACCTGGTCTCATTCGCGTGAATCTCGCGCTTCTATGCTCAAGGCAACCGTGGGGTCATCATGCGCGTTCCGGTGCACAGCGGGTTGCGGCGCTGCACCGGGTAAGAGTGACCTGAAGTGGCGTTACGCCGTTCCTGGTCTTCACGCGCTCTTTCCAAAAAGGGACCTTCAGTCCCATGAGCCGACTGGCGCCTCGACGCCTTCGGTATCCAACCTGGCTTGTCAGTTTCGTCGATCCACGGACATGTCCGGATGGAACGCTCGGTCCCCGAGGGCATTACCCGCGGCTCCGCGCTGACGACACCAGCTTCGGCTAGAATGATGCATAGCGGCTTTTGGGCGCTGTTCCAAGCAAAATCGCATGAACGGCGGTGACTGTCAGTTCATCGTGAAGATCAGGGCACGCGGATGTCCGCCGAGATCACGCCGGGAGCCGCGCCAGACGAAACCGCCGGCTCGCATGATCGCGATGACATCCGCCTCCTGTCCCGCGCCGATCTCGAAAACGACGACCCCATCGGGCGCCAGCACATCCTGCAACGTGCTTGCGAAGGCGCGATAGGGCCCGAGCCCATCTTCGCCGCCATCGAGCGCGAGCCTTGGATCGTGATCGCGAACGGAAACGTCGAGCGCGGCGATGTCGCCGGTCCGGATATAGGGCGGATTGGACAGGATCAGGTCGAAGCGCCGGTTCAGCCCCGCCGTCCACGAGCCCTGCTGGAACAGGCAGCGCTCGGCTACGCCATTCGTCTGCGCATTTCCGCGCGCCGTCGCGCAGGCCTCGGGCGAGAGATCGATGCCGAGACCAGTCGCCATCGGAAATTCACTGAGCACGGCGATCAGCAGGCAGCCCGTCCCGGTTCCGAGATCGAGCACCTCCAAGGGGGCCTTGCGGCGCGTGGCGAGGTGATCGAGCACAGCATCGACCAGGGCCTCGCTGTCGGGGCGCGGCTCCAGCGTCGCTGCGGACAATTTGAACGGCAGGCCCCAGAACTCCCTCTCGCCCAGGATGCGCCAGACCGGTTCGCCCGCAAGGCGACGGGAGGCGATAGCCTCGAGGCGGGATTCCGCTGCGGCGTCGAGCTTTGCGAAGGGATCGGGATCGCGTTCGCCGACGACACCTTCCATCAGAAGACGCGCGTCAAGGGCGGCGCTTTCGCAGCCGCCCTCGCGCAGTCTCGCCGCAAGGCTGCGGCGTGCGTCCGCAACGGAGAGATGCGTCAGTTGCCCTGCATCTTCCCGTTGACGCAGTTCGTCATCTTGGTGCGCAGAGCCGACTTGCTCTCGCGAGTTCCGGCCATCTCCTGCTGGCAGACCTTGCGCGCCTGCGCCTGGGTCATCGCACCCTGGAGATTGGCCGGCTGGCCCGAAGTGACCCGGCGCATAGTCTGCTCCTGGGCCTGAGAGGCGCCGCTGATGGCCACCGTCATCAGTCCGGCCATGGCGATACTTGAGAACAGCTTGATCATCGGAGGGGGCCCCCTGTTGCGTTATCGATGGGGATGAAACGCGGGACAAGGCAAGAGGTTTCATCGACCCCTTCCGATCCTCTTGCCGATCCCTTCGCCGATCCCTTCGCCGATCATCGCTCAAGCGATGCCCTCCGTCGCGAGCAACCTGGCCTGATGCTCCGCGGTCAGGGCATCGATGATATCGTCCAGAACGAGCCCCTGCATCATTTCATCCAGCTTGTAGAGCGTCAGATTGATGCGGTGATCGGTCACGCGGCCCTGCGGAAAGTTGTAGGTCCGGATCCGTTCCGAACGATCGCCGGAACCGACCTGGGAGCGCCTGTCCGCCGAACGTTCGGCATCGATCCGGCCGCGTTCGATGTCATAGAGCTTCGCCCGCAGCAGATCATAGGCGCGGGCCTTGTTCTTGTGCTGCGAGCGCTCATCCTGGACCACGACGGCGATGCCGGTCGGGATGTGGGTCAGGCGCACCGCCGATTCGGTCTTGTTGACGTGCTGGCCACCAGCTCCGCCGGCACGCATCGTATCGATGCGGATCTCGCTGTCGTTGAGGACGATATCGACGTCGCCGGCGAGCGGCAGCATGGCGACCGTCGCCGCCGAGGTGTGGATGCGGCCGCTGGTTTCGGTATCGGGGACACGCTGGACGCGATGGACGCCCGATTCGTATTTCAACCGGGCATAGACGCCCTTGCCCGCAATCTCCGCGATCACCTCCTTGAAGCCACCGACGGTGCCCTCGCTCTCGGAGAGGATGTCGACACTCCAGCCCTTCTGCGCGGCATAGCGCTGATACATCCGCAGGAGATCGCCGGCGAAGAGCGAAGCCTCGTCGCCGCCGGTGCCGGCCCTGATCTCGAGGATGACCCCGCGCTCGTCAGCGGCATCCTTCGGCAGGAGCGCAATCAGAATTTCGCGGGCACGCGCATCGATTTCGAGACGGGCCGCGTCGCGCTCCTCGAAGGCCAGTTCGCGGAAATCGGCATCGGTAGCCGGATCCTCGATCAGGGCCTCGGCCTCGGCGAGGCTCGTCTGGGCCTGCCGCCAGGTCGCGATGGCGGCGACCACCGGATCGAGCTCCGAGAGTTCCTTGGCGAGTTCGACGGTGCGCGCGGCCTCGGTCGCCGTGTTGATCTCGGCCGCGGCGGCGGCATGGCGAGCCACGATGGCGTCGAGACGATCCTGCGGCAGCTGAAGGGACATGATAAACTCGAAATCAGAAAACGGGAGGCTCGGGCGACGCTCAAAGCGTCGCTAGACCGGAACCTTGAACTCGGCGGCGAAGGCCGCAAGCTGCGGGCGCAGGCTGGTGGCGCCCTCTCCGGCGGCCAGCATCCAGTCGAGCCGCTCGGCGAGCTTGGCCACGTCGAGCGCACGCAGCATCGCCTTGACCGGGCCGATCGAGGCCGCCGACATCGAGAAGCCGCGATAGCCCAGGCCGATCAGCGCCATGGTCTCGAGCGGCTTGCCGCCCATCTCGCCACAGACCGTGACCGGGCAATTCGCTTCGGCCGCGGCCTCGACGATGCTGCGCAGCGCCCGCAACGCACCGACGCCGAGCGGGTCGAAGCGCTCGGCGACGCGCTTGTTCTCGCGATCGGCCGCGAACAGGAACTGCATCAGGTCGTTGGTGCCGATCGACAGGAAATCCGCCTCGCGTACGATCTCCGGCAGCTCGAACAGAAGCGACGGCACCTCGACCATGACGCCAAGCTGCAGGCTCAGCGGGGGAACATGGCCCTGCTTCTCCAGCATCGCCTGCTCGCGCCGGACGATCGTGCGGGCGCGCTGGAATTCGTCCACGGTCGCGATCATCGGCAGCATGATCTTCATGTCGCGCCCAGCGCCGGCGCGCAGCAAGGCGCGAACCTGCGCCCGCAGCAGGCGCGGCTTGTCGAGGCCGATGCGGATCGCACGCCAGCCGAGCGCCGGGTTCTCCTCCTCGATACGCTCCATATAGGGCAGCACCTTGTCGCCGCCGATATCGAGCGTCCGGAAGGTCACGGGCCGGCCCTGCGCCTGGTCCAGCACGGCGGCGTAGAGCGCCTGCTGCTCGCTCGTCGTCGGCATGGTCTCTGCGACCATGAACTGCAGTTCGGTTCGGAACAGGCCGATGCCGGAGGCCGCCGTCGCTTCCAGATTCGGCATGTCGACGATGAGCCCGGCATTGATCTGGAGCACGATCGGCACGCCGTCCTTGGTGACGGCAGGCTGGCTCTTGAGCTTGCGGTATTGCTCCTGCTTGCGGGCGCGCAGCCGCGCCTTGTCCTTGTAGGCGTTCTCGACATCGGGCTGCGGGCGGATCTGCACGGCGCCGGCCTGGCCGTCGACGATGACGGCATCGCCCGACTGGATCAGCGCCGTCGCATTGCCGATCTCGCCGACGGCGGGGATGCCGAGCGCGCGCGCGACGATGGCGATGTGGCTGGTCGGGCCGCCCTCCTCCAGCACGAGGCCGCGCAGATGGGCGCGGTCGTAGTCCAGCAGCGCGGCCGGCCCCATCGAGCGCGCGATCAGGATGGCGTTCTCGGGCAGTTCCTCGCGCGCGACGCCGTTGGCCTTGCCCGCCAGTGTGCGCAGCAAGCGGTTGGCGAGGTCGTCGAGATCGTGCAGGCGCTCGCGCAGATACGGGTCGGTCTGGCGCAGCATCTTGGCGCGCGTATCGGACTGGACGCGCTCGACGGCGGCCTCGGCCGTCAGTCCCGTCAGCACGACCTCGCGCATCCGGCGCAGCCAGCCCTGATCATGGGCGAACATGCGGAAGGTTTCGAGCACGTCGCGATGCTCGCCGATATGGGCGACGTCGCCACGCTCGATCAGTTCGTCGATCGAGGCGCGCATCTCGCCGATCGCGGCCTCGAGCCGCTTGACCTCGGCAGCGGGGTGCTCGGCGATCAGGTTGGTGATGGCGATGCGCGGCTCATGCAGCACGGCATGGCCGAGGCCTACTCCGTCGGCGAGCGCGACGCCGATGCTGTGGATCGGCCGGTCGAGACCGATGGAGGCGCCGGGCCGCGCCAGCGACTTGAGGCCGCCGGCCGCGATCATCTCCGCCATGATCATGGCGGTGGTCTGCAGCGACTCGATCTCCTCGTCGCTGTAGAGGCGCGAGGCACGGTTCTGGATGACGAGCACGCCCATCACCGCGCCGCCGCGCAGGATCGGCACGCCGAGGAAGGAGCGATAGATCTCTTCGCCCGTCTCGGGGCGATAGGAGAAGGCCGGGTGGTTCTGCGCGTCGGACAGCGCCAGCGGCTCGGCCTCGCGTGCGATCAGGCCGACGAGGCCCTCGCCCGCCCGCATCGTGGTGAGATGCACGGCCTCGCGGTTGAGGCCTTCGGTGGCATAGAGCTCGAGCGATCCGTCCTCGCGCAGGACGTAGACCGAGCAGACCTCCGCAACGAGATTGCCGGCGATGAGGACGACGAGGCGATCCAGCCGCTCCTGCGGGCTGATCGATGCCGCCATCACCTCACGAAGGCGGCGCAGCAGAACGCCCGATCCTCCGTGAGCGCCTCGCATCGATCCAAAATCCTCCGCCTGCCGTCCAGCCATTGCGGCCGACGTTCATCGCAGACCAGACACCTGTCACAGCCGAGTCGCAAGCACCCCCGGCATTCCCGGCGCTTCTAGCGAGCGAAGGCCATGCTCGGCAAGGCCCAGCGGCCCAAAGGGAAAGGATTGCGCCCGCCTGCCCCGTTTTCAGCGGATATTCTTCCGGAAAGCGGTGCGTTCGAAGAACGCCGCGAGCGGATCAGGACGATGCGGGCATGGCGGCGAGAGCAACGGCTGCCGGCGCCGACTCGGCCGCGGCCTTGCCCGGCGGAGGCTTCCTGGCGGCAGATCGCCCGGCCTTCGCTTTGCCCTTGCCCTTGGCCGCGACGGATGTCGGCCGTTGCTCGACCGGCGGCACGATCACGGCCGGGGTCATGTCGGTGCCCGCCAGGGCGTCGAGATAGCGCTGCGTCCACCAGGCGATATCGGTCGCCTCGATCGTGGCGTAGAGTCGCTCGAAGCGGCGGATGCGCTCGGATTTCGGCATGGCGAGAGCCGTCCGGATCGCTTCGGCGACCTCATGCGTATCGAAGGGATTGACGATCAGCGCCTCGCCCAGTTGCTGCGCGGCTCCGGCGAAGCGCGAGAGCACCAGCACGCCGGGATCGGCCGGATCCTGGGCCGCGATGTATTCCTTGGCGACGAGGTTCATGCCGTCGCGCATCGGCGTCACCAGCCCGACCTGGGCGCGACGATAGAAGCCGGCGAGCGCATTGCGCGAATAGGCCTTCTTGACGACGCGGATCGGCGTCCAGTCGAACTCGCCCAGCGCCGCATTGAGGCGTCCCGCAACCTCGTCGGACTGCCGGTCGAGCTCGGCATATTCGGGCACGTCGGAGCGCGACGGCGGCGCGATCTGGAGCATGCCGACGCGGCCGCGCTGGTCGGGATGGCTGCGCAGGAACTGCCCGAACGCCTCGAGGCGCTGGACGATGCCCTTGGAATAGTCGAGGCGATCGACACCGACGACGAGCTTGCGCTCGCCCAGCGACTGGCGGGTCGTCCGGAGCGGCGTCGTGGCAGAGCGCACGGACGCCGCCGCCAGCTTGCGGAAGGCCTCGACATCGATGCCGATCGGGAAGGGCTGCACGATCGTCTCGCGCCGCCCGATCCGGACCTTGCGCCCGTCGCTCCTCGCGCCGCACATCGAGACGAGGCCGCCGATCAGGTTGTTGACGTCGATCGAAGTCTGCATCCCGACGAGGTCATAGGCGGCGATCGTGCTGGCCAGCGTCGCAGCAAAGGGCAGCGCGCCGAAGACCTCGGCCGGGGGCCAGGGGATGTGGTGGAAATAGCCGATGCGGTTGGTGACGCCGCGGCGGCGCAGCTCAGCCGCCAGCGGGATCAGATGGTAGTCGTGGATCCAGATGATGTCGTCGGGCTGCAGCATCGCCATCAGCGCCTTGGCGAAGCGGCGGTTGACGGCGAGATAGCCGGCATATTCGGCCCGCGAGAACTCGGTCAGGCCGAGCCGGTAATGCATCAGCGGCCAGAGCGCGCGGTTCGAGAAGCCGAGATAGTAGGTTTGACGCTCCGCTTCGGTCAGATCGGTGACCGCGTAGGTGACCTTGCCACGCTGCACCACGCTCGGCGCCGCCGCGACCTCGCTGACCCCTCCGCTCCAGCCGAACCAGAGCCCGCCCTGTTTTTCGAGCGCCTCACGCAATGCCACCGCCAAGCCACCGGCTGCCGCCTTTTCATTGCGCTCGGGGATCGTGACACGGTTCGAGACGATGACGAGACGCATGGCGGGTCGGTTCTCCCTTGTCGGCCTGTGGCCTGAACGTGGCGGATGCCCGAAATTCGACACCGGGGCAGGAACAGAACGCCGCTGCGAGCGTAATGTTTCCGTGGGCGCGCGCCGATCTTCGGCGACGCGATGTCGGCCTTGCGTTGAAAACGAGGCGACGGGGGCAAGCTGAAGGCAGAATGTGGCGAGTTCGAGAGCATGCCTCGCAATGCGTGGGCATTGCTGCATAGATGAGGATGACCGGCGTGCCTGCGCCGCGTTTCCGCCGGTTTTGTTGGCCAGACAGACAGAGATGACATTGACCGAACCCGGAACCATCGACGATTCCTTCGACTTGGCCGCGGCCGAGCGCGAGATCGCGCTGTTTCTCGATTTTGACGGAACGCTGGTGGAGATCGCGCCCTCGCCAGACGAGGTGAGGCTCGATCGGCGAGTGCCAGCGGCCCTCGATTCCCTGCGGCAGGCACTGGGCGGCGCGCTCGCCTTGGTGTCAGGGCGGCCGGTCTCCTTCCTCGACGCCGCGCTCGACCCGTATCGGTTCGACACGGCCGCCCTGCATGGCGCCCAGATCAGGCTCGATGGCGAAATCC
>DATDBB010000260.1:0-5904 GCA_036525085.1 Allobosea sp.
ATCGACAATAGAACATTCCATTTTGCGCATATACTCCAACCTTGGAGCGGAGCGGCCGAGTACAGCCTTTCGGTATATAATCAAAAGCAACCCATTGAGATATAAGACAGAGTTGGATTTCACTGGTAAGACGAAGTAGCGGTGGATCTCATCGACGAAGAGCAGCGTGCCCTTGCCGCCGAGCCTGCGCCCGCGCGCCGATTCGAAGACCTTCTTGAGGTCGGCGATGCCGGAGAAGATCGCGCTGATCTGCTCGAAGCCGAGATCGACCTGCCCGGCCAGCAGCCGCGCCACTGTCGTCTTGCCGGTGCCGGGCGGGCCCCAGAAGATCAGGCTGCCGAGCGAGCCGGACTGCACCAGCCGCGTCAGCGCGCCCTCGGGCCCGGTCAGGTGCTCCTGTCCAGCGACCTCGGCCAGCGTCGTCGGGCGCAGGCGGTCGGCGAGCGGGCGCGGGCCGGACTTGTCCAGCCCGGAGGCGGCGAAGAGATCAGTCATGGCTGCCCCGTGTTGTCATTCCGGGGCGCCGCGGCGCGGCGAACCCGGAACCCACGACTGGGTGATGTCCTGCCGGAGCGCACGGGAAGTTCTTGCCCGGTCGTGGTTTCCGGGTTCGGGCCTTCGGCACGCCCCGGAATGACGGCGAAAGCCACTCACCCTGGGAAGACCGAGGTGACGCTCTGGCCGCCGCGCGAGATCGTCACCTCCCAGGCACGCTTGCCTTCCTTCAGCGCGTTCTCGACATCGCGCGAATTCACCATGCGCTCGCCATTGAGGGCCTGGATGATGTCGCCCTTCTGGAAGCCGACGCGGGCCGCGGTGCTGCCCTCCTCGATCTCGGCAACGACGACGCCGTCCGTGCCGGCATCGATCGCGAGTTCCTCGGCCAGGGCCGGCGACAGGTTCATCACGGTCAGCCCCGCCAGCGGCGAACGCCCCGACAGCGTCACCGGCTCGCGCGGCCGCAGTTCGGGCGCCGGGATCAGCTTGACCGGGACGGTCAGCCGCTTGCCGCCGCGCAGCACGGTCAGGGACGCGACGCCGCCGAGCGGCCGTGTCGCGAAGCGGTAGCCGAAGGACTCCGGATCGTCGACGGCGATGCCGTCGACCGCGAGGATCACGTCGGAGCGGCGCAAGCCGCCCTCGGCGGCCGGCCCCTTCTCGACGACACCCGCGACGACGGAGCCGGCCGGCCGGTCGAGCCCGAGCCCGTCGGCGACATCCGCCGTCAGAGCCTGGAGGCGCGCGCCGAACCAGGGCCGGCGAACCGTCTTGGCGCCGGTCCTGGCGCTCTCCATCACGACCCGCACCATGGCCGCGGGAATGGCAAAGCCGATGCCGTGGCTGCCGCCCGAGCGCGAGAAGATCGCCGTGTTGATGCCGATCACCCGGCCCTGCATGTCGACCAGCGCGCCGCCGGAATTACCGGGATTGATCGCGGCGTCCGTCTGGATGAAGGATTGCGCGTCGCCGACGCCGATCTGCGTGCGCGCCAGCGCCGAGACGATGCCCTGCGTCACCGTCTGGCCGACGCCGAAGGGGTTTCCGATCGCCAGCACGATGTCGCCGATCTCGACCTTGTCGGAATCGGCCAGTTCGATCGCGGTCAGATCCTTGGCGCTCTTGAGCTTGAGCACGGCGAGATCGGTGCGCGGATCGCGCAGCAGGATCGTCGCCTCGACCTCGCGCTTGTCGGCGAAGGCGACCTTGACCTCGCTCATACCCTCGATGACGTGGTTGTTGGTGACGACGAGGCCACTCGCATCGACGACCACGCCGGAGCCCAGCGAGCGCTGTACGCGTTCCTGCGGCACGCCGAAGCCGCGATCGCCGAAGAAGCGGCGGAAGAACGGATCGTCCATGAAGGGATTGCGCGGCTGCTTCTCGACGCGCGCGCCATAGACGTTGACGACCGCGCCGGCACTCCTCTTCACGACCCCGGCGAAGGACAGCGAGATTTCCTGGCGGGACTCGGGGATCTGCCGCTGCTGCGCCTGTCCAAAAGCGGGCAGCGCCGTCAGCAGGGCGACCGCGAGGGCCCCTCGGAAGAAGGTGGCTCGGCCAAGCATGTGGCGTCTCCTCTGCGATCGGCGCGACTCAAGGGCAGAGATAGGCCGATGGCAGAGCTATTTCCAGCCGCCCGCGTAGGATCGGACGGCTGGTATCGGAGCCGCTGCGGTCTCACGACTTGCTACTTGTCGCTGAGCAGCACGCGGTACTTCTCGATCTCGCCCGGCACCAGCGCCGCGACGAAGGCCGGGGTCATCTCGTCGGCCCCCGGCACCACCGAGGACAGCTCCTTGAAACGTCCCTGCAGGTTCGGGCTCGAAAGCGCGGTCCGCAGCGCCCCGTTGAGCTTGGCGATGATCGGCTCGGGCGTGTTCTTCGGCGCGAAGATCGCGTTCCAGCCCTGCGCCTGGAAGCCAGGCAGGCCGGCCTCCGTCGATGTCGGAACGTTCGGCAGGCTCGCCAGCCGCGACGGCGTCGCGACCACCAGAGCCTTGACCTTCTCGCCCATCACGGCGCCCGACAGCGAGGTCGCCGCATCGCAGACGCCGTCGATCTGCCCGCCCATCAGGTCGTTGAGCGCCGGCCCCGCACCGCGATAGCTCACCAGCGCCACGTCGACGCCGGCCGCCTTGATGAAGGTCCGGCAGATCAGGTAGTTGGACGAGCCGACGCCGGCGTGGCCGAGGCTGACCTTGCCCGGATTGGCCTTGGCATAGGCGACGAACTCCATCAGCGTCTTCGCCGGGAAATCGAGCTTCAGCGCGATCATCGGCGAGGTCTTGGCGACGAGCCCGACCGGCGCGAAATCGGCCTGGGTGTATTTCAGGTCCGGATAGATCGTGTAGGAGGCGGCATTGGTGCCGCTGTTGCCGATGACGATCGTGTAGCCGTCCGGCTCGGCCTTTGCCGCCCGCGACAAGGCCGTCGCGCCGCCGGCCCCGCCCATGTTCTCCATCACGATGCGTTGCCCGAGCACCCGCCCCATCTCGTCGCCGACGAGCCTTGCGATCACGTCCGACGAGCCGCCGGCCGCGAACGGCACGATCATGGTGATCGCCTTGGAGGGATAATTGTCCTGCGCGCCAACCGGCGCGATCGAGGCCACAGCCCCCAAGGCGATCGCTGCGGTCCGTGCGAAGATATGAGCCACCATGACGTTGTCCCCCTGCCTGCGCGGCCCGCCATGTGCGGTGAGCCGACCCGCGGTTGAGGCTAGCATCCGCGCCGTGAGCGGCAAAGGCGCGGTTTCGGCAACAAACGCGCGCAAGAAACCGCCCTAATCAAAGGGGCGGAATGCAACCGCGCGCGACCTGGAACGACGTCCTCGCCACGCCGTGATGGTCCGGCCCCCGGCCTTCCGTCTCGACGACTTCGACCCCGTGCCCGGCTTGTCGAAGCCGGTCCACCCAGTCCATTTGCAAGGCGAAGGGCGTGTTCTGATCCCTGGGGTCGCCGACCACGATCAGACGGCGTTCCGGGTCGCGAACGATGCCCGCAATGTGCGCGATGCTCTCATAGGCGTCGCAATAGCCGGTCACGTCGCATCCGGGGCGCGGCCGCTGGCCGAGCAGCTTGCGCCTGAACTCGGCTCGCGCATTGACGGCGTAGACGCCCGAACCCATGACCGCACAGGCGATATTTCTGGCGCCCAGCGTCAGCACCGCGCCAATCGCGGCACTGCCGCCCGACTGCCCGACCACGACCACTCTGGGGCTGCGATACCGTTCGCGCAGCACCTCGATCGCGGCAGCGATGCTGTGGAACTCTTTCGCGCGACGGCGCTGCTTGTGATCGCCCGACGATCCAAAGACCCCTGGTCTCGCGAGCAGTAGATAGGTCACGCCCGGTTTGAACGATTGCCGGCGCATGTTGCGTATCAGCGTCTCCGGCGTGATCTTCTCGTAGTCGCCGATCGGCGCTCGCCCGCTCAGGTGATCGCCATGCAGGTAAATGACGAGGGTCTCTGGCTGAGCCTGATCCTGCTTCGGCGCCGGATGCGACGCATAGGTTGCCAGACACTCCGTTCCGAGCTTGTGCGAGACCCAGACCGCCCCCTCCTCTTCGGCGCAGTTTCTCTCGTCGGCCTGCGTGCCCTCCACGAGATCGCGCGCCGGAAAGGGTGTGGCAGGGTCACCGCGCCGCTGCGCAGCACCAGGCATGGTCGAACAGAACAGGAGAAGACCGGCAGCCAGCGAGGACAAGACGAGACGCTGGACAGGCCGGGCGCCTCCACAGCGTGAACCCGAGCCGCGACGCCGCATCTGTTCCCCCAAATCGAGACAAGAAAAAAGGGTGGCCCGAAGACCACCCTTTCGAAATCGATCATCTAACCAAGGCGGCCTCAGGCCGCCCCGTCTTCCGCCGTGAAGACCGGGCCGGAATCCTTGCCCTTGGCATCGACGTCGCGATCGACGAACTCGATCACGGCGAGCGGCGCGTTGTCGCCGAAGCGGAAGCCCGCCTTCATGATGCGCAGATAGCCACCATTACGCTCCTTGTAGCGCGGGCCGAGCACGGCGAAGAGCTTGGCGACCAGGACGACGTCCTTGATCTGCGCGATCGCCTGGCGGCGGGCATGCAGGTCGCCGCGCTTGGCGAGCGTGATCAGCTTCTCGACGACCGGACGCAGATCCTTGGCCTTCGGCAGCGTGGTGGTGATCTGCTCGTGCTTGATCAGGGCCTGGGACATGTTGGCGAACATCGCCTTGCGATGCTCAGCCGAGCGGTTGAAACGACGACCGCGGAAACCGTGACGCATGATATGGCTCCTTCGATGATTACGGCCGCCGTGCCACGGTACGGCCGTTCTTTATGCTCCGGCGCTCATGCGCCGTGCGGGGTAAAGCTGGCGCGGGAACGAGCCCGCGCCGGCTGGATCAGTAGTGCTCCTCGAAGCGCTTCGCGAGCTCTTCGATGTTCTCAGGCGGCCAGCCGGTGACGTCCATGCCGAGATGGAGGCCCATGGTCGCGAGCACTTCCTTGATCTCGTTCAGCGACTTGCGGCCGAAGTTCGGGGTGCGCAGCATCTCGCCCTCCGACTTCTGGATGAGGTCGCCGATATAGACGATGTTGTCGTTCTTCAGGCAGTTCGCCGAACGCACCGAAAGCTCGAGCTCGTCGACCTTCTTGAGCAGCGCCGGGTTGAAGGGCAGCTGCGGCGCGGTCGAGACAGCCTCTTCCTTGCGCGGCTCCTCGAAGGTGATGAACACCGCAAGCTGGTCCTGCAGGATGCGGGCGGCCAGCGCCAGCGCGTCCTCGGGGGTCACCGAGCCGTTGGTCTCGATGTTCAGCGTCAGCATGTCGCGGTCGAGATTCTGGCCCTCGCGGGTGTTCTCGACGCGGTAGGACACCTTCTTGACCGGCGAATACAGGCTGTCGACCGGGATCAGGCCGATCGGCGCATCTTCCGGACGGTTCTGCTCGGAGGGGACATAGCCCTTGCCGGTGTTGACGGTGAACTCCATGCGGATCTCGGAGCCCTCGTCCAGCGTGCAGAGCACGAGGTCGGGGTTCAGGATCGAGACGTCGCCGATGGTGTTGATGTCGCCGGCGGTGACGGTGCCCGGGCCGGTCTTGCGCAGGGTCATGCGCTTTGGGCCCTCGCCCTGCATCTTGACGGCGATCGCCTTGATGTTGAGGACGATGTCGGTGACGTCCTCGCGGACGCCCGGGATCGACGAGAATTCATGCAGCACGCCGTCGATCTGGACGGCGGTCACGGCCGCTCCCTGGAGCGAGGACAGCAGCACGCGACGCAGCGCGTTGCCGAGCGTCATGCCGAAGCCGCGCTCCAGCGGACGGGCGACCACGGTCGCCTGACGCTTCGGGTCGTCCCCGACCTTGACTTCGAGCTTGTTGGGCTTTGACAGATCCTGCCAGTTCTTGCTGATCACGACC
>DATDBB010000261.1:0-3516 GCA_036525085.1 Allobosea sp.
GGCCTTCATGCCGAAGTACCACTGATTGCCCTTCTTGGTCTGATGCATGTCCGGATCGCGCGCCTGGTCGGCGTTCTTGGTCGACGACGGCGCGCTGATGATCGTCGCATCGACGATGGTGCCCTTGGCCACCTTGATCCCGCTCGCCTCGAGATGGCGATGGACCTCCTCGAACAGGCGGCGGCCCAGCTCGTGCTCTTCCAGCAGGTGGCGGAAGCGGCACACCGTCGTCTCGTCGGGAACCGGCTCGCGCCCCAAGTCGATGCCGACGAAGCGACGCATCGACAGCGAGTCGTAGAGGGCCTCCTCGACCGCCGGGTCAGACAAGTTGAACCAGTGCTGGAGAAAGTAGATGCGCAGCATCCGCTCCAGGCCGACCGGCGGGCGACCGTTGCCGGCCTTCGGATAAACCGGTTCGATCAGCCGACACAGGCGACGCCACGGCACCACCTGCTCCATCTCCGCCAGAAACGTCGCACGCCGCGTCGTCTTGGCGTAACGCTCAAACCCGGCTGTCGCCAACGTCAGCTGCTTCATCGTCGAAATCCCGAGCTTTGCACCGCTGGATTCCCTAGAATCACAACCCAGTTCTCACGTCGATGGTTCACGCACACGCGGCCCTTGTAGAGGACCGCGATGCGCGCCGACGTCACGTCCTCCGCGCGACGAGCTGGTCGCGGATCGGCAGCGTGCGGATGCGTTTGCCGCAGGCGGCGAAGATCGCGTTGGCCAGAGCCGGCGCGACCGGCGGGACGCCGGGTTCGCCGACGCCGCCCAGCGGCTTGTCGTAGCCGGTCGTGTTGACCAGGTGCATGCGGATCTCCCTCGGTGCGGCATCGATGCGGGTCAGCTCGTAGCCGTCGAAGTTGGTCTGCTCGGTGCGGCCGTTCTTGAAGCTGATCTCGCCCAGGGTCGCGAGGCTGATGCCCTGCACCACGGAGCCCTCGAGCTGCGCACGCACGCGATCGGGACTGATCACGGCGCCGCAGTCGAAGGCGAAGTCGACGCGCGGGATCGTGAGCTCGCCCTTGGGGCTGACCGCCGCCTCGACCACGCACGCGGCGTAGCTCACGAAGCTCCGGTGCGCGGCGATGCCGAGGCCGCTTCCCTCCGGCAGCTTGCGCCCCCACCCCGCCTCTTTCGCCGCCCTTTCGGCGACCTGACGCAGCCGCCCCGTGTCGAACGGATAGAGCTTCGGGTCCTCGCCGTGGATCCACGCATCCGACATCGCCCCGGCGTCGATCAGCCGGTCCGGGCCGATCAGCTCGAGGAGATAGTCCTTGGGGTCGCGCCCGAGCGCCGCCGCGAGCTCGGCGACGAAGCTCTGGACGGCGAAGGCGTGCGGGATGTTGGAGACGGAGCGCAGCCAGCCGATCCTGGTGTGCGCTGTCGCTTCCGGGTTCTCCACCCTGAGGTTGGGGATGGCGAAGGGCGTGTCGACCGCGCCCATGCCGAGCTCGAACGGCGCCTCGTGCTTCTGATCGGGCGCGAAGGTCGAGAGGATGGTCGGCGCCACGGTGCGATGCAGCCAGGCGACCGGCTTGCCGTTGGCATCGAGGCCAGCCTCCAGCCGCTCCACCGACACGGTGTGGAAGAAGCCATTCTGCAGGTCGTCCTCGCGCGTGAAGGTGACCTTCACCGGGCGTCCGCCCATGGCGCGGGAGAGGATCGCCGCCTCGATGGCGAAGTCGCCCTTCGACTTGCGGCCAAAGCCGCCGCCCAGGAACAGGACATTCACGACGATCTTGTCGATCGGCATGTTGAAGCCCTTGGCGAGATGGCCGCGGATGGCCTCGGGGTTCTGCGTGCTGGCCCAGATCTCGCAGCCCGCGTCGGTCACGCGAGCGGTGGCCGAAGGCGGCTCCATGGTCGCGTGGGCGAGATGCGGGATATAGTAGGACGCGTCGATGCGCCTTGCCGCGCCGGCCAGCGCCTTGTCGACGTCGCCATTGTTGCGCACGACCTTGCCTGGCTTGGCCGCGGCCGCTTGCATGGTCTTGCGGAACTCCACCGAGTCGTAGCTGCCGTTCGGCCCGTCGTCCCACTGGATTTTCAGGCGCGACCGTCCCTTGATGGCGGCAAAGGTGTTCTCCGCCACCACGGCGATGCCGCCGAGCGGCATGAACACCGGCGGGATCGGCGGCGCGTCGATCGGCACGACCTTTAGCACGCCCGGCACCTTCATGGTCTCGGCCGCGTCGAAGCTCTTCACCTTGCCACCGAAGACCGGCGGCCGGGCGACGACGGCATAGGCCATGCCGTCAAGGCGGGCATCGATGCCGTACTGGGCCTTGCCGGTGGTGAAGTCGAGATTGTCGACCAGGGCAATGTCCTTGCCGATGTAGCGGAAGCGGTCCGGTGTCTTGAGCACCAGCGTCTCCCGCGCCGGAACCGGCCGCGCCGCGGCACCTGACGCAAGCTCGCCGAAGCCCACGCGCCGGCCGCTCGCGGCATGCACCACCTCGTGGTTCTGCGCCTTGACCTCCGCCACGGCCACATTCCAGCGGTTGGCCGCTTCCTGCTCCAGCATCTGCCGGACCGCGGCGGCCATGCGGCGCAGCGCCAACAAGTGATGGCGCATACTGCGCGAGCCGTCGGTGTCCTGGTTGCCGTAGCGCGCCTCGTCGCCTTGCGCCTGCAGGACTTTGACGCGCGCCATGTCGGCTTCCAGCTCGTCGGCGACGACCGTCGCCCAGCCCGTGCGGATGCCCTGACCCATCTCGGCCCGGATGCACAGCAGGTTGACGGTGCCGTCATTGGCGACCGAGAGGATGAGGCGCGGATCTTCCTTGATCCCGCCCTTCATGCCGTCGCCGGCATACTTCTTCTCCTGCGCCGTCGCGGGCGAGATGCGCGTGGCGAGGACGAGGGAGCCGGCGGCGAATCCGAGGACGAGCGCGCGGCGGCCGAGGTTGCTGAGTTCGGGAGTCGTGGTCATGATCAGCCTCCCTGCGCGGCGCGCATGATGGCGGCGCGGATGCGCGGATAGGTGCCGCAGCGACAGATGTTGCCGCTCATGGCCGAGTCGATATCGGCATCGGTGGGTTTGGGCGTGTCCTTGAGGAGCGCCGCGGCCTGCATGATCTGGCCGACCTGGCAGTAGCCGCACTGGGACACATTGAGGTCGCGCCAGGCCTTCTGGACGGGATGCATGCCGTCCGGCGAAAGCCCTTCGATCGTGACGACGGCCTGGCCGTTGAGGTCGCCCACCTGCATCGTGCAGGAGCGGACGGCCGAGCCGTCGATATGGACGGTGCAGGCGCCGCACAGCGCCACGCCGCAACCGAACTTGGTGCCGGTCATGCCGACAACATCCCGCAGATACCAGAGAAGCGGCATCTCCGGATCGCCGTTGAAGGTGTGGCTCTTGCCGTTGATCGTGAATGTGCTCATGCCGTCACCATCCCATCGATGTGAACACGAGATCGGCGGCGGGACATTCGCCCTGCCCGTTTGCCTTTTCCTATCACTTGTCGGAACCGCCCGCCACACGCTGTCTGGCGCTGGGGGAGTGGA
>DATDBB010000262.1:0-9485 GCA_036525085.1 Allobosea sp.
CGACCTCACCGCGCATGATTGCGTCAGCTATCCGCCGTTTCAGTCTCCTGATGTCTGGAGGTTCAAAAAGGACCAGACCGAGTATGTGGTGCCTGTGAGGTCCCGGTTCGTTGCGAGCAATCTCGAATCGGCCTGTGATGCGGCGCGGGCTGGTGTCGGGGTCACCGTGGCGTTCACCTATCACGTCGCCGAGGCCGTCAGATCCGGAGAGCTCGTTCCGCTTCTGCAGGAGTTCCAGCCTCCGCCACAACCCATCAGTTTCGTCTACCCGCCGAACCGTTTCATGCCGGCGAAATTGCGCGCCTTCCTCGACTTCACGGTACCGCGTCTGAGGGCGCGTCTCCTCGAGAGTCCGGATGCAACCCTGGATGAATTCGAGGCGCTGATTTCCCACCAGAGCTGACCCTTGTGGTGCCCTCCCGAGACCCTGGGCATTTACATGAAGGTATGGAGGTCGCGGACCAGATTACGCAAGTTGGCCTCCACCAAATAGGGGATGGTACTTCGTCAGCGTACCCTCCCAAATTCTCCTCACCATCGTTACCTCTCGTTTGAACGAAAGGACATTCGATCATGATGAAGGGTTCGGACCTGTTGGTCGCCGCTCTGGAGAACGAGGGGGTAGATCGCATCTTCGGCGTTCCGGGCGAGGAGAACCTCGACGTCCTGGAATCGCTGCGCACGTCTAGCATTAAACTGATCCTGACGCGGCACGAGCAGGCGGCGGCCTTCATGGCGGCGACGCATGGAAGGCTCACGGGCAGGCCCGGCGTCTGCATCGCGACGCTAGGGCCGGGCGCGCTCAACTTCTCCACCGGCGCTGCCTATGCGCATCTGGGCGCCATGCCGATGATCCTGATCACGGGCCAGAAGGCAATCCTGACGGCCAAGCAGGCGCGCTTCCAGATCGTCGACGTCGTCGCCTCGATGAAGCCACTGACCAAGATGACGCGCCAGATCGTCAGTGCGGCCAGCATCGCCTCGGTGGTGCGCGACGCTTTCCGCGTGGCGATGGAGGAGCGGCCGGGGCCGGTCCATCTGGAACTGCCCGAAGACGTCGCCGCCGAGGAAATCGACGATGCCGCACTGATCCCGATCCATCCGCTGGAGCGGCCGATCGCGCAAGGCATAGCGCTGGACCGCGCTGCCGAGATGATCCTGGCTGCGAAGCGCCCGCTCGTCATGATTGGTGCTGCCGGCAACCGGCCCCGTCTCGTCGACGAGCTCTCGTCCTTCGTTCGGCGCACTCGATTGCCCTTCTTCAACACGCAAATGGGCAAGGGCGCCGTAACCGGCGGTTCGAACCTCTATATGGGCACCGCTGCGCTTTCAGAGCGCGACTATGTTCACCAGGCCGTCGACCATGCCGACCTGATCGTCGCGATCGGCCACGACACGATCGAGAAGCCGCCCTTCCTGATGAAGAGCGCGGGCGGTTCGAAGGTCATCCACATCGGCTACCAATCGGCCAATGTCGAACAGGTGTACCATCCCGATGCGGAGGTGATCGGCGATATCGGCGCGACCGTAACCGGACTCGCCGACAGGCTGGAAGGCAAGCTAGTAGCGGAGCCTTCGATGCTTGAGCTGCGCCAGAAGATCCTGGCCAAGATCAACGATCGCTCGGAGGAGGACCGTTTCCCAATCACGCCGCAGCGCATCGTCCACGATGTACGCGTGGTCATGCCGGAGGACGGCATCGTCTGTCTCGACAACGGCATGTACAAGATCTGGTTCGCCCGGAACTACCGCACCCATGTCGCCAACACGCTCCTGCTCGACAATGCGCTGGCGACGATGGGCGCTGGGCTACCCTCGGCGATGATGGCGGCGATGCTCTACCCCGAGCGCTGCGTCATGGCTGTGTGCGGCGATGGCGGGTTCATGATGAACTCGCAGGAGATGGAAACCGCCGTCCGGCTTGGCCTCAACCTCGTCGTCGTCATCCTGAACGACAACGCCTATGGCATGATCCGCTGGAAGCAGTCGGTCGACAACTTTCCCGATTTCGGCATGACCTTCGGCAATCCCGATTTCGTGCGCTACGCTCAGGCCTATGGCGCCAAAGGCTCGCGCGTCACGGCTGCCGACGAGCTTGTCCCCACGCTGGAGGCGGCCTTCGCGGGAGGCGGCGTCCATCTCGTCGAGATTCCCATCGATTATTCGGAGAATACCCGCGTGCTCGTCGAGGAGCTGCGCAACCGCACCCCCGACATCCAGCTCGCCTGAGGAGATATCCGATGCTGCAGGTCGTCCAGGCCTTCGACCGCGCCCCGATCGCCGAGATCGCGCCCGATGACGCGGCCGCTCTCGAAGCCAAGCTCGCAGCCGCGCAGCGAGCTTTCCGCGACCGCGACGGCTGGCTCAAACCGCATCAGCGGATGGCGATCCTGCGCCGGCTCGCCGGGTTGGTAGAGGGTAAACGCGACCATCTCGCCATGCAGATCGCGCGTGAGGGCGGCAAGCCGCTGCCCGACGCCATCTTCGAGGTGACCCGTGCCATCGACGGCCTTCACAACGCCGCAGACGAATTGCGCAACTTTGCCGGCCGCGAGATCCCGATGGGCCTGTCGCCGGCCGCTGTCGATCGCTGGGCCTTCACCACCAAGGAACCAATCGGCATCGTCGCCGCGATCTCGGCCTTCAATCATCCGCTGAACCTGATCGTGCACCAGGTCGCACCGGCGATCGCGACCGGCTGCCCCGTTATCATTAAGCCGGCAGGCACGACGCCGCTCTCCTGCCTCGACTTCGTTGCGCTCGTGCGCGAGGCCGGTTTGCCGGAAGCCTGGTGCCAGAGCTTCATCCCGGATACCACCGAACTCGCCGAGAAGCTTGCCACCGATCCGCGCGTCGCTTTCCTCAGCTTCATAGGTTCGGCCAAGGTCGGCTGGTATCTGCATTCAAAACTGGCGCATGGCGCGCGCTCAGCGCTCGAACATGGCGGAGCCGCGCCGGCCATCGTCGATCGCAGCGCCGACCTCGACGCCATCATCGGCCCCATCGTCAAGGGCGGCTACTACCACGCCGGCCAGGTCTGCGTGTCGACGCAGCGCATCTTCGTGCATCAGGACATCGCCGATGACTTCACCGAGCGTCTTGTCGCGCGGGTCAAGGCGCTGCGGGTCGGCGATCCCGTCCTGAAGGACACCGAGGTCGGCCCGCTGATCCTGCCGAAGGAGGCCGACCGCATCGCATCATGGGTCGATGAGGCCGTGCAGGCTGGCGCGGGTTTGGCGACCGGCTGCGGGCGGCTCTCGGAGACGACACTGGAACCGACGGTTCTCCTGGCTCCGCCCGCCGACGCCAAGGTCTCGCAACTCGAGATCTTCGGGCCTGTCGTCTGCGTCTACCCCTATGCGAAGCTCGACGACGCCATCGCGCAGGCGAACGCCCTGCCGGTCGCCTTCCAGGCCAGCATCTTCGCGCAGGACATCGACATCGCCCTGCGCGCCGCCAACCGGCTCGATGCCTCCGCCGTGATGATCAACGATCCTACGACCTTCCGCACCGACTGGATGCCCTTCGCGGGCCGGCGCGAGTCGGGATACGGCACGGGAGGTATTCCTTTCACCATGCGCGACATGACGCAGGAGAAGATGATTATGTTGCGGAAGCCATAGGTGAGTTTCAGCCTAGCCTTACCTTAGCTGCTAGCCTGCCCACCTACCGCCCGCGCCACGCGAGACTTGTGACAACTGCCCATGCCAGCCGTCGCTTTCCTTGACTTCGCCGCCCACCCGACGTCGCGCTGCAGCTCAAGGCTGCCAAGCAGCCTCTCCACCCACTATGCTTCTCCCGGATTGCTCGCATCCGGACATTGCGAGAGTCTTCAATGGGCCGACGCTCCTTGCGCGTCACACAGCGGAGGTGACCCGCCCCAAAACCGGAAGCTCCAGGCGTCAGGAAGGAGCCACAAACGCGCGTCGCTCGTCCGGGCGAGATGCGCCACAACCCGACATTGGGCCCCGCGCCGATAGCTGACATTCAAAAGTTGCGGATGCCTACCCCCATCGCAGCGCAGCCGTATGGACCGGCGCGTCCCAGAGCTTGGTCAGGCTGTCGTCCAACGCCGTAACCGTCAACGAACAGCCCGCCATGTCGAGCGATGTGACATAGGATCCCACCAGCCCGCGCGCAACGGCGAGGCCCCGCCCTGCCATCACGCGTTTTGCGGCATTGGCCATCAGGTAGAGCTCCATGGCGGGCGTGCCGCCGAAGCCGTTGACCAGCAGCAGGCAGGGCGTGCCGCTCATCAACGACAGGTCGTCGAGGATCGCGCCCATCATCTCGTCTGCGATGGCGTCAGCGGATGCGAGTTTCATGCGTCTCCGGCCGGGCTCGCCATGGATGCCGACGCCCATTTCCATCTCGTCCCCACTGAGGGTGAAGGTCGGCTTGCCGGCCGCAGGCACGGTGCAAGAGGTGAGCGCCACGCCCATCGAGCGGGTGCGACGGTTGACCTCGTCGCCCAGGGACTTCAGGGCGCCGAGCTCGCGGCCCTGCTCGGCGGCCGCGCCGACTATCTTCTCGACGATCAGCGTGCCTGCCACGCCGCGCCGGCCGGTCGACCAGGTCGATTTGGGAACGGCGACGTCGTCATCGGTGATGACCGTCGCCACGGGCGTGTCGGCCATCTCGGCCGCCATCTCGAAATTCATCACGTCGCCCTCATAGTTCTTGACGATGAAGAGCGAGCCGGCCCCCGAGCCGACGGCGTTGGCCGCGGCGAGCATCTGATCCGGCGTCGGCGAGGTGAAGACCTGTCCTGGGCACGCGGCATCGAGCATGCCGACGCCGACGAAACCGGCATGCAAGGGCTCGTGGCCAGAGCCACCACCCGAGATCAGCGCGACCTTGCCGGGCTTCAGCGTCTTGCGGCGAACGAAGGCCCCGCCTTCGCCCAGCGCCAGAATATCGCCATGGATAGCCTCCAGCCCCTGCAAGCTTTCCGACAGGATGTCGTCGACCGCATTGATCAGCTTCTTCATGGAATCCCTCCCTGCCTGTCGGTTTCTTCTTCGTCGGCGGTCGGGATCAGCGAGACCAGCCCGCGTGCAACCCCCAGCACGATATGGTCGGCTCGCGCATTCAGGTCGGCGCTGCCGAAATCCGGCAGCTCGACCACCAGCCGGCGCATCGGCCGCGTGGCATCGACCACCTCGAGGCGGCCCGGATGAGCGGCACGATAGGCGTTCAGGAAGGCCTGCCGCTCCGGCGGCGCGAAATGGCAGACGTGAAAGATGGTCTCGAGATGTTGCAACGGCACCGGCGTGGCATAGGCGGGGCTGATGATCTGCGAAATGAAGCTGCGGTTCTTGCCAAGCGCCTCCGCCAGCCGCTGCCGTGTGCCGGAAGGGCGGTTCTCAATCACCGCACGCAGGATCGACTTGTAGGCGGCAACAGGCGATTGCTCGGTCGAGGCGGTCTCGGAACTGGTCATGCGCCTTCGTCCGGCAGGGAGAGATCGACATTGCGGATGGCCTCCTTCGCGACGGCCAGCAGGCCGGGCGATACCGATACAGCGCGAATGCCGGCCCGTAGCAGTGCCGGGATCGCCCGCGGATCGCCGCCGGCGTCGCCGCAGAGACTGACCTCGCGGCCGGTCTCGGCGCCATGGCGCGCGACATGGGAGATCATCGCGAGCACGCCCGGATGCAGGACATCAGCATAGGCCGCGACTGCCGGTCCGTCCCGCGCGGCGGCGGTCGCGTATTGGGTCAGATCGTTGGAGCCGATCGAAAAGAAAGCGGCGTGGAAACTCGCGACCGCCATCGCGGCAGCCGGGACCTCGACCATGATCCCGATCGCAGGCCTGGCATGGGGCAGACCTTCGGAAGCGAGTTCCGTCAGCACGGCGTCGAGCAGCCCCTGGGCCTGCTCCAGCTCCTGCGCTGCCGTGACCATGGGCAGCATCACCTTAAGCGGGCCGATGGCGGCAGCGCGCGCCAGTGCCCGCAACTGCATGCGGAAGACGTCGGGATGGCGCAGGGACAGCCTGATGCCGCGCAAGCCCAGGAAGGGGTTCGTTTCGCCATCAAGCGTGTAGCCGGCAATGGGCTTATCTCCGCCAGCATCGAGCGTGCGGATTGTGACAGGTCGGCCCGCCGCCCAGCGGAGCAGGCCGGCATAGGCTTCGAACTGCGTCGCCTCGTCGCGCAGGGCCAGCTCGACGAGAAACTCCGTGCGGGTCAGGCCGATTCCGTCGCAGGTCTCGGGCCCGAGGCCGGCGACATCCGCCAGACTGGCGACATTGACCATGACCGCGATTCGCGTGCCGTCGCCGGTTGAAGCTGGCTGCGACTTACGCAGCTCCGCCTGCTCATGCAGGCGACCAAGCTCGCCAGCGCGTTGCCGCGCACGCTCGATGCTCTTAGGCGACGGGCCCGTCAGGACGAGACCTGCCACGCCATCGACAACGACCGTGCCGGATATGGCCTGCCATTCGGAGCCAATGCCTACGACCATCGGCACGCTTCGTCCGCGGGCCAGCATGGCGACATGGCTGGTCGGGCTTCCCGAGCCGAGCACGATGCCGCCGCCTTGGGACCAGTCGATGCCGAGGAAAGCGGAGGGCGGCAGATCCAGCGCCAGGATGATGGCGCCGGGCGGCACTGCCATCGGTTCGGGCAGGCCGAATAGCTGCCGCAGGACGCGGTCGCGGATATCCGCGAGATCCGCGGCGCGGGCCCGGAAATAGGAATCCTCGGAGGCTTCGTAACCTGCGATCTCTTCTGCCATTGCCTGCCGCCAGGCCACATCAGCCGCTGCGCCACCTTCGATCGCGGTGTACGCGCCCTCGGTCAGGGCGTCGTCCTCGAGCAGCGCAGCCTGAAAGCCGACGATATCGGCGGCCTCGCCTTCCAGGTTTCCGACCAGCGTTGCGACGGCCTTCAGGGACGCGGAGACGGCGTCGGCCAGTGCCTGCTTCTCTCTGGCGACCGGCCCCTTCTCGCGCCGCATTTCACCGAGCGCACGAAATTTCACTGCCGGGCCGAAAGCGAGCCCGGTAGAGGCGGCGAGGCCGGACAGGCGCCGTTCCATCGCAGCTCACTCCTCGTCGAATTTACGCGCGACGATATCGACCAATGCGGTGATGGCGGCCGATGCATCCTCACCGCTGGCCTTGAAATGCAGCACTTCGCCCTGGGACGCCTTGACGCGCATGATCTTCACCGGGCTCTTGGCATCGGTCCACGGACCGGTGGCGCTAGTCGCCACCTCGATCCGTGAGGCGAAACGCTTGGCAAGCTGGGTGAGCTTCACCGAAGGGCGGGCATGGAGCCCGACCTTGTTGATGAGCAGGGCGCTGGCCGTCACCTCCTGCATTCCAACGATCCTCTCACTGCCGTCCCTCGACATATCGTTCATGCCGAGATCAGTTCCTCTGCCGTCGCCTGCACCACCGCCAGGGGCGAGCCTCCCGAGGCTTCGGTCGCAGCCATCACGGCGCCTTCGACAATCGGTGCATTACAGATGACGATGCGATCGCGCCGCTCCTCCGGCATCATTTCCACCGCCATCTCGCTGTTGGTCTCGGCCCCGCCGAGATCGACAAGGATAGCAACGCCGGCTTCCGACCACGCCTTGTCGATGGCCGCCATGATGGCGGCAACATCCGTGCCGAGCCCACCCTCGGCATTGCCCCCGGCAGCGGCGAGCGGGACGTTGTCGCCGACCATCTGGCGAACCATGTCGGCGGCGCCTTCGGCGATCTTGGCCGAATGCGAGACGATGACGATGCCGACATTCTTGTTAGCTGGCATGATTCAGGCTCCGATGGTGTTGCAGATTGCCGTGGCAAGCAGTGCTGACGAGCGCGCGCCGGGGTCCATGTGGCCGATCGAGCGCTCGCCCAGGAACGAGGCGCGCCCGCGAATGGCCTTGAGGGGCACCGTGGCGGCCGCCGCTTCGTCAGCGACTGCCGGCAGGCGCGAGGCTAAGTCAGCGCCGCCATCGGCGAGCGCCGCTTGCAGGGGCGCGAGGACGTCGAGCATGGTCTTCTGGCCCGTATCCGACTTGCCCCGCGCCTTCACCGCCTCGATCGCGGCGGCCAGCGCGCGTGCCACATCCGCAATCGTCGGCTCGCGCGGAAGCTCCTTGCCGAGCGTCATGAACAAGGTGCCGTAGAGCGGGCCTGAGGCGCCGCCGACCTTCATGACCAATGTCGTGCCGATTGTCTTCAGGGCCTCGGGCAAGGGCTTGGCGGTGATCGCGTCCGCCTCCGCTAGAACCGCCTCGAAGCCGCGCTTCATGTTGAGGCCGTGATCGCCGTCGCCAATCGCCTGGTCGAGCGTCGTCAGCTCCTCGGCATGCGACACGACTGCCTCCGCCATCGCCACGATCAGCCTTCTTTTGAGCGCCTCATCCATCGCTCACCTCACCCGCTGGCCATCGGCGGCGAAGAACAGGGGCTTGCGCAGGCTGACAGCCACCTCGTCACCGACGCCAAGTCCTTCGTCCGGATCGACCAGGCTGACGATCTGCTGCTGGTTCACATCGATATGCAGGTGGTTCTGGTCGCCGAGCCGCTCGATCCAGTTCACCTTGCCCGTCACCGCGCCGTTCTTCCCCTTGGCGATGGCGAGGTGTTCGGTGCGCACGCCGATGGTCGCCGCGGCAGCCGGCGCCTCCAGCGCGGGGAAGAGCATGCGCGGCAGCAGGTTGATGCCCGGGCTGCCGAGGCGGGTCGCGACATAGATGTCGGCCGGGTCCTCGTAAATGCTGCGCGGCGTGCCGATCTGTACGAGCCGGCCCTGATGGATCACGCCGATGTGCGAGGCCAGCGTCATCGCCTCGGTCTGGTCATGGGTGACATAGAGCATCGTCGCGCCGAGATCCTGCTGGATGCGCTTCAGCTCGATGCGCAGTTCCGAGCGCAGCTTGGCGTCGAGCGAGGAGAGCGGCTCGTCCATCAGGTAGATCGCCGGGCGGCGCACCAGCGCGCGGCCGATCGCGACGCGCTGCATCTGGCCGCCGGAGAGCTGCGTCGCGCGGTTCTGCAGCTTGTCCTCGATCCGCAGCAGCCGCGCGACCTCGCCCACGGCGCGCCTGATCTCGTCCTCGGGCGTGCGCCGCGTCGGCGAGCGCAACGGAAAGGCGAGATTGTCGAAGACGCTCAGATGGGGGTAGAGCGAGTATTGCTGGAACACGAAGGTGACGTCGCGCGCAGCCGGCGGCAGGTCCGTGACATCGACGCCGCCGATGAAGACCCGGCCGTCATCGGGGTCCTCCAGCCCGGCGGCGAGGCGCAAAGTCGTCGTCTTGCCCGCGCCGGTCGGCCCCAGCAGCACGACGAACTCGCCGTCGGCGATGGTGAGCGAGAGATCGTCCACCGCCTTTACCGCGCCAAAGCGTTTCGAGACCTGAGTCAGTGCGATCTCAGCCATGAGCCCGCCTCACAGTGCTGGCCTCATGCAAGGCGGAGCGGATGACCTTGCCGGTCGCCGCATCGAACAGCGAGAGTCGCTCCGGCTTGAAGGAGA
>DATDBB010000263.1:0-3342 GCA_036525085.1 Allobosea sp.
GGATTTCCTCAAGCCACGGTACATCCCAATGAATCGCCGCCGTCGCATCTACGAAGGCAAGGCGAAGGTCCTCTATGAGGGACCCGAGCCCGGTACGCTGATCCAGCACTTCAAGGATGACGCCACCGCCTTCAACGCCAAGAAGCATGAAGTGATCGACGGCAAGGGCGTGCTCAACAACCGCATCTGCGAGCACATCTTCTCGAACCTGAACGATATCGGCGTCCCCACGCATTTCATCCGCCGGCTGAACATGCGCGAGCAGCTGATCCGCGAGGTCGAGATCATTCCGCTCGAGGTCGTCGTCCGCAATGTCGCAGCCGGCTCGCTCGCGACCCGCCTCGGGCTCGAGGAAGGCACGCAGCTGCCGCGCTCGATCATCGAGTTCTATTACAAGAACGACGCGCTGAACGACCCGATGGTCTCGGAAGAGCACATCACGGCCTTCGGCTGGGCGACGCCGCAGGAGATCGACGACATCATGGCGCTCGCCATCCGCGTCAATGATTTCCTCTCCGGCCTCTTCCTCGGCGCCGGCATCCGTCTCGTCGATTTCAAGATGGAATGCGGCCGGCTCTGGGAAGGCGAGATGATGCGCATCGTCGTCGCCGACGAGATCAGCCCCGATTCCTGCCGGCTCTGGGACATCAAGTCGAAGGACAAGATGGACAAGGACCGCTTCCGCCGCGACATGGGCGGGCTGATCGAGGCCTATACCGAAGTGGCGCGCCGCCTCGGCATCCTCGGCGAGAACGAGAAGGCCGGCCCCGCCGGCCCCCGACTCGTCCAGTAGGCGAAAAGCCCGGCGCTATGGGCACCGGCACAACGCCATCCTCGATCTCCAAACGGGAGCGTCCGCGCTCCCGTTTTCGCGTCATGCCTGCGATCGCCGGCTGCGCCTTCCTGCTTTCCGCCTGTGCGAGCCAGTTTGGGTTCGGTTTCGCGGAGCTTCCGGCGTCACAGGGTTGGCAGCCATTGCCGATCGGGACCTGGGTGCTGAATGATGGCGTCGAGGCGCGAACCATGGCGTTCTGCCCGGGCGAGACCTGCCCTCACCGGGGTTTTGCCGCGCTTGTCGCCTTTGAGGGTAGTCGGGGCCGCCGGATGGAGGAGGCCCTCTCCGCTTCCCCGGCCGAACTGGCCCGTTCGTTTGCGCGGCTCGAGGCCGAGAACGCGGCCGAACGCCAGCGCAAGGCCAGAAAACCGGCCAAGCCGGCACCGGACCGCAGCACGACGGATATCGCTCGCTTCGACGCGCCGGAGGCCCGAGGCGTCCTCGTCACCATCAGCTCGAAAGCCTCGCCGGCACGCCAGGCCGTCACCGCAATCCTCTATGGCCGTGAGGGGGATCGCCTCGTCGTCGCGCTCGCCGTTGCCGAGAATGCCGAGGCGGCCCGCCGCGATGCGGCCGCCGCATGGCGCAGCCGCTGATTCACGTGAAACCGCGCGAAAAGGTTGAGCCCGGCTCGATTCGCCGGTAAGGCACCCGCACAGCGCTCGTCCGGAGATCACCATGAAAGCCCGTGTCACCGTCACCCTCAAGACCGGCGTGCTCGATCCGCAGGGCAAGGCGATCGAGGGTGCGCTGAAATCCCTCGGCATCGACGGCATTGGCGCGGTCCGCCAGGGCAAGGTCTTCGACATCGACCTCTCGGGCTCGGACAAGGCGGCAGCCGAGACCGCGCTCAAGGACGCCTGCGAAAAGCTCCTCGCCAACACCGTGATTGAGAATTACCGCGTCGAGATCGGCGCCTGAGCCCACGCTCATGATTCGCGCCATGCGCGGATGACGATCATCGACGCCGCCAGCCGTCGCGACGGCAAGCCCAGGAGCATCCGCCCGTGAAAGCCGCCGTCATCACCTTTCCCGGCTCCAACCGCGACGGCGACGTCGCCAAGGCGTTGAAGCAGGCAGGCGCCAGCGTCGCCCATGTCTGGCACGCCGACACCGAACTTCCTTCCGGCACCGATCTCGTCGTGCTGCCGGGCGGCTTCTCCTATGGCGACTATCTGCGCACCGGCGCCATCGCCGGCCGCGCCCACATCATGGACGCGACCCGCGCCCATGCCGCCCGCGGCGGCTTCGTGCTCGGCATCTGCAACGGTTTCCAGATCGCCTGCGAGGCGGGCCTGCTGCCGGGCATCCTGATGCGCAATGCCGACCTGAAATTCGTCTGCCGCCGCCAGCACCTGACGGTCGAGCGCGCCGACACGCCCTATACGAGCGCCTACAGAAAAGGCCAGGTCATCGACGTTTGCATCGCCCATGGCGAAGGCAACTACATCGCCGATTCGGAGACGCTCGCGCGGCTCGAGGGCGAGGGGCTTGTCGCCTTCCGCTATGCCGATGCCCAGGGGCAGGTCACGGACGCCGCCAACCCCAACGGCTCGCTGAACGGCATCGCCGGCATCTATTCGCCTGGCTTCAACGTGCTGGGCCTGATGCCCCACCCCGAGAACCTGATCGATTCGCTCACCGGCGGCACCGACGGCCGCGGCATGTTCGAGAGCCTGATGGGCGGCAAGCAAGCCGCTTGACGTCAGGCGGCGTGATCAGCGGGCGGCCATCGCGCGCGCCAGCAGCTTGCCGGCGGATGTGGCGTCCAGCGCGCCGACATGCTTTTCCAGGATGCGCCCGTCCGGCCCGATGACGAAGGTCTCGGGCACGCCATAGACGCCCCATTCGATCGCAGCGCGCCCGGCGCGATCGACGCCCACGGCTGAATAGGGATTGCCGAGCGCGCCGAGGAAGCGCCGGGCGTTCTCGGCCTCGTCCTTGTAGTTCAGGCCGACGACGGCGACCCTGCCTGCCTTCACGGCCGGAGCGTCCGCCAGCGCCATCAGGAAGGGATGCTCGACCCGGCAGGGCGCGCACCAGCTCGCGAAGACATTGACGATGGTAGCGCGCCCGGCCGCGAGATCCGCCATGCCGAAGGCCGGCACCGGCTTCCCCTCCCGCTGCAGCCCTTCGAGCGCGGTCAGCGTGATCGGCGGCGCCGGCTTGCCGATCAGCGCCGAGGGCACCTTGCTCGCATCGCCGGAAAACAGCCCGACCATGAAAACCATGGCAAGGGCCGCAAACACTATCAGCGGCACGAGGAAAATCAGCGGCGAACGCCGGCGCGGCGCGACGTCGGCAGCGCTTTCGCCTTGATTCTCGATCTGGCTCATGACGCTCGCCGCTCCGAACGGCGGCCCGCTCCACGCTGCTCCAGCTCGGCCAGCGCCCGCTTCTGGGCGCGGTGATCGAGGGTCACGGCCAGCATCAGCCCGCCCAGCACCACGGCCACGGCAGCATAGGACGCCAGGATGAAGCCGGCATGCGGTCCAAGATCGCTCATG
>DATDBB010000264.1:0-5470 GCA_036525085.1 Allobosea sp.
AGCGCGATCAGGGGTTTGGGCATGGGCGAAGCTCCGGCGGTGGAGGGCGCTGTTTGCGGCAGCGCGAGGTTTCGCCGCAGCTATGGCACGGTCAAGCCCTCTTCGTCATTGCGAGCGCAGCGAAGCAATCCAGGGGCGACAGCGCTCTACGTCTCCCTGGATTGCTTCGCTGCGCTCGCAATGACGAGGAGTCTGGTCCTCACGCCTCAAAGAAGACCGTTTCGCCTTCACCCTGCAGGCGGATGTCGAAGCGGAAGACGCCCGAGCCGGTGCGCTTCGCGACCAGCGTGCCGCGCCGATCGGCCGGAACCAGCGCCAGCACCGGATCCTCCGCATTGCCCGGCTCGCCTTCGAAATAGATCCGCGTCGCCAGGCGGACCAGAAGCCCGCGCGCGAAGACCGAAACCGAGAGATGCGGCGCCTGCATCCGGCCATCCGGGCTCGGCAGCGCGCCCGGCCGGATCGTCTCGAAGTGAAAGCCGCCTTCGGCCGTCGTCTCGGCGCGGCCGAACCCCGTGAAGCCGGCATTGCCCGAGGCGTGGAAACGACCCTGCGCATCGGCCTGCCAGATCTCGATCATGGCGTCGCTGACGGCGGCGCCGTCCCCGTCATAGACGGTGCCCTCGATGCGGATGCGCTCTCCCGCCACGCCATCGCTGGCGACCTGCTCGGTCGCCAGTTCCGAGCCGCCATAGGCGCGCGGCGTCAGCGCATAGGCGAAGAAGGGACCGATGGTCTGCGAGGGCGTGATGCCGAGAGCGGCCTTGGTTTCAGTGGTCATGCGGCTCCTCCACCGGCGTCGCGTTGCGGCCGCGCAGGACGATGTCGAACTGATAGCCGAGCGCCCATTCCGGCTCGGTCGTCGCGAGGTCGAAGCGCGAGATCAGGCGCTCGCGCACATGCGCGTCGGTGATCGACTGGAAGATCGGATCGTATCGAAACAGCGGGTCGCCCGGGAAATACATCTGCGTGATCACACGCGACAGGAAGCTCGGCCCGAACAGCGAGAAATGGATATGGGCCGGGCGCCAGGCATTGTGGTGGTTGCGCCAGGGATAGGCGCCGGGCTTGATCGTGACGAAGCGATAGCGGCCTTCGGCGTCGGTCAGCGCGCGGCCCGCCCCGGTGAAATTGGGGTCGAGCGGGGCAGGATGCTGGTCGCGGACATGGACGTAGCGGCCGCCCGCATTGGCCTGCCAGATCTCGATCAGCGTATGCGGCACCGGCCGGCCGTCTTCGTCGAGGACCCGGCCGGTGACGATGATGCGCTCGCCCAGCGGTTCGCCCTGATGCTGGCGGGTCAGGTCGGAATCGCCGGCCGCGACGGCGGTATGGCCGAAGACGGGCCCGGTCGTTTCCGACAGCGTATGCGGCAGCAGGATCAGGGGCTTGGACGGAGCGCGCTTCACCGTCGAGCCATAATCGGGCGACGCATTGAGCGGATGCGACTTCAGGCTCTCGCTGGGATAGATCAGACTCATGCCGCAACTCCGTGGGCTAGTTTGGTGCGGGTGTGGAGTTCGCGCAGGATGGACCATTCCTGCAACGTCGCAATGGCCATCGTCTCGGTCGGGCCTGCCGTCATCGGGCCGCCTGCCTCCGCCGGACCGCCCGCCATGTGCGGGCATTCGAGCCTGTTCCGCTGCATCTTGTCCTTGATCCAGCACAAATCGCGATGGCCCTGAGCGGAAGGATGCGCGCGTGACCTCTGCGTGGGTCGAAATCATCGACGTTTCCCTGAGCCAGGGAGACGAGCTTCGCCACCTTGACATCTCCTCGATATGTGCGTTTATCGCACACTATTCTGATAATCGAACTTTATGCTGTGGGGAGCAGATCGGTCAAGGATGCCGGGCGAAGCGAACGACCGCGACCACATGGCCGCCCTCGAGAAGGGGCTGGCGGTGATCGAGTGCTTCGACGCGGCCCATGACAGGCTCACCATCGCCGATGTCGCCCGCGCGACCGAGCTGTCCCGTGCCGCCGCCCGTCGCTGCCTGCTGACGCTCACCCGGATCGGCTATGCTGAATTCGACGGAAAATTCTTCCGGCTGACGCCGCGCGTGCTGCGGCTGGGGCATGCCTGGCTCGCCTCGACCGCCCTGCCGCAACTGGTGCAGCCCTTCCTCGAACGGCTTTCCGAGGAAACCCACGAATCCTCCTCGGCCTCGCTGCTCGACTGGCATGAGATCGTCTACATCGCGCGCTCGGCGCAGAGGCGGATCATGTCGGTCGGCCTGTCCGTCGGCACGCGCCTGCCCGCCTTCTGCACCTCGATGGGCCGCGTGCTGCTGGCCTATCGCGATCCCGCCGATGCGCAGGCCCGCATCCTCGCCGGCAAGCCGCGCGCCCTGACACCATACACGGTCACCGATCCGGCCCAGCTGGCCGACATCCTCGCCGGGGTTCGCGAACACGGCCACTGCATCGTCGATCAGGAACTCGAGCTTGGCCTGATCTCGCTCGCCGTGCCGCTGTTCAATGCACGCGGCGAGGTCATCGCCGCATTCAACATCTCCGGCCAGGTCCAGCGCATCTCGGCCGCCGAAATGACCGAGCATTTCCTGCCGCGCCTGCGCGGGCTGCAGGCGATGCTACGCCCGCTGATCACCTGAAGGAACCAGGCCTCATGCTCGAACTTCAGGCGGGAACGCTGCGCGCACGCATCCACCCGGAAGCCGGCGGCATCATTGCCGCGCTGGAGTGGCGCGGGCCGGATGGGCGCCTGCACAAGCTGCTGCATTCCCCTGATGGCGCCCAGCCCTCGACGGCCGCGCCGAACAAGATGGGGAGCTGGGCGATGGCGCCCTTCGCCAACCGCGCCTTCGATGGCGTGGTCGACGACGGCACGACGCGTTTTCTCGTCCCGGACAACAATCCGAGCGGCGGCGGCAACATCCACGGCTTCGGTTGGCAGTCCGCCTGGGACATACTCGGTCAGACCGACGGCCATACCGTGCTGGAGCACCGCCGCAGTGCGGGGCCGGACCCCTATCGCTACCGGATCAGGCAGGAAATTCACCTCGACGAGGCCGGTATGACCGTGGCGCTTGCGATCACCAACGAGGCGGACCGGGTCCTACCCTATGGCATCGGCCATCATCCCTGGTTTCCCTGCGCGGCCGACACGCGGCTGGGTATGACCGCACACGGCGCGCTCATCCTGGGCAAGGCCTATCGCGCGACGGGCTCCGAGAGGTTGGCGGATGGCGGGCCCTATGCCGCCAAGCCAGTCTTCGCCAGCGGCCGCGAAACAGCCTGGAGCTTCCTCGGCTGGGACGGCACGGCGCGGATCGAGACGCCTTCGGCCAAGCTTGCGACCACCCTCAGCGCCAGCGAGACGCTGCGCTGCCCGGTCGTCTGGGCGCCAGCAGGAGCCGATTTCCTCTGCGTCGAGCCGCAGAGCCACGCGATCGGCTCGCCCAGCGAGAAGGCCGCGCGGGAGGCCGCGCCGCTCACGCGGCTCGAACCGGGCGAGACGCTGTCAGGCTGGCTACGGATCGCGCCGGAGGCACTGTGAGCGCGCCTCAGCGCCAGCGCGGCCCGGGCTCGTAGTAGCGCTGCAGGTTGTAGGGCTGATAGCCATAGGCTCCGGCCGGCAGGGCCGGACGCAGCAGGATCTGCTCACGCGCCGCATCCCAGTTCGGGGCCTTGCGCTGCTGGGCGATCGTCGCACCCTGCTTGGTCTTCGCCTTGGCGATCTTGGTCTTGGCGCCACCGGACGCCTTGGCGAACTGCGAGAGATTGTCGGTCGCGGCGCCGTTCAGCACGATTCGGGTCTGGCCGGCGCCGTGCTTCCTGACCAGCGCGAAGAGCTTGGCGGCGTTGGCCGGGTGCAGGCGGATGCAGCCATGCGACGCGGGCCGACCGAGCGCGCCGACCGCCGTCGTGCCATGGATGGCGTAGCCGCCGCGGAAGAAGACTGCATTGGGCATGGCGCCGCCATATTTGCGCGAGTACCAGCTCTTCTCCAGCCGGGTCGGGCGATAGACGCCGTTGGGGGTGCGGTAGCCCTTGCGGCCGGACGAGATCGCCCAGTTATAGGCCTCTCCATCGGTCGTCGTGACCTGGATGCGCTGAGTGGCGATGTTGACCCGGACATCGACACCGGCCTGAGCCGACGCCGCACCGACGAGCGACAGGACAAGGGCGGCCAGCAGGCCGAACACGCGACGCATCACACCACTCCGCAAAGACGCAACTGTTGAATCGATGTGGCGTTGTCAGGCCGAAAGCCGCCGCCGTTCGCTTCAGGAAACGCCCCCGGCGGGTCCTTGTAAAGCGCCAAGGCAAAATGTGGTTTCCGGGCATGCGGCGACCGCGCTTTGCCGGCGGCTTCGCACGGTGTAGCAGCGGGGAAGCATTCCTTTCTCGCAGCACGGCTCGCCGGACACATGCTCGATACGCTCCTGCCGGCCGGCGTCGCGCCCGCCATCGCCCTGCTCTTGATCGGAGTGAGCTTCCTGACCTCGGCCTTCACTGCCGCCTTCGGCATCGGCGGCGGGGTGGCAATGCTGGGGGCACTGGCCGGAACCGTGCCGCCTGCCGTGATCATCGCCGTGCATGGGCTGGTGCAGGTCGGATCGAATGTCGGGCGCACCTTCGTGCAGCGGGCCCATGCCGTCTGGCCGCTGGTCGCGCGCTTCACGGCCGGCTCGATCGTCGGCGTCCTGATCGGCGCCGTCCTCGTGGTCGAATTGCCGGAGCGCATCCTGCTGGGTGTGCTCGGCGCCTTCATCCTCGTGATGGCCTGGCTGCCGAAGCCGCGTATTCCCGGCCTCGCCTCGAGCGGTCTCGTCATCGGCGGCGGCCTTTCGACCATCATCACCATGTTCGTCGGCGCCACCGGCCCCTTCGTTCAGGCACTCCTGCTGCCGCTCGGACTCGAAAAACGCCAGCTCATCGCGACGCATGCGGCCTGCACGACGATCCAGCACCTGCTCAAGGTCTTCGCCTTCGGCGCGCTCGGCTTCGCCTTCGCCGACTGGCTGCCGCTGATCGCGGCGATGATCGTCTCGGGCTTCGCCGGGACGATGCTCGGGACGCGGCTGCTGGAAAGCCTGCCCGAGCGCTGGTTCCTGGCGGCGATCAAGACGATCCTGACCGTCGTCGGGATCGACCTTGTTCGCCGCGCTGCCGGCTTCTGAGTGGGCCGGCGGGCGGCCTCAGATCAGCCTCACCTTGCCGCTGGCGAGTTCGTAGATGCCGCCGACGACGGCGAGCTTCTTCTGGGCGACACGCTCGGCAAGGATCGGCGCCGCAGTCTTCAGGCGCTCGACATTGAGCCGGACATTGGCCTCGGTCGCGGCTTCCAGCATATTGCTCGCCCCGGCCTTCTGGGCCTCGAGCACGGCCGGTTTGATCGCGTTGATGAGCGAGGGCAGATGGCCGGGCAACTGCGTGCCGTTCTTGACCACGTCGATGGTCGAGGAGATCGCGCCGCAACTGGTGTGGCCGAGCACCAGGATCA
>DATDBB010000265.1:0-17938 GCA_036525085.1 Allobosea sp.
CGACGCCCTGTGCCGCGCCGGCCGCCTGCTCCTGCACGCGCAGGAGGTCGCGCAGGATCGTGTCCGAAAGGCCGAGGCCGCCGGCCTTCTGAAGCTGCTTGGCGTATTCCTGCGTGAGCTGCGACTTGTAGATGTCGCCGCCGACGCCGTTCTCGCCGAGCGGACCCTCGCTGCCCTGCGGCGCGGCCATGATCTGCTGGGTGAACTGTTCGAGGAACATGGTCTCGAAGTCGTCGGCCTGCTTCTTGGCCTTGGCCGTCGCCGGATCGAGCGCCTTGGCGAGCCCGCCGACGAGGCTGCCGGCAGCGTTGAGGGCCATATTCACAGCCGGCAAGGCCATCTTGGCGGCCGGCAGAGCCAGGGTTACGCTCATCACATCACCTCGATTTCGGCCTGCAGGGCGCCGGACGCCTTGATGGCCTGGAGAATGGAGATCAGGTCGCGCGGCCCGATGCCGAGCGCGTTCAGCCCGTCGACGAGTTCGGCCAGCGTGACGCTTTCCTTGACCATGGCGAGCTTGTTGCCGCCTTCGGTGTCGACTTTGACGTTGGTGCGGGGCGTCACGACGGTCCTGCCTCCCGAAAGTTCGTTGGGCTGGCTGACCTGCGGGTCCTCGGTGATCGTGACCGTCAGGTTGCCCTGCGCGACCGCGACGGTGGAGACGCGGACATCCTTGCCCATGACGATGATGCCGGAGCGCTCGTCGATGACGATCCGCGCCAGCTGGTCGGGCACGATCCGGAGCTGCTCGATGTCGGTGAGCATGCGGATCATGTTGCCCTGGAAGCGCGCCGGGATCTGCAGGACGACAGTAGAGGGGTCGGTCGGCTCGGCCGCGTCGCCGCCGAGGAAGTCGTTGATCGCGGCGGCCATGCGGCGCGCCGTCGTGAAATCGGGGTTGCGCAGCGACAGGCGCAGCGTCTTCAGCTTGTTCAGCGCGAAATCGATTTCGCGCTCGACCACGCCGCCATTGGCGATGCGTCCGACCGTGGGCACGCCGCGGGTGATCTTGCTGGCGTCGCCCTCGGCCGAGAAGCCGGCGATGGCGACCGGGCCCTGCGAGACGGCATAGACCTCGCCATCGGCGCCGAGCAGCGGCGTCACCAGGAGCGTGCCGCCCTGCAGCGATTTGGCGTCGCCCAGCGCGGAAACGGTGACGTCGATCCGCGTGCCTTGAGTCGAGAAGGGCGGCAGATTGGCCGTCACCATCACGGCGGCGACGTTCGCGGTGCGCATATTGGCGCCGCGGGTGTTGACGCCGAGACGCTCCAGCATCGCCGTCAGCGACTGCTTGGTGAAGGGGGCGTTGTTGAGCGTGTCGCCGGTGCCGTTGAGGCCCACGACGATGCCGTAGCCGAGGATCTGGTTCGAGCGCACGCCCTCGACGGAGGCGAGGTCCTTGATGCGGGACAAAGCCTCCGCCGGGCCGGCCGCCATGGCGAGGCCGAGCGCGAGCAGAGCGGCCAGCGGCGTCACCAGGGATGTCAGGGCGGGCATGCGGAACATGGTCTCACCGGCAGGAGGAAACGGTCGCAAGTTGTCCTGCGATCTCCGTGCCAGTCGTCGAAAAATTGAAAACGCTGATTTATCAGTTGTTTGGAAATTCGGAGCAGGGTCTGCGGCAGCCAATCCCGGCTGCCGATAATGCCGGGGCGGCAGTTTGTGCCGGGTGGTTTACCGCCTGTTAACCATGCCGGCGCGAGGGTTCGATGACCGATTACGCGAGGCGACCATGATCAGGATCGACCAGCGCGCGCCCATCTCCAACGCCGGCCCGGCAGGTTCCGCGAGGCGCTCGGGGGGCGCCGCGTTCACATTGCCGACCAAGGAAGGCGCCACAGCTACGCGCAGCGCCGGCGTCGGCGCGTCGGGCCCGCTCGACACGCTTCTGGCCGTCCAGGCCTATGAGGAGCCGGAGGAGCGCAAGAAGCGCCAGGCCAAGCGCGGCTATGATCTGCTCGACGGGCTCGACCGCCTGAAGGCGGCGCTGCTGTCGGGATCGGTCCAAGTTTCGGAGCTCGAGCGGCTGAAGTCCATGCTCGCGCTGCGGCGCGAGACCACCGACGACCCAGGCCTCGACGACGTCCTCGCCCATATCGAACTGCGTGCCGCGGTGGAACTGGCCAAGCTCGGGCGAGGCCGTTAGAGCCTGCTTCGTTTTGATGGAAACACACCGCGTCATCCTGGGCGCCCGGAGGGCGTCCCGGGATCCATCGTAGAGCGTTGTCGCCTTACGATGGATCCCGGAGCTGCGCTGCTTCGCAGCTTGTCCAGGATGACGAGGTGGTTCCGAGCAAAATCAGCAGATTCTAGCCAGAGGCGTCGCATATGACCTGGTCGATCATCGCGCGAGACCCAGCATCGGGCGCGCTGGGAGTGGCCTGTGCCTCTCGCGCTCTCGCGGTCGGATCGATGGTGCCCCATGGGGCCGGACGTGTCGGGGCGATCGCGACGCAGGCCTTTGCAAATCCCTTCTATGGCATCGACGGTCTGAGCCTGCTGCGGGAAGGATGTTCGGTCGCTGAAACGATAGCGAACCTGACGGCCATGGACGACGGGCGGGACCATCGCCAGCTTCACATCGTCGACCGCAACGGAGAGACAGGTTGTTTTACGGGCGCGGCCTGTCTTGCCTGGTCCGGTTCGGTGAGCGGTTCGCAGGTCTCCGTGGCCGGGAACATGCTCGCCGGCCCCGAGGTGATCGAGGCGACCCTGGCGGCATATCTGGGTGCGTCAGAGCTCGATTTCGACGAACGTTTGCTTGCCGCGCTGGATGCCGGAGAACGAGCGGGTGGCGACAAGCGCGGCCGCCAGTCCTGTGCGATCCGGATCTGGTCCGAAGGCCCGGTCGCATCGTTTGATTTACGTGTCGACGATCATGCGGAGCCGCTTCAGGAACTCCGCAGGCTTTGGCGCTTGGCGCATCAGGGCTATGCACCTTTCCAGACGTTCCTGCCGTCCCGCCTTCGCCCGGCCGGCATGACGGATCGAGAGATCGCCTATCGCGAATGCGAGGAATACGCGGCCCGGTGGAATGCCAGGCACCCCGTCTAAAGCGAGACCACCGACGACCCGCGTCTCGACGACGTGCTCGCCCATATCGAGCTGCGTGCGGCGGTGGAACTGGCCAAGCTCGGGCGGTAGCTAGCGGCGCCTACCGCGCCGGCTTGCGGACCGCATTCTCGCAATTGCTCGCCGGCGGCTTTCCGAGGAATCGCTCCTCCATCCAGTCGACCGCGGTGTCCGCGCTGTTCTCGGCGGCGGGCAGATGTCCGACGCCCTCCAGCGCATCGAAGCGGACAGGACTGCCGGCCCGGCAGAGACTGTTGGCGTAGTCGCGCGTGACCTGCGGCCTGACGAGCGTGTCGCTCGTGCCCTGCGCGATATAGACGGGCACGCTCGCGGGCAGCGGGCCAGGGGTGTTGCGAGCGAGCAGACCGCGCCAGGGCTGGCGCGCCGCGAACCTCTCATCGGTCAGGAAGCGCCGCTCCAGCGCCTCGGTCGGCCGCAGGCGGCGCAGGATGTCCGAGAGGGATTCGATGCAATCGGCGGCGAGGGCATCGACGATCGGGACCGCCGGTGCCGCGACGATCTTGTCGAGAGGCGCCTTGTAGACACGCGTCCAGGACCAGAGCGTCATCGCGGTCAGGTTACGCCCGCCATCGGTGTCGATGTCGTCCTCCAGCAAGGTCGCGAGTTCGGTCGCGGGTGCTGCGGCGGCGACGCCGACGAGTTCGAGCTCCGGCGCGACGCGCTTCGCCAAAATGCCGGTAAACAGTGCGGCATGCCCGCCCTGGGAATGCCCCCAGACCGTGAAGCGCTTTCCGGCGGCGGCATTCGGCAGCGCCCGGGCGGCCCTGACCGAGTCGATGACGGCGCGGCCTTCGCTGGAGCCGACCAGATAGGGATGGGGACCCGGCGCGCCGAGGCCGGCATAGTCGGTCGCGGCGACGACATAGCCCTTGGCGAGCATGGCCCGCAGGCCCTGGATCGACTGGAAGATGCCTCCCGAGCGCGAGGGGCCGCATTGCGGCTGGACGCCCGTCGTCGGATGGGCCCAGGCGACGATCGGGCGGCCGCCGGGCGGTACCGGGCCCGACGGGATGATCGCCACGCCGGAGACGGCGATCGGCTTTCCGTCGAGGCCGACCGAGCGATAAAGCATCCGATAGGCGGTCGCGCCATCGGGCGTTCCGTTGAGCGTTTCGGTCCGGATCACCGTTCCCGGCCGGCCACCCGCGATCTCCGGAGCGGAGGCGGTGTAGAAATCGAACTGTGCCATGGCCGGTGCGGCGAGGCTTGCGGTTGCCAAAGAGGTGAGCAAGGCGAGGGCGAGCCGCATGGGCTGGTCTCCGGTAGGCATAGGCTGCGATGGCGGCAGCCCTAACCGAGGAGACCTTACGGAACCGTCCTGCGCCGGGCCGAGCGTCGTGCCGATCTGGAACGACGGGACCTCTGCCGAACGGCCTTACCTGATGAACTGCTCGACATAGTCCGCGCCGAGGCCGTTGCCGGCATAGTGCGCCCGGCATTTCTCCAGCCTGGTGAAGACGTCGTCATACCCCAGGCATTTGCCGTCCGGATCGACATAGATCATCGCGCCGTTGACCTGGAACATGGTGATCATCTCCTCGACATCGGGGTCGACCACCAGCGTATGCGTCTCGCCCGGCGCCTCGTAGACATATGCGCCCTCGGTCGCGACCCAGTCATGTTCGAGATAGCGCCACTTGCCCTTCAGCACATAGCCATGGACCGGCAGGGGATGGCGGTGGCGAGAGAGCACGCCGGCCTTGCGGACCTTGAGCAGGTTCATCCAGTAGCCGCGCGTCACGCAGAAGAGCAGGGGGCGGAACCAGACATTGTCGTCGACGGGCACCCAGACGCGCTCATCTTCGGGAATCACATTGGGCACCACGAGCTCCGGCGGAGAATGCTGCGGCTGCGGGTGGCGATAGGGCGTCCAGCGCTCTTCCTTGGTGGCCTCGACGGCCATCGGGCTGGCGGAACCGACATTGGTGGAGTTCATGGCGCGTCCTCTCCGGTCTTGTTCTTCGCGAACCGTTTCAGGGCGTTCGCAAATTGATTCAATCCCGCACGCCAAGCCCCTGGCGCGGAATCGCTTTCAGACGGCGAGATAGCCGCCGTCGACCGGCAGGATCGTGCCGGTGATGAAGGCCGCCGCGTCCGAGAGCAGGAAGGCGATGGCGCCGCCGACATCGCCGGGCTCGCCCCAGCGACCCATCGGCGTGCGCGCCAGGATCGGGGCGGAACGGGCGGCGTCCTCGACCAAGGGCTTGGTCAGTTCGGTCGCGATCCAGCCCGGCGCCACGGCGTTGACGCGGATGCCGTCAGTTGCCCAGGCGGCGGCGAGCGACTTGGTGAGCTGGCCGATCGCGCCCTTGGAGGCGGCATAGCCCGGCGCGAAGGGCGAGCCATGGAAGGTCAGCATCGAGGCGATGTTGACGATGCCGCCGCCGGCCTTGCCCTCAGCCTTCACCGCCAGCTTGTCCTTGGCCGCGAGGCACATCCGCATCGTGCCGTTGAGGTTGACCTCGATGGTCAGGCGGAAGGCGTCGATCTCGAATTCCTTGCCGCCGCGCTGGATCATGCCGGCGCAGTTCACCAGCGCGTCGATCCGCGGACAGGTGGCGACGACGCCTGCGACCTCGTCGTCGCTGGTGACGTCGAGCTTCGCGTGCCGGATCGCGGGATGGGGCGGGGCGGCTGCGACCTCCTCCCGCGTCAGGCCGGTGGCGAGCACGTCATAGCCGGCCCTGGCCAGAGCGAGCGCGGCGCCCTGGCCGATGCCGCGGGTGCCGCCGGTGACGAGGGCGAAGCGAGGAGAGACATTGGTCATGGCGCGAAGACTACCGGCGCGCCCGGCAGACGGGAAGGGACGTTGCCCTTCGTTTCAGGGTGTCGGCAGCTCCAGCCGCAGCAAGGCGGAAGCGTTGGTCTGGAAGCTGTTGCCGGTGATCGGCACCTGCCGACCGAGATTGAGGTCGAGCGTGGTGCGCCAGGGCATCGCGAGCGGCTGCGTCAGATTGGCGACGACCTTCACACGCGGCGTCAGGCTGGTGGCGAGGCCGTTCTCGACCGCGAAGCTGTAGTTGCCGGCCAGGGCGACTTCCGTCGTCAATGTCACGATGTCGAGCGGTTGGAGCCGGTAGCCCAGCACGGCCTCGGCGTTCTGCCCGGCGCTGCCCGAGGCCTGGAGATTGCCGCCCGTAGCGGCGCTCCAGCGCAGGCTGTCGTCGGAGCTCGAGCCGCGGGTGACGTTCCAGTCGAAGCGCGTGTCGCTGCGTTCCCAGCCGCCCTGGCCGGTGACGATCGCGGTCGAGACCGAGAGGCGTTCGGCGCCGAGCTTCATGCCGACGGCGCGTTCGGTCACGGAAGGCAGCGGCGACGCTGCCGGGCCGAGGCCGCGGCGGATGGGCGTCGCGTCGATTTGCGGACGGGCGAGGCCGTTGCGCTCGGCCCGCTGGCGCGCGGCATCCTGCTTGTTCAGCGTCGGGGCGAGGAAGCTCGGCGTCGCCAGGACGGGATCGGCGGGCGGAGGCGGGGCTTCCCAGCGCGGGATCGGCGCGAAGAGGAGCATGTCGCTGTCGTCGGAAGCCGTCAGATCGGGCCGATCGGCCGGGACCGGCATGGCCTGCTCGGCCCGCGCGCCGGCCAACGGCCCGGCGACGAGCATCAGGATGAGGCCGGCCCGTCCGAGAAGGCAGGTGAGCGCGGGCGATTGGCGATGCGGCAAGGCGATCGTCCCGGTTGCAACGGTGGCGAGCGATGCAGCCTGAAAGCGCAAGTCGACGATTTTGCGGCAGCGCAGCATGATTGGCCTCGTAAGGCTCAGCTGTTGCCCAGAAGCCGCGCTTCTCTCGCAGCCCGGCGGTCCTGCTTTTGCATCGGCTTATCCGAAAACCGCATTTCCCTTTCCGGGCCGATGCTTTAGGAAGCCGCCAACCGCCTGCGGTGCATCCGCTGCAGGCAGGAATCGTTCCAGTCTGGCCAGAAGCAGGGGTCGTTTCACATGAGCAAGATCAAGGTCGCCAACCCGGTCGTCGACATGGACGGCGACGAGATGACCCGCATCATCTGGCAGAAGATCAAGGACACGCTGATCTTCCCCTATCTCGACCTCGAGCTCGATTATTACGACCTCTCGGTCGAGAACCGCGACGCGACCGACGACCAGGTCACCATCGACGCCGCCAACGCCACCAAGAAGCACGGCGTCGCCGTGAAGTGCGCGACGATCACGCCAGATGAAGGCCGCGTGAAGGAATTCAACCTCAAGTCGATGTGGAAGTCGCCGAACGGCACGATCCGCAACATCCTCGGCGGCGTGATCTTCCGCGAGCCGATCATCTGCAAGAATGTGCCGCGCCTCGTTCCCGGCTGGACCCAGCCGATCGTGATCGGCCGCCATGCCTATGGCGACCAGTATCGCGCCACCGACTTCAAGTTCCCCGGCAAGGGCACGCTGTCGATCAAGTTCGTCGGCGAGGACGGCGCGGTGATCGAGAAGGAGGTCTTCAAGGCCCCTGACGCCGGCGTCGCCATGGCGATGTACAATCTCGACGAGTCGATCAAGGACTTCGCCCGGGCCTCGCTGAACTACGGCCTGATCCGCAAATACCCGGTCTATCTCTCGACCAAGAACACCATCCTCAAGACCTATGACGGGCGCTTCAAGGACATCTTCGAGGAGATCTACCAGGCCGAGTTCAAGGCTGAATTCGACAAGCTCGGCATCACCTATGAGCACCGCCTGATCGACGACATGGTCGCCTCCGCGATGAAGTGGTCGGGCGGCTATGTCTGGGCCTGCAAGAACTACGATGGCGACGTGCAGTCCGACACGGTGGCGCAGGGCTTCGGCTCGCTCGGACTGATGACCTCGGTGCTGATGACGCCGGACGGCAAGACCGTCGAGGCCGAGGCCGCCCATGGCACGGTGACCCGCCACTATCGCGAGCACCAGAAGGGCAAGGAGACCTCGACGAACTCGATCGCCTCGATCTTCGCCTGGACCCGCGGCCTTAGCCACCGCGCCAAGCTCGACGGCAATGCCGAGCTCGCGAAGTTCGCCGCGCTGCTGGAGAAGGTGACGGTCGACACGGTCGAGGCCGGCGACATGACCAAGGATCTGGCCCTGCTGGTCGGCGCCGACCAGAAGTGGCTCTCGACCACCGGCTTCCTCGAGAAGGTCTCCGAGAACATGCGCAAGGCGATGGCCGCCTGAGCGGTTCAGCCTGAGCGCGACGAAACGAGCCCGGCCAGCGATGGCCGGGTTTTTTCGTCTGGATGGCTACGGTTTCAGTTGGGCGCAGATGGCATGTCCAATCGCGCGTCATCCCGGACGCAGCGAAGCGGAGATCCGGGATCCATGCCGGAGCGTTGCCTGGAGAGGTTCAGGCATGGATCCCGGATCAAGCCCGGGATGACGGCGGTGGTTCCGAGACACGATCTCCCACTCTTCATCGCACACGCCACAAGCCCCGTCCGGCCTGACGCCGCGGGGTTTTCGAGAAGCGCCCCCGAAGGGGATGCGCGGAGCCGGATGGCGCGCGAGCCGTGCCGCGCGCCGATGTCGAGTGTCGATGTCGAAGTGCCGAAGCGGCGCCGATCTCGCGCCGCCCGGCTCCGCGCGGGGATTTTGGGCGGCGACGGCGCCTCGTCCTTAAGTGGGGACGAGGAACCGGGCCACCTTCCGCAAAGCTCGCCAGCGACAGCGAGGCCTCACGAAAACCCGCAACTGCACCCGGCCGCACGATGCCTCGCTACAGCCCCTTGGTCGGGGGCAGTGCCGGGAGAATAGGCATGGGCGGTGAGGTGGGGAGAAGCGGGCGGCTTATCCCCGATGTGAGAGGGCGCGGAAGACTAACCCTTCGTCACGATTGGCGCGGCAGCCGGCGGGGGGGCCTTGCCTTTGCCCTTGCCAACGGTAGCGCACCCGCCGATGGCGAGTAGAGCGACAGACAAGGCAATAATGGAAAAATTCTTCATCGGACCTCTACTGAGTTGTTGGAGTTCTGGAAGTCGTTCGATTGCTCGCTAAGATCTGACAGCGTCCGTATCGAGCGGGTCAGGACTGTATGGACAGCCCGGCGCAGAGCGCCGGGCTGCTCGCAGGTCCAAAGGGCCTGGGTCAGAATTTGTAGTTCACGCCGACCCGGAGCAGCCCGGCACCGCCGCCGCCGCTGGTCGTCGCGGTATAGACGCCAGCCGGAAGGACGCCACCGGCCGGGTTGACGAAGGCCTGCGTCTTTCGTCCCTCGCCGGTATCGACGTAGAGACCCTCGACCTTGAAGGTCCAGTTGTTGGTGAAGGCATATTCGACGCCGCCGCCGATGGTCCAGCCGGTGTTGCTCGTGGAGTCGCCGGTGAGCGGGTTGGTGTTGAGGCCACCATAGGCCAGACCGCCCGTGAGGTAGATCAGGGTCCGGTCGAAGGCGTAGCCCACGCGGGCGCGAACGGTGCCGAAATAGGCGCCGTCACCACCACCCCGGCCGCCCCACCAGGTATAAGGCCCCCAGGCGACGCTGCCGCCCGTGTCGACATACTGGATATCGGTCTCGAGGCCGTAAACGATGGCGCCGGATTGCCAATTATAGCCGATCTGGCCACCGCCGACGAAGCGGCCGTCGCTGCTGCCGCCGCCCAACGAGCCGGACGAGACGGCCGTCGGCCCGGTGACGATGACGCCGCCTGAATCGCCCCATCCCACGCCGGCATTGAGGCCGACATAGAGGCCCGCCCATGTGAAGACGGGAGCGTAGATGATCGGGGCCATCGGCGGCGCGCGGCTCGGCAAATCCGCAGCGAAGGCTGAACTCGCAAGGCATGTCGCTAGAGCAGTGGATACAAGGCGCAGACGCATGTGATCCTCCTCCCATGCACAGTCAGGGCTCTATTGGTTGCACATGAAACCATTGACGGGAAGTGAATGATGATCATTTGCAAATCAAGAGCGCCAAAACCCGCCTTGAAGTGACATTTTCGTCACTTTTGAGAAATTCCAGATCGGCGATCGCGATTGCGCTGACATTTCAACAGGGCGACTGGCTTCCGGGTCTTGAATTGTCCACTGTTGGCTGCCGGCATTCAGGTCGACCTCGTAGCCGCGCGCCAGCGCCGTTCTCACTCGACGGTGACGGCCTGCCTCGCCAGGATGCGCCCCTCCGCCAGAGGCGCGTTCATGACGTAGCGCAGTTCGTAGTTTCCGGGCGTGTCAGGCGCGTCCAGTGTCGCCTCGACATTCTCAGCCGGGAAAAAGCTGGGCCCGAGGGCCTCCACCGGGGCCTCCTTCGGCACCAGAACGACACGGTCGGCCGCGCCATTGGGGCCGATGCCGCGCGCGGGGAAGGCGGCCTGCCGCCGGACGCGGCCCGGCGCGGCGAGCGTCGCCTGCGCCTCGGACGCGATCAGGGGTTGCCTCAGCAGGATGACGGGCGTGCCCGCTTCGTCCCGCGTCAGCCGCAGCTCGTAAGTCGCAGCGACCCCAGGCACCGGCATCGCGACGGAGGGGCGTCCACCCAGTTCGATCACGACGATCGCGGAAGTCGGCGGATCGGTCGGCCTGGAGATGGCGAGCCTCGCTCCGGGCGGGGCCCGGCCGACCATGACGCTCAGCATGGAGCCGGCCATGGCATTGCGCGAGGCGGAGAGGGCAGGGCCAGGCGATCGTGTGGGCGTCTGTGGCCGCCGCTGCGCCTGCGCAGCTAAGGGCGCCAGCAACAGCGCCAGCGCGATGAGTGCGCGCCGCCTCATGTCCGCGCCAGCGCCCGGATATGGGCCGCGAGCTTGGGGCTGCGCGCGGTCAGGGCGCGGAAATCGATCTGGTCGAGCACCAGCAGCTTGGTCGGCGCGGTCGCGACGGCTGCGTTCACGCTAGGCGAATGACTCTCGATGGCGAGATCGTCGAGCGTCAATGTGCCGAAGAAGTGCCCCTCGTCCAGCCGGGCCTTTTCGTTCGGCCGTGAAATTTCGACCTCGCCGCTCGCGACGAAGTAGAGCGCCTGAAGCGGGTCGCCCTCATGCGCGACGACGGCGCCGTTACGGACCGTCCGGGCGCGCAGGAACTGCATGACCTCGGCGATCTCGGCGGCATCGAGCTGGCCGAACAGCGGCACGCTCGCGATCATGCTCCAGGTCACCACGAATTCGCGGCGATGGATCTCCTGTGCGAAGGCGGTGGCAACGATGCCGACCGGCAGCGCCAGCATGACGAGGCCGAGCACGGCCGTGACGGCGGCGACCGCCTTGCCCGGCCCCGTGATCGGGAAGACATCGCCATAGCCGACCGTGGTCAGCGTGATGATGGCCCACCACATCGCATCGGGAATGGTGCCGAATTTCTCGGGCTGCGCCTCGTGCTCGACGAGATGCATCACCGATGCCGCCATCAGCATGACGCCCATCAGCACGACGAAGCAGGCGAAGAGGGCCTTGCGCTCGGCCGTGAGGGCCGCCGCGAGCGAGGCCATGCCGGGCGAATAGCGCCCGAGCTTGAAGAAGCGCAGCAGCCGCAGGAGCAGCAGCACCTTCAGTTCGCCGAGCCCGAAAATGCCGAAGGCCAGAGGCAGCATCGCCAGCAGGTCGATGATCGCTGGCGGGGACAGGGCGTAGGCCAGCCGCGCCCGGGACGGGCTCAGCGAGCGATAGCGCGCATGCTCGGGCGCGACCCAGAGGCGAACGAGGTATTCGAGCGTGAAGAGGGCGAGCGAAATCGCCTCGAAGGACTGGAAGGCCGGGCCGAAGCGCTGGGCGAGATCCGGTATCGATTCCAGCACGATCGCGACGACATTGGCGCAGATCAGCAGGACGAGGCCGTGATGGATCCAGCGTCCGACGGCGTCGTCGCCGGCGCCATGGTCGATCCAGAGGTGAAGCCGGCGCCGCCATCCCGAAAGAGTGGCGGCGCCCATCTTCGTATCAGCCCATCGCCGCGGCGACGGCTTCGAGCGCGGCCTGCGCCTTCGTGCCGTCGGGCCCACCGGCCTGCGCCATGTCGCGCCGCCCGCCGCCGCCCTTGCCGCCGAGCTGTTCCGAGCCGGCCCGGACCAGCGCCACCGCGTCGAAGCGATCGGTCATGTCGGCGGTGACGCCGACGACGATGCCGGCCTTGCCATCCTCGGCAACGCCGACGATCGCGACGACGCCCGATCCGACCCGCGCCTTGCCCTCGTCGACCAGGCTCTTCAGATCCTTCATCTCGACGCCGGTGACGGCGCGGGCGAGCAGCTTCGCGCCGGCGATCTCCTGGACCGGGTCCTCGGCCGCACTGCTCCCGCCCATGGCGAGCTTCTTGCGGGCCTCGGACAGGTCGCGCTCGAGCTTGCGGCGCTCCTCGATCAGCGCCGCGAGACGGTTGCCGGCCTCGGCAGCCGGGACCTTGAGCAGGCTCGCCAGCCCGTCGAGCAGGCGGGATTCGGCGTTGAGGCGCAGGCGGGCGCCGTTGCCGGTCATCGCCTCGAGGCGGCGTACGCCGGCCGCGACCGCGCTCTCGCCGACGACGCTGACGAGGCCGATATCGCCGGTGCGCGTCGCATGGGTGCCGCCGCAGAGTTCGACCGAGAAAGAGCGGCCGGCGGGGTTCGTCCCCATGGTGACGACGCGGACCTCATCGCCATATTTCTCGCCGAAGAGGGCGCGGGCGCCCGAGGCGATCGCCTCGTCGACGCTCATCAGGCGGGTCGAGACCGGCTCGTTCCTCAGCACGATCGCATTGGCGATCTCCTCGACCTCGCGCAGTTCCTCGTCGCTGATCGGCTTGGGGTGCGAGAAGTCGAAGCGCAGCCGGTCGGGCGAGACCAGCGAGCCCTTCTGCGCGACATGGTCGCCGAGGACGAGACGCAGCGCCTCATGCAGCAGATGCGTCGCCGAATGGTTGGCGCGGATCGCGCTGCGGCGGTCATGGTCGACGATCAGCTCGACCGCCTGGCCGCGCTTCAACTCGCCTTCCTTGACCCTCACCGCATGGGCGAAGACGTCGCCGAGCTTCTTCTGGACATCGCTGACCTCGGCGACCGCATCGGCGGCGCGGATCGTGCCGGCATCGCCGACCTGGCCGCCGGATTCGCCGTAGAAGGGCGTCTGGTTGACGATGACGAAGCCGGTTTCGCCGGCCTTCAGCGTCTCGACCTCGGCATTGTCGCGGATCAGGGCCGTGACCACGCCTTCGGCGGTCTCGGTGTCGTAGCCGAGGAACTCGGTCGCGCCGACGCGATCCTTGAGCGGGAACCAGAGCTTCTCGGTCGCAGCCTCGCCGGTGCCGGCCCAGGCAGCGCGGGCCTTGGCCTTCTGCTGCTGCATCGCCGCATCGAAACCCTCGGTGTCGACGGTGATGTTGCGGGCGCGCAGCGCATCCTGCGTCAGGTCGAGCGGGAAGCCATAGGTGTCGTAGAGGGTGAAGGCGACGTCGCCCTTCAGGCTCTGGCCCGAGACCAGGTCCTTCGAAGCGTCGTCGAGCAGGTTGAGGCCGCGCGCCAGCGTGGTGCGGAAGCGGGTTTCCTCGAGCTGCAGCGTCTCGGTGATGAGGGCCTCGGCGCGCAGCAATTCGGGATAGGCGCGGCCCATCTCGCGGGTCAGCACCGGCACCAGCCTGTGCAGCAGCGGCTCCTTGGCGCCGAGCAACTGGGCGTGGCGCATGCCACGGCGCATGATCCGGCGCAGCACATAGCCGCGGCCTTCGTTCGAGGGCAGCACGCCGTCGGCGATCAGGAAGGCCGAGCAGCGCAGATGGTCGGCGATGACGCGATGGCTCGCCTTCATCGGCCCGTCGGAGGCGACCGAGGTCATGTCGGCGATGGCGCTGATCAGCGCGGCGAACAGGTCGATCGCGTAGTTGTCATGCGTGCCCTGGAGCACGGCGGCGATGCGCTCGAGGCCCATGCCGGTGTCGATCGAGGGGCGGGGCAGGTTGGTCCGGATGCCGCCGGCCGCTTCCTCATACTGCATGAAGACGAGATTCCAGATCTCGATGAAGCGGTCGCCATCTTCGTCGGGCGAGCCCGGGGGGCCGCCGTGGATATGGTCGCCATGGTCGTAGAAGATCTCGGAGCAGGGGCCGCAGGGGCCGGTGTCGCCCATGCGCCAGAAATTGTCCGAGGTCGGGATGCGGATGATCTTGCTGTCGGAGAGGCCGGCGATCTTCTTCCAGAGGCCGTGCGCCTCGTCGTCCTCGGAATAGACGGTGACGGTCAGCTTGTCCTTGGGCAGGCCATATTCGCGCGTGACCAGGGTCCAGGCGTGGATGATCGCCTGTTCCTTGAAGTAGTCGCCGAAGGAGAAATTCCCCAGCATCTCGAAGAAGGTGTGGTGGCGGGCGGTGTAGCCGACATTGTCGAGGTCGTTGTGCTTGCCGCCGGCGCGCACGCATTTCTGCGCCGTGGTGGCGCGGACATAGGGACGCTTCTCCTGCCCGGTGAAGACGTTCTTGAACTGCACCATGCCCGAATTGGCGAACATCAGCGTCGGGTCGTTGCGCGGCACGAGCGGGCTCGACGGCACGATCTCGTGGCCCTGGGACTTGAAGTAGTCGAGGAAGGTCGACCGGATATCGTTGACGCCGCTCATCGCTGTTCGAACTCTTGCTTCATCGGGCTTCCGTCCGGGCGCGGGCCGGCGGTTTCAAGCGTTCTAGTGAGGCTGCTTGCCGCTGTCGAGAGAGCGCAGCCGCCAACGCCTTGAGCTGAAACGAAAACGGGCGGCCGATGGGCCACCCGTGTCGATATTCACGCCCTATCCTAAAACGCGCCGTCATTCCGGACGCAGCGAAGCGAAGATCCGGAATCCATTCCGGAGCACTTGCCGGTGAGGCTCCGGAATGGATTCCGGGTCTCCCTTCGGTCGCCCGGAATGACGGCGCTTTTTTTTGCCCGCCGCGGATTTGCTTGCCTGTCGCAAAGCTGCGCAGCCAGTCTCAGGCCTCGCCCTCGTCGAGGTCGTCCTCGGTCGGCGCCGCCTGATCGAGGATGCGGTCGGCCACGAGGCCGGAATTCTGGCGGATCGTCGCCTCGATCTTGGCGGCGATCTCGGGATTGGCCTTGAGGAAGGATTTGGCGTTCTCGCGGCCCTGGCCGAGGCGCTGGCTGTCGAAGGAGAACCAGGCGCCGGACTTCTCGACCATGCCGGCCTTGACGCCGAGATCGACGAGTTCGCCGACCTTGGAGATGCCCTCGCCGAACATGATGTCGAACTCGACCTGCTTGAAGGGCGGCGCGACCTTGTTCTTGACGACCTTGACGCGGACCTGGTTGCCGGTCGCCTCGTCACGCTCCTTCAACGTCGAGACGCGGCGGATGTCCAGGCGGACCGAAGCGTAGAACTTCAGCGCGTTGCCGCCGGTGGTCGTCTCGGGCGAGCCATACATCACGCCGATCTTCATGCGGATCTGGTTGATGAAGATGACCATGCAATTCGAGCGCGAGATCGAGGCGGTGAGCTTGCGCAGGGCCTGGCTCATCAGGCGGGCCTGCAGGCCGGGCTGGACGTCGCCCATCTCGCCCTCGATCTCGGCGCGCGGCGTCAGCGCGGCGACCGAGTCGACCACGAGCACGTCGATCGCGCCGGAGCGGACGAGGGTGTCGGTGATCTCGAGCGCCTGCTCGCCGGTATCGGGCTGCGAGATCAGGAGGTCGTCGAGATTGACGCCGAGCTTGCGCGCATAGACCGGATCGAGCGCATGCTCGGCATCGACAAAGGCGCAGACGCCGCCTTTCTTCTGGGCCTCGGCGATGGTGTGCAGCGCGAGCGTGGTCTTGCCGGAGGATTCGGGGCCGTAAATCTCGATGACGCGGCCGCGCGGCAGGCCGCCGACGCCGAGCGCGATGTCGAGGCCGAGCGAGCCGGTCGAAATCGTCTCGATCTCGATCGCCTGCTGGTTCTTGCCCAGCCGCATGATCGAGCCTTTGCCGAAGGCGCGCTCGATCTGCGAGAGCGCTGCATCCAGCGCCTTGGCCTTGTCCATCGAGGAACCTTCCACCAGCTTGAGATTCGCCTGACTCACGACTTCGGCTCCTTATGGCAGGGGCGCGGGAACATCACAATCTGCGCCGGTGAGCAAGATTGGTCATGGTTTGTTCCTGTCCGCAAGTTCTTTTTCTGTTCTCATCGGCGACGCCCTGACAGGAGATGTCAGGAGTGCCCAAACGCGACGGCTGGGTCAAAGTTTCGGCGGCAGCTGCAGGGCGCCGCCGAGCCGTTCGAGTTCGAGCGTGTAGCAGTAGAGCGAGAACAGGATCGCTATCAGCAAGGCGCCGCGCCAGGCGATGTCGAGCGGGCCAAGCGCCATTTCCGGAGCGTGGCGCAGGAAATAGACCGAGAACAGCGAGCCGCCGAAGATGAAGCCGAGCCGGCTGGCGAAGGCCATGAGATGGCCGAGCGCGATGTTGCGGTAGCTCGTGGGCACCGGCACGTTGCGCAGGCGATACCAGTAGCAGGCCTGGCCGAGCGCGGCCGCGATCAGGAGCACCAGCACACCGGCGGGAGCAGGGGCGTTCGGCGTGCCGATGTTCTCGATCAGGATGCGGAAGCCCGCATGGATGTTGGCGAGCATGACCGCGGCGCAGGCGGTCTGCGCGCAAAGCAGGAGCGCGTAGCGAAGCAGCTTTCGGTCAGGCATGGTGCCTATACCATGCTGAGTTTGCATGGAAACACGCAGTCATCCCGGGCTTGACCCGGGATCCATGCCCGAGCGCTCCCGAGCGAGGTTCAGGCATGGATCCCGGATCTCCGCTTCGCTGCGTCCGGGATGACAGAGCCCCTCTGGCTGATTCCAGCTTGCTCCAGTCCGGTTCGCTTCGGCCGGACGCCAGGCTCATCCCATCGCCGCCTTCACCGTCTCCACGAGCTGCTTCATCGTGAAGGGCTTGGGCAGGAACTGGAACTCCTCTCCCTCGGGCAGGTTCTTGCGGAAAGCCTCCTCGGCATAGCCGGAGACGAAGACCACCTTGGTCGCCGGGTTGCGCTGGCGCAGTTCGCCGAGCAGGGTCGGGCCGTCCATTTCGGGCATCACCACGTCGGAGACGACAAGGTCGATCTTGCCGTCATGCTCGCGGAAGACGTCGAGCGCCTCGACGCCCGAGGCCGCCTCGTGGACGGTGTAGCCCCTTGAGACCAGCATGCGTGCGTTGAGCGCGCGCACGGCGTCCTCGTCCTCGACCAGGAGGATGACGCCAGCGCCGGTGTGGTCGGCGGCGACCTTCTTGGGGGCTTCCTTGATCGCGACTTCGGCGGCGATCTCCTCGTCGCTCGGCACATGGCGGGGCAGGAAGATGCGGAAGATCGTGCCTCGGCCGACAACGGAGTCGCAGAAGACGAAGCCGCCGGTCTGCTTGACGATGCCATAGACCATGGAGAGGCCGAGACCCGTGCCCTTGCCGACCTCCTTGGTGGTGAAGAAGGGCTCGAAGATCTTGTCGAGATGCTCGGCCGCGATGCCGGTGCCGCTGTCCTCGACCTCGAGCAGGACATAGTCGTCGGCGGGCAGGGCGGCGTGGCCGAAGCCGGAGCACTCGTTGCCCGCGACATTGCGGGTGCGCACCGTCAGCTTGCCGCCATCGGCCATGGCGTCGCGGGCGTTGACCGCGAGGTTGACGATGACCTGTTCGAGTTGGCCGAGATCGGCCTTGACCGGCCAGAGGTCGCGGCCCTGGCGGACGTCGAGCGTGACCTTGTCGGCGACGACGCGCTTCAGCATCAGCGAGAGGTCGGAGAGCACGTCGCCCAGTTCGAGCACCTGGGGGCGCAGCGTCTGGCGCCGCGAGAAGGCGAGCAGCTGCCGCACCAGCGCCGCGGCGCGGTAGGCGTTCTGCTTGATCTGCATGATGTCGGGGAAGGAGGGATCCGTCGGCCGGTGGCTGGCGAGCAGGAACTCCGAGGCGTTGATGATGACCTGCAGCACGTTGTTGAAGTCGTGCGCGATGCCGCC
>DATDBB010000266.1:0-8512 GCA_036525085.1 Allobosea sp.
TGGCGAGGATGAAGATGATGAAGACGGCGTAGATCAGTTCCGGCGTCTGCAGGAACACGCTCGGGCCGGGGTTCATCCCCTTCATGTAGAGCACGCCGATGACGATGGCGGTGATCGAGTCGCCGGGGATGCCGAAGACCAACGCCGGAATCCAGGCCCCGCCGAGCGCCGAATTATTCGCCGAGGTCGAATCGACGATGCCCTCGATATGGCCGGTGCCGAATTTCTCGGGCTCCTTGGAGGTCTTCTTCGAGACCGCATAGGAGACCCAGGCGGCGATGTCGGCGCCCGCGCCCGGCAGCGCGCCGATGACAGTGCCGATCACCGAGCCGCGCAGGAAGTTGAACCAGTACTTCCTGAACACCCCGCCGACGCCGGTCATCAGATTCCCGACGGCCTGCGCGATGATATGCCCGCCCTTCTCCATCGTCACCGCTCCGCGCAGCAGCTCAGAAACGGCGAACATGCCGATCAGCGTCGGGATGAAATTGATGCCGGAGAGCAGGTCGACATTGCCGAAGGTGAAGCGCGGCTGGCCGGCGGCCGGATCGATGCCGACACAGCCGATCGCCAGCCCGATGAACAGCGAGAGCAGCCCCTTCAGCGGGTCGCCCGTACCGATGAAGACGGCGCAGGTCAGGCCGAGGCAGGCCAGCCAGAAATACTCGAAGGACGAGAAGTTGATCGCCACCTCGGCCAGGGCCGGCGCCAGCACGATCAGAATCATGACGCCGAAGATGCCGCCCAGCACCGAGAAGACGAGGTTGACGCCCATGCAGAGGTCGAGTTGCCCCTTCTTGGTCATCTCGTAGCTCTCGTCGGCATAGGCTGCCGAAGCCGGCGTTCCCGGCATGCGCAGCATGGCCGCCGGAATGTCGCCCGCGAAGATCGCCATTGCCGTCGCCGTGACGATGGCGCCCAGCGCCGGCACGGGTGGCATGAAGAATGTGACGGGCACCAGGAGCGCCGTCGCCATCGTCGCGGTCAGGCCCGGCATCGCCCCGACGAACATGCCGAAGATCGCCGAACCCATGATCACGGACAGGACATAAGGATCGAAGACGAGACCGAAGGCGGTGGAAATCGCTGTCATCTCGGCCCCCTCAAAGCACGCTGTCGAGGACGCCGCGCGGCAGCGGCACGCGCATCAGATTGCCGAAGAAGTACTGCACCGCGATCGTCATGCCGACCGCGACGATGACGGCCGTCACCGGGCGGACGCCGAACCACAGGAACAGGCCGAGCTGGATCAGGAATGCCGTCGGAATGAAGCCGAGCGGCTCCGACGCCACCAGATAGAACACCATCGCCGCCAGCATCAGCGCGAAGGAGGCGAGTCTCGCCGGCCGGCGCGCCCAATCATCGAGCACGAGCCAGGGCCGCCTGGCCCCGCGCCGTTCACGCAGGATCAGCAGCAGCGAGCAGCCTATGATGCCGGCTCCGATGATGCGCGGAAACAGGCTGGGCCCGTACTTCTGCCCTGGGAACGGGGGGAAGGTGAAGGTCATCGCGATCATGGCGCCGGCGAGCAACAGGAACGCGGCGCCGACGACGGCATCGTTGAAGCGCATCGTGCGAACTTTCATGAACAGGTGGACAGGCCGCCCGGCGCAATGCGGCCATCCCGGGCGGATGGCGGCGGCGCCTCAGCGCAACCGCCATCGCTCAGGACGCGGTTACGCGGGCTTCTTTGCGAGACCAGCCGCGGTCATCGCCGCTCCCATGGCCTTGTCGCCATCGGCCATGAACTTGGTGAAGCCGGCCTGGTCCTGGAAGGTCATGCCGAAACCACGCGCGTTCATGAAGTCCTGGAACTCCTTCGAGTCGAAAGCCTTCTTCAGCTCCGCGATCAGCGTGGCCTGCACATCCGCCGGCAGCCCCTTCGGCCCGGCGATGCCGCGCCAGGCGCCGACTGAGTAGTTGATGCCGAGCGTCTCGTTCAGCGTCGGGACGTCCTTGAACTGCGGGTTGCGCGCCTTGGCCATGATGGCGAGCGACTTGGCCTTGCCCGCATCGATCATGGCGCGCGCCTCGGGAACCGAGCAGGTCACGATGTCGATGCCGCCGGCCGCGAGATCCTGCATCGCAGGCGCCGCGCCGTTCGAGGGAGCCCAGGCGACATGGTCGGGCTTCAGCCCCATCGCCATCAGCCAGCCGATCAGCGCAAGGTGCCAGATGCCGCCCTGGCCGGTGCCCGACGCCTTGAACTTGCCTGCGGGAGCGGCCTTGATCGCCTCGGCCAGCGCCTTGATGTCCTTGTAGGGGCTGGAGGCCGAAACCTGCACGCCGGGCGGATCCTCGTTCATGAGGGCGAGCGGCGTGTAGCTCGTCGGGTTGAGTTCGGTCAGCCCCTGATGGTGCATCATGCTGATCTCGACCGTGATCATGCCGATCGTGTAGCCGTCGGGCGCCGCCGTCGCGATCGCCGAATGGCCGACCACACCCGATCCACCGGTGCGGTTCACGACGTTGAAAGGCTGGCCGAGGCTCTTCTCAAGCATGGCCCCGATGATCCGTGCGGTCGCGTCGGTGCCACCGCCGGCGCCCCATGGGCAGACCAGGGTAACGGGCCGGCTCGGCCATTTTGCCTGGGCAAGCGCCGGCCCGGCCACGAGCCCGGCGGCTCCCGCCGCTGCAGCTCCCTTGAGCACACCACGCCTGCTGATGATGTCGTTCATTGACGTTCCTCTCCCTAAATCGATTTAGTATCCGAGCGCTCCTCGTCACCGACGGGGCTCTCTTGCTGAGACGGTGCATCTGAGCCGATTGTCGCGGCAGAGACAACTGCTCTTTCCGCGATTTCTACAATCCGCAGACGATCGGCAGGACGGAGTGCGCCACCTTGTCGACGACCGCCCCCGTGCTGAGCTCGGGACCGGAAGCCGCGACCTGCGACGTCAGCCCCGCCCGTGCCAGAAGTCCCTGCAGGGTCGCGCCGTCGGTGACCGCATAGGCGCGCTGCGGCGCGACGCCGGCGATCAGGACCTTGTCCGACGGATTGCCCGTCACCAGGCCCACCGGCCGCCCCTGGCGGTCGAACACCGGCGCCCCCGCCTGCCCCGGCTGCAGCGGCGCAAAGACGGCGATGCCGGCCCCGATCCGGACACCCTGCCCCGGAAGGGCGACGGCCGCGCGCTTGCCGTTATCCTCGCCGAAGGCGACCAGAACGAGGTTCTCGCGCTCGCCGGGCGCCTCCGCGCGCAGACCTGGCACGGCGAAGGCTGCCGCGCCCTCGACGTCGAGCAGGGCGAGCCCGCCCTCCGGCGATCCGCGCAGTTTGGCGGCACGTCCACTGACGCGCAGCGACCGGCAGCCCTCGATGGCGGCGGCCGCCGTCACCGCGACGCGATCGGCGGCCGCGAGCCCGACGCCGTAGCGTTCCGTCACCCGCACCGGCACGGTCGTCGCCGCAGGTCCCGCAGCCGGCGCGGATGCGGCCGATGCGACGGCGGTCGCCGCCGGCAGCGGCCCGGTCGGGAACGGCTCGAAGCTCGTCGCGATGGCGATCACCAGCTTGTCGATCGTGCCCGACAGCGCCTTGTCGTAGCCGATCGAGAAACCGCGCAGGCCCGATGGTCCGGCCACCAGCCGGCGATAGAACTTGCCGGTCGGCGTCTCGCCGGTGACGACGAAGAAGTCCGGCCGCAGCAGCTTGTAGGTGATCTTGCGGCCGGGGTTGTTCGGGGTCGGCGCCGTCGCCTTCTCGAACACCGCCTCCAGCGTCTCGCCCGGCGGCGTGCTGGAGGTATCGAGCGTGACCTTGCCGTCCTCGCTCTGCCAGCGGCTGCCCGTGGACGAGACATCCCGCTTCGGCAGGATCCTGGTTGGGATGCCGATGCGGGCCCCGGTCTTGTCGTCGGCGATGAGCCTAAAACCTGCGGCATCCCGCGCCGCCTGCGCCGCCTGCGCCAGGGCGCGTCGCTCGGCCGGGTTCAGCACCCCGTCCGGCGACCCCCGCGACGGAGCCTTCAGCGCATTGATCGCCCGGAAGGTCAGCGGCCCATAGGAACCGCTGGCCGCGCCGTTGAAATGGCCGGTCCAGATCAGGTCGGTCTGGATCGCCTTGCGCTCCGCCTCGGGCAGGCTCTCGAAGCTCGCCTGTGCCGCCGCGAGTTGCGGGTTGGACGCGGTCACCGGAGCCTGCGCCTGCGCACCGGCGAGCGATGCGCTCAGCAGGGCGAGCGCCAGCGCGAGGGCTCGGACCGGCTCGGTTCGCGGGTGATGCAGACGGGCGCGCGGCATGAATCTCGTCCTCGAAGGCGGGCGGAGCGACGGCATTGAGCGCCAGAATGGGACGCGTCGCAACAGCCGGTGACCAAAGGTCGCGCCGCGAGACGATCCGCAATGCCGGTGTCGCGGCGACCTTCATTCGCATGACTTGAACGCGCGTGGCGCGGTGATAGCCTGCCGACCCGGTCTCACGCCATCGACGGGCGCGATGGTGCTGAAGGCCTGTCCGCCGCCGCCAGACACGACCCAGAGGAACGACGATGACCCTGCTCTCCCGTCTTGCGCTCCTCCTCGGACTCATGCTGGCGGCTCATCCGGCATTCGCCCAGAAGGCCTATGTCCGCAACGATCTCGCCGCCGACGGGTTAAGGCTGGAGGAGCGGCTGAAGCGGGAAGTCTCGGCCGGCGCCCGCCCTGCGGCCGACGCAATCCGCGCCGGCGAGGCGGCGCTGTCGCGCGGCGATGCCCGCGCCGCCCTGCCCCAGGCCAACGCCGCCGTCGTCGCCGAGCCCGCCAATGCCGCCGGCTGGCGCCTGATGGCGCGCGCCGCCAACGCGATCGAGCCGCGCGACTATCGCGAGCGCTGGGAGCTGCGCGAACGCGCCATCAGCGCCGCCTATCTCGCCTATCAGCGCTCGACTGGGCGCAATGACGAGGCCGCGTCGCTCGGCGTGCTCGCCCGCCTCTTCGAGAAGAACGAGCTCTGGCGGCCGGCGCTGACGACCTATCGCCTCAGCCTCGACCTCGTCGACAACGCCTCGCTGCGTACCGCCTATGAGGGCCTGCGCGCCCAGCGCGGCTTCCGCCTGACCGGCAACAAGGTCGATGCGGATGCGGCAAGCCCGCGCGCCTGCTTCGAGTTCTCCGAGCCGCTGGCGCGGGGCCGCGTCGATTTCGCGCCTTACGTTGCGATCTCAGGTGGCAGGGGCGATTTCGCCGTGTCGGCCGAAGACAGGCAGATCTGCATCGATGGCCTGCGCCATGGCGAGCGCTACGCCTTCGTCATCCGCCAGGGCGTGCCCTCGGCGATCCCCGACGAGAAGCTGCTCAAATCCGCCGATTACGAAGTCTATGTCCGCGACCGCACCCCTTCCGTGCGCTTCACCGGCAAGAACTACGTCCTGCCCCGCACCGGCCAGCAGGGCGTACCTGTCGTCTCGGTCAACACCGACAGGCTCGACCTCGAGGTCATGCGCATCGGCGACCGCAACCTGATCAACTCGGTCCATTCCGACGATTTCCTCGGCCAGCTCGGCGCCTATTCGGCGGGCCAGATCGCCAGCGAGAAGGGCCAGAGCGTCTGGACCGGCTCGATGGAGGTAAAGTCCGAGCTGAACAAGGACGTCGTCACCGCCTTCCCGGTCGTCGAGGCGGTCGGAGCGCTCAAGCCCGGCATCTATGTGATGTTCGCCAAGCCGAGCGGCGGCCAGGCACAGCCGGCCTCGGATGGCGACAGCTATGACGACGGCTCGACGCGCGCGACGCAGTGGTTCGTCGTCTCCGATCTCGGGCTGACCTCATTCTCCGGGCCGGACGGCGTGCATGTGCTGGTGCGCTCGCTCGCCAATGCGGCGCCTGTCGCCAATGCCGAATTGCGGCTGATCGCCAGGAACAACGAGGTTCTGGCCACGGCGCGCTCCGACGCCAACGGCTATGCCCGCTTCGACGCCGGTCTCGCCAAGGGCCAGGGCGGCAATGCGCCCGGCATCGTCACGGCCGGATTGGGCGAGGATTACGGCTTCCTCGACCTGAAGCAGACCGCCTTCGATCTCTCGGACCGCGGCGTCAAGGGACGCGTCGCTCCAGCCGGGCTCGACGCCTACCTCTACACCGAACGCGGCGTCTACCGCTCGGGCGAGACCGTCTACCTGACGAGCCTGCTGCGCGATGCACGCGGCGCGGCCGTCACCGGGCTGCCGCTGACCCTTGTGGTCAAGCGCCCCGACGGCGTCGAGTACCGCCGCCGCCAGGTCGAGGACCAGGGCGCCGGCGGCCGCGCCCATTCGATCCCGCTGATCTCCGGCGCCGCGACCGGAACCTGGCGAGTCCAGGCCTATGCCGATCCAAAGGGCCCGGCGATCGGCGAGACCTCCTTCCTCGTCGAGGACTATGTTCCCGAACGCCTCGAACTGACGCTGGCGCCCAAGGCGCCGGTGCTTCAGGCGGGCGAGCCGGCCGAGATCGACGTGACAGCGCGCTATCTCTACGGCGCGCCGGGCTCGGCGCTCGACGTCACCGGCTCGATGACGATCCGCGCCGCCGGACAATCGGCGATTCCAGGTTTCGCCGGCTATCAGGTCGGTCTCACCGATGAAGGCTTCGAGGCGGTCCAGTCCGAGTTCGAGGAGGCGACCACCACCGACGCCGCCGGCAAGGTCACGGTGACCAACCCCGTCGCCCAGCCGGAAACCAATCGCCCGCTCGAGGCCGAGTTCACCATCCGCGTCGGCGAGCCGGGCGGGCGCGCCATTGCCCGCTCGCTCACCCTGCCGATCGTGCCCAAGGGCGCGGCCATCGGCGTCAGGAAGGCGTTCAAGGACGGCGAACTCGGCAACGGCCAGACGGCGACCTTCGAGGTCATCATGGCCAATGGCGATGGCCGCCGCCTTGCGCGGCCCGGCGTGAAATGGACCCTGTCCAAAGTCACCCGCAACTACCAGTGGTTCTTCCAGGATGGCCGCTGGAACTTCGAGGGCGTGAAATCGACCCGCCGCGTCGCCGATGGCGAGATCGCGGTCGCGGAGGGCGCGCCCGCCCGGATCGCGGCTCAGGTCGCATGGGGCAACTATCGCCTCGACGTCACCGCCGACGGCCCCGATTCCACCGAGACCTCGGTCTCCTTCAGCGTCGGCTACGAGGCCGACAAGACGGCGGATACGCCAGACGTGCTCGATGTCGCCCTCGACAAGGCGTCCTATGCCGATGGCGAGAGCCTGCAGGTCCGGCTCGCACCGCGTTTCGCGGGCAAGGCGACGCTCGCCGTCATCACCGACCGCGTCACTGACCTCCGCACCATCGACATCGTGCCGGGCGGCACCACCGCGAGCATCCCGGTCAAGGCCGAATGGGGCGCCGGCGCCTATCTCGTCGTGCTCGCCCACCGCCCGATGGACGTCGCTGCCCAGCGCCTGCCCGGCCGCGCCATCGGCCTGTCCTGGTTTCAGATCGGCAAGGACAGCCGCACGCTGACGCTCGATCTCGGCGCGCCAAATCTGGTGCGACCGCTCTCGACGCTGTCGCTGCCCGTCAAGGTCACCGGCGCTCGCGCCGGCGAGGAGGCTTTCGTCACGGTCGCGGCCGTCGATGTCGGCATCCTCAACCTGACCCGCTTCGAGAGCCCCGATCCAAGCAGGTTCTTCTTCGGCCAGCGCCAGATCGGCCACGAGCTGCGCGATCTTTACGGCTATCTGATCGACGGCATGCAGGGCACGCGCGGCGCGATCCGCACCGGCGGCGACGCCGCGCCCGCGCTTGAAGGCGAGAGGCCGACGCAGGAGCCGGTCGCGCGCTATTCCGGCGTGGTCAAGGTCGGCCCCGACGGCATCGCGAAGGTCGATTTCGAGTTGCCCGCCTTCAACGGCTCGCTGCGCGTCATGGCGGTCGCTTGGTCGGCCGGGCGCACCGGTCAGGCCAGCACCGAGGTCATCGTGCGCGATCAGGTCGTCGCGCAGGCGACGCTGCCGCGCTTCCTCGCCATCGGCGACCAGTCGCGCTTTCACCTCCAGATCGACAATGTCGAAGGCCCGGCCGGTCCCTACGTCGTCGATCTCGACGTGCGCGGGCCGGTGCTGGTCGCGGCCGACGCCACCCGCCGCACCATCCAGCTCGCGGCCGGCGCCAAGGCGCAGATGACGATCCCCGTCACCGCCGCGGGCCTCGGCCGCGCCGAGTTCGATGTCCGCATCAGCGGGCCGGGTGGCGTCGGGACGGTGCAGAACCTCGCGGTTCGCGTGCAGCCCTCGGCCGCGACGATCGCGCGGCGGATCGTGCGTCCGATCCCCGGCAATGGCGGTGCGATCACCGTCTCGTCCGATCTCATGGCCGATCTCGTGCCGAACTCCGGCCAGGTCTCGGTCTCGGTCTCGCCGCTCGCCTCGCTCGACGTGCCGGCGCTGCTGAAGGCGCTCGACCGCTACCCCTATGGCTGCACCGAGCAGACGGTGAGCCGCGCGTTGCCGCTGCTGCACGTCAACCGGCTGGCCTCGCTCGAGCATCTGGCGCTCGACGCCAATGCCGACGAGCGCGTCCAGAACGCGATCGAGCGGGTGCTGGCGCGTCAGGG
>DATDBB010000267.1:0-2159 GCA_036525085.1 Allobosea sp.
GCGCGGAGAGCCTGATCGACATTGTTGTCGCGAACGAGAACCTGCACGTGATTGTCCGTCTTTAGCGGGTTGGCCTAAAAGGTCGGGTCGGCGACGCTGCGACGCAGATCGCCCGGAGGATCGTGCGGATAACAGAATTCAATCTGGCTGTCCACGCCGGAAAGCCCGGAAATCAGCGGAAAACGAAGAGCAAGCCTCGCGCCGACGACAGGCTCACCGCTCCTCGGGCCAAACCCGTGTGACATGGCCCATCTTGCGGCCGGCCCGCGCCTCGCGCTTGCCGTAGAGATGCAGATGCGCGCCGGGTTCGGCCAGGAGTTCGCGCCAGCGCAAGGCGGCATCGCCGATCAGGTTCTCCATCGCGACACGGCCGCGCCTTTGTGCCGCCCCGAGCGGAAAGCCGCAGACGGCGCGGACATGCTGGTGGAACTGCGAGGTCTGCGCCCCTTCGCTGGTCCAGTGTCCGGAATTGTGCACGCGCGGCGCGATCTCGTTGACGACGACGCGCTCATCCGCACCTTCGCCGGTGACGAACATCTCGACCGCGAAGACGCCGACATAGCCGAGCGCCGCCCCGATCTTGCGCGCGGCTTCGATCGCTGCGGCCTCCGTCGCGGCCGAAACCTGAGCGGGAATGCGGGTGAAGGCGAGGATGTGGTCGCGGTGCTCGTTCTCGCAGAGATCGAAGGCGGCAAAGCTGCCATCCGCCCCGCGCGCCGCGACCACCGAGACCTCGCGGGCGAAGGTGACGAACCCCTCCAGCACCGCTGGCGAGCGACCGATCGCCTCATAGGCCTCGGCAAGGTCCGTGCCCGGCAGGATCTTGACCTGCCCCTTGCCGTCATAGCCGAAGCGGCGGGTCTTCAGCACGCTGGGACGGCCGAGCGCGGTCACGGCAACCTCAAGATCGGCCAGCGAATCGACGGCGCGGAACGGCGCCACTGCCAAGTCGAGATTGGCGACGAACTTCTTCTCGCTCAGCCGGTCCTGCGTCACCGCCAGCGCGCGCGCCCCCGGATGCAGCGGCTTGCGCTGGCTGAGGAAGGCCGCCGTCGCCGCCGGCACGTTCTCGAATTCATAGGTCACGACATCGACGGCCGCGGCGAAACGGTCCAGCGCCGCCTCGTCTTCATAGGCCGCAATGGTGCGGGCCGCCGCGACGTCGAAGGCCGGATTCTCGGGCTCGGGCGCGAAGATGTGGCAGTGGATGCCGAGATCGGCCGCGGCGAGCGCGATCATGCGTGCGAGCTGGCCGCCGCCGAGAATGCCGAGCACGGCGCCGGGCGCCAAGCCCTTGAAAGCCGGCGCGCTCACGCCTCGTCCTTCACGGGACGCTCGGCGATGGCGGCGCTCTGGCGGGCGCGGTAGGCGTCGAGGCGCTCCGCCAGCCCCGCATCCGATAGCGCCAGCACCGCGGCGGCGAGCAGGGCCGCATTGACGGCGCCGGCCCGGCCGATGGCCAGCGTGCCTACAGGGATGCCGGCCGGCATCTGCACGATCGAAAGCAGGCTGTCCTGGCCCGAGAGCGCCTTGGATTCGACGGGAACGCCGAAGACCGGCAGCGGGGTCAGCGAAGCGGTCATGCCCGGCAGATGGGCGGCGCCGCCGGCGCCGGCGATCACCACCTTGAAACCCTCGGCCTTGGCGCCGGTGGCGAACTCGACCATGCGCTGCGGGGTGCGGTGGGCGGAGACGATGCGGTCGTCATGGCCGATGCCGAGCGCATCGAGCGTCTCGGCGGCATGGCGCATGGTCGCCCAGTCGGACTGGCTGCCCATGATGATGGCGACGGGCGAAGACGTGGTAGCCATGGCAGGGAGCGCTTCCGGAACGCTGGGGAGGAAGCGCGCGATCTAGACCGCCCGATGCCGCCGAAGCAAGCGCCGAATCGGATTTCTAAGCCTGAATCAGTAGCCTCACCACAACGAGCCGTCATCCTGGGCGACCGTAGGTCGTCCCGGGATCCATCATAGGGCAGCGGCGGAGCTCTATGATGGATCCCGGAACTGCGCCGCTCCGCGGCTTGTCCAGCAACTGTGTGACGGGCTGTCAAGCGTGGGCTGGATCATAGGGGGTGTCGGCCTTGATGAGGGCGTTGAGGATCGTGACGAGTTTTCGTCCGACGGCGGTGAGGGCGACCTTGTTGGCTTTGCCCTTGG
>DATDBB010000268.1:0-10326 GCA_036525085.1 Allobosea sp.
CCTCGGATTGACCTGATCGCGGATGCGGTCGCCGACGAGGTTGATGGCGACGATCAGCATGATCAGCGCGATGCCGGGATAGATCGAGATCCAGTAGCGGCCAGAGAGCATGTACTGGAAGCCGTTCGAGATCAGCATGCCGAGCGAGGGCTCGGTGACGGGCAGGCCGACGCCGAGGAAGGAGAGCGTCGCCTCCAGGGCGATGGCGTTCGCGACCTGCACGGTGGCCACCACGATCAGCGGCGGCAGGCAGTTCGGGAAGATATGCTTCAGGACCACGCGCCAGGCCGGCAGCGGCGTCGAGAGCACGGCCTCGACATAGTCCTTGCCGCGCTCGGCCGAGGCGGCGCCATGGGCGGTGCGGGCGAAATAGGCGTATTGCGCCGCCGCCAGCGCCGCGATGAGCTGGGCCTTGCCTTGCCCGAGAAGCGCGGAGAGGACGAGCGCCAGCAGGATCGCCGGGAAGGCGAGCTGGAGATCGATCACGCGCATGATGAAGGCTTCCCAGCGGCCGCCGACATAGGCCGCACCGACGCCAAGCGTCACGCCGACGATGAAGGCGAGCGAACCCGCGATCAGCCCCATCTGGAGCGAAATGCGCAGGCCGTAGAGGATCGCCGAGAACAGATCGCGCCCCTGCGCGTCCGTGCCCAGGATATGGGTGTAGCCGGCCGAGCCGACATAGCCCGGCGGGCGGCGGGCATCCATCAGCACGAGATTGGCGAGGTCGTAGGGGTTCTGCGGCGCGACCAGCGGCGCGAAGATGGCGACGCCGAGCATCAGAACGACCACGACGAGCGCCGCGACCGCGACCTTGCTCTCTCGGAATTCGGCCCAGAAGCGGGCGGCAGGCGAAATCTCCCGGACGGGGGCGAGCTTGGCGGGGGACATCTGGCTCATCGCGAACCCGCCCGGCGTAAGCGCGGATCAAGCCCGACATAGGCGAGATCGACCAGGAAATTGATCATGATAAAGACGAAGGAGACCAGCATCAGATAGGCGACCATCACCGGCCGGTCGAGCGAGGTGATCGAGTCGATGATCAGCTTACCGATGCCCGGCCAGGAGAAGATCGTCTCGGTGACCACGGCGAAGGCAAGCGTCGAGGCGAATTCGAGCCCGAAGACGGTGACGAGCGGGATCGCGATCAGCCGCAGCACATGCCGGCGCAGGACCGTCCATTCGGAGAGGCCGGCGGCACGGGCGAATTTGACGGTGTCGGACAGCATCGCCTCGCGGGTGCCGGCCCGGGCTAGGCGCGTCATCAAAGCGAGCTTGAAGAAGGCGAGGTTGGCCGCCGGCAGCAGCAGGTGGCTCAGGCCGTTGGCGGTCAGGAAGCTCCATTGCACGCCGAAGATCGCGACCGTCGCTCCGCGCCCGCCAGCCGGCAGCCATTGCAGTTCGACGGCAAAGGCGATGATCAGCACGAGGCCGATCCAGAAGGTCGGCACCGAGAAGCCGAGGATCGAGATCGTCATGATCGCCTTGGCGGCGAGCCCGTCCGGCCGATATCCGGCATAGATGCCGGCGGGAATGCCGATCAGGGCCGCGCCGCAGACCGCCGCCAGCGTCAGCTCCAGCGTCGCCGGCAGCCGCGACAGGATCAGATCCAGAACCGGCATGCCGAAGACGAAGGACCGGCCGAAATCGCCCTGCAGGATGCGCCCGAGGAAGGTGAAATACTGGCGCCAGAGCGGCTGGTCGAGCCCGTAGCGGGCGATCGTGTCGAGCCGGATGTCCTGGCTGACATCGGGGCCGATCAAAACGTCGATCGGGTTGCCGATGGCATAGACGCCGACAAAGACGAGCGCCGACATGACGAGCATGACGACGAGGGCCTGCCCCAGCCTGCCGAGGACGTGACCTAGCATGGGTGCAACGCGAACTCCCCTCCCCCTCGTGGGGAGGGGTTGGGGGTGGGGGGCGAAAAGGCAGGCGCGTCGGTGGCACCTGAGAGCGACGGCAGCCCCAACGCCCGATTCTGAGACCTCTCACCAAGCGGCACGCCCCCCCTCTCCCACTCTCCCCCACCAGGGGGGAGAGGGCAGGTCGCGCCGACCTGTGCAACCGGGAAAGAGGCCCTCACGGCCAGTTCTCCGTCATCGCGGCGCGGGTCTCCTCGACGCCGACCTGCCAGAGACTGAGCATCTCGTTGTCGGAGCGCTGGTAGCGGCCGTGGAAATTGCCGTCGCCGAGGATCTCGCGCTTCCTGGCCGGGCCGGCCGCCTGATAGGCCGGCGCGTTGAAGGGCGGCTTGAACGCATCCGGCATCGCGACGCTTTCCAGCCGCGTCCAGGGGAAATTCTCCATCCAGGATGCATGGGATGCCGCCGGGTCGACCGCCTTGACCGCTTCCTGGAAACGCGGCCCCGCCCACCAATTGTGCAGCCGGACGCTGGCATCGCCGCGCCGGCCCATCCATTCGGTCGCCAGCGTCATGACCGGCGAATTGCCGCCATGGCCGTTGACCAGCACGATGCGGCGGAAGCCCGAGCGATAGAACGCCTCGAGCACGTCCTCCATGACGGCGGCGTAGGTGCTCAGGCGCAGCGAGATGGTGCCGGGATAGGCGGCAAAACCCGGCGTCATGCCATAGGCCAGGACCGGGAAGACCGGCAGGCCGAGCGGCTCGGCGGCGTCGTTGGCCACTTTTTCGGCCAGGATCGCATCGGTCGCGAGGCTGAGATAGGCGTGCTGCTCGACACAGCCCAAAGGCAGGATACAGCGATCGTCGCGCTTCGCCTGCGCTTCGATCTGCATCCAGTTCATCTCGGCGACGCGCACGGCCTATTCCTTGCTTGAACCAACCCGGCTCTAATCAACGCGAGCGGCCGGGCCCACCCGCACCATTCTCCGCCGATCAGGCTCCCGCGACGAATGCGAGGTCATCCGCGGAGAAACGATTTGCGGGAGCCGTGAGGCTCCATCATCCTCCGCCCCGGCATCCTTGACTCTGGCCTTGGACAGCGTCAAGTTCCATTTGGAACTAAATTGGAAAGCTGGGAGGGCCTGGGCATGCGGCGCGCACCGACGGCCCTTTCGCGTGTCAGTCCAGAGCGCGAGCAGGCGCTCGAGGATCTCGACCCGTTGACCGTCACCAAGCTGTGGGACAACCCCTGCTGGCTGTCCTTTCGGCTGAATTTCGTCGCCTTCCGCTTCAACGACCCGGTCTATCGCTGGATCGAGACCCGCTACGGGCTGGTCAGGCCCGAGTTCGTGGCGCTCTATGCGGTCGGCCTGAAGGACGGGGTCGCGGCCAAGAACATCGTCGCCTCGTCGGGCCTGCCGAAGAACACGCTCAGCCGCGCGATCCAGCGGCTGCTGCATCGACGCCTGCTCCGGCGCGAGACCGACCGCGAGGACCTGCGCAGCTTCGTGCTGTATCTCACGGCGCCCGGCCGCGCGATCTTCGAGGAAACCATGCCGCTGATGGTGCAGCAGCAGACGGCCATGCTGTCGGCGCTGACCGAAACCGAACAGCGCCAGCTCTGCGAGTTGATGGACAAGCTCGTCATCGCCTCCCCGGCCTGGCCGACCGATCTCGAAAAAGAGGGAACAGCATCATGACGACCACCCGGTTCACCCGCATCGCCGCCCTGGCCCTGCTGCTAAGCGCCTCCGTCTCGACGGCCGCACTGGCCCAGAACCTGACCATCGGCGTGCGCGCCGGGCCGGATTCGATCGACCCGCACTTCACCGCGACCGGCACCCATGCCGAGGCGCTGAAGCATGTCTTCGACACGCTGACCTGGTCCGGCGACAAGCTGCAGATCGAGCCCCGGCTCGCCACGAGCTGGAAGGCGATCGCCCCCGACGTCTGGGAGTTCAAGCTGCGCCCCGGGGTCAAGTTCCATGACGGCTCGGACTTCACGGCCGAGGACGTGAAGTTCTCGATCGAGCGCATTCCGGTCGTGGCCGGCCCGAATCCGACGACGATCTATGTCCGCCGGGTCAAGGAGGTGAAGATCATCGACCCGCTGACCGTCCATATCGTCACCGACGGCCCGGCGCCGAACCTGCCGAACGACTTCATCCGCCTGTTCATCGTCTCGTCCAAGGCCGCGGCCGGCCTGACCAAGGACAATGCCAACGAGACCTTCAACTCGGGCAAGGCCGCGATCGGCACCGGCCCCTACAAGTTCGTCTCCTGGACGCCGAAGGACCAGCTCGTGCTCGACCGCTTCGACGGCTATTGGGGCCCGAAGGAGCCCTGGGCCAAGGTCATCCGCAAGGAACTGCCGAACGACGCCGCCCGCGTCGCACAGCTCAAGGCCGGCCAGGTCGACATCATCGTGCGCGCGCCGGCTTCCGACGTCGCGACGCTGAAGCGCGATCCGAAGCTGACGGTCGCCACGATGGACACGGTCTACGTCTTCAACATGGAGATCGACCTGCGCGACAAGTCCCCGCAGGTCAGCGCCAAGGACGGCTCGCCCCTGCCGAAGAACCCGCTGCAGGATCCGAAGGTGCGCGAGGCGATCGATCTCGCCATCGACCGTCCCGCTCTGGTCGAGATCGCGATGGAAGGCCTCGGCGCGCCGGTCAACCAGCTGGTCACTTCGAGCATCGCCGGCTTCAACAAGGACCTGCCGCCGCTCAAGGTCGACATCGCCCGGGCCAAGAAGCTGCTCGAGGAGGCCGGCTACCCCAACGGCTTCAAGACGACCTTCTCCTTCACCAATGACCGCCTGCCGGGCGACCGCCAGGTCGGCACCTCCGTCGCGCAGATGCTGGCGCGTATCGGCCTCGATGTGACCGCCAACGCCCAGACCGCGGCCGTGTTCTTCCCGGCCCGCACTCGCGCCGAATACTCGCTGGCCATGTCTGGCTGGGGCACGCTGACCGGCGAGGCCAACTACACGCTATCCTCGGTCGTCCACTCCAACGACCCGGCCAAGAAGCTCGGCGCCTTCAACGTGCTCGGCTACAAGAACGCCGAGCTCGACAAGCTGATCGAGGACGCCGCCATCGAACTCGACGAGGCCAAGCGCAACAAGCTGCTCGCCGACGCCAATGCGATCGTCGCCAAGGATCGTCCGCGCCTGCCGATCGTCGCGGTCGGTTCGGCCTGGGCGATGCAGAAGGACAAGGTCACGATCGCCCCGCGCGTCGACGAGGACACGCTGGCGATGGATATCAAGCCCGCCAAGAAGTGACGGGTTTTCCTTCTCCCCTCGGGGGAGAAGGTGTCTGCGAAGCAGACGGATGAGGGAAGTCTCGCACCGCCCTCATCCGTCGGCCCTCATCCGTCAGCGCTTCGCGCTGCCACCTTCTCCCCCGAGGGGAGAAGGATTCTTCCGTCGAGGTTCCTCATGACCATCGCTCTCGCCATCCATGGTGGCTGCGGCACGCTGCCCAAATCCGAGATGACCGAGGCCGAATGGGCGCAGGCCCGGGCCGATCTCGCCGCTTCGCTGCGGGCCGGCTGGGCGATCCTCGCCAAGGGCGGCAGCGCCGTCGACGCGGTCGAGGCCGCGGTGCGGGTGATGGAGGATTCCCCGCATTTCAACGCCGGCCATGGCGCCGCCTTCAATGCCGATGGCGAGCATGAGCTCGACGCCTCGATCATGGACGGGGCGACACTGGCAGCCGGCGCACTGGCCGGCGTCAAGCGCATCCGCAACCCGGTCAGCGCCGCCAAGGCCCTGATGCTGCGCGGCGACCCGCTGCTGCTGGCGGGCGCGGCCGGCGACGCCTTCGCCGCGCATGAAGGGCTCGACACGGTCGAGAACGCGTATTTCTCGACCGAGCGCCGGCGCAAGAACCTGTCCTCGATGAAGATCCGCGAACTGGTCGGCACCGCGTCCCAGGCGAGTGAGGCGGAAAAGCACGGCACCGTCGGCGCGGTCGCGCTCGATACACAAGGCCATCTCGCGGCCGCGACCTCGACCGGCGGCTACACCAACAAGCCGGTCGGACGCGTCGGCGATTCACCGATCATCGGCGCCGGCACCTATGCCCGCGACGGGCGCTGCGCCGTCTCCGGCACCGGCAAGGGCGAGTATTTCATCCGCTATTGCGTCGGGCACGAACTGGCCTCGCTGATCGCCTATAAGGGTTTGCCGCTCGATGAGGCGAGCCAGGCTGTTCTCGGCGAACTCACGGCCCACGAGATCGGCGCCGGGCTCGTCGCCATCGACGCCAATGGTGCGATCGTCGCACCCTACAACACCGCGGGCATGTATCGCGGCTGGGTGACACCCGACGGGACCGTCCATGTCGCGACCCATGGCGAAGTCGAGATCGCGGGGCAGGCATGAGCACGGACGAACCCATCCTGATCTGGGGCGCCGGCGCGATCGGGGGCACGCTCGGCGCCTACTGGGCGCGGGCGGGTATTCCCGTCCTGCTCGTCGACATCGTGCCGGAGCATGTCGAGGCCTGCCGTACGACCGGCCTTGCGATCACCGGCCCGATCGAGGAATTCACGCAGGTCATCCCGGCAGTAACGCCGGCCGAACTGACCGGCACCTACAAGCGCATCGTGCTGGCAGTGAAGGCCGGCGCGACCGAGGCCGCCACAGCCGCGCTCGCGCCTCATCTCGCCCCCGACGGCTTCGTGCTCTCGGCCCAGAACGGCCTGAACGAGATCGCCATCGCCGCGAAGGTCGGCGCGGAGCGGACGATGGGCTGCTTCGTCAATTTCGGCGCCGACTGGCACGGGCCGGGCGAGATTCTCTACGGCAATGCCGGGGCCGTCGTCGTCGGCGAGATCGACGGGCAGATCACGCCGCGCGCGATCGAGATGCACAAGCTCCTGCTCGGCTTCGAGCCGGCCTCGATCCTGACGACCAATATCTGGGGCTATCTCTGGGGCAAGCTCTCCTATGGCGCGATGCTGTTCGGCACGGCGCTGACCGAAGATTCGATGTCGGCCAATTTCGCCGATCCGGAGCGCCTCGTCGTCTGGCTGGCGCTCGGGCAGGAGGTCGCGGCGGTCGCGGCCGCGCGCGGCGTCAAGACGCTGGGCTTCGGCGAATTCGACCCGATGGTGTTCGCGCCGGGCCAGCCGGAATACCCGCAGATCGAGACCATCGCCTGGCTCGCCGACTACACTTCGAAGACCGCCAAGACCCATTCCGGCATCTGGCGCGACCTCGCCGTGCGCAAGCGCAAGACCGAGGTCGATCCGCAGATCGGCATCATCGCCGCGCTTGGGGCTGAGGCCGGGGTGCCGACACCTGCGGTCGAGATGCTGGTTACCCTGATCCACGACATCGAGGACGGCCGGCGGCCGCAATCCTTTGAGACGCTGAAAGTGCTGATCGACCGATGCATATCCGTTTTGACAACCGCATAGCCCTCGTCACCGGTGCAGCCCAAGGCATCGGCCGCGCCATCGCCACCGCCCTGGTCGAGGCCGGCGCGACCGTCCATCTCGCCGATATCGACGCCGAGGGCGTCGCCGCCACCGCAGCCGCGATCGGTGCCATCCCCCATGCCGTCGATCTCGGTTCGCCCGAGGGCGCAGCCGCGTTGATCGACGCTATCGTCACGCATAGCGGCCGGCTGGAGCTTCTGGTCCATGCCGCCGGCGGCGTGCGCGGGCAGGTCGGGCGGCCGATCGAGGAGATTTCCGAGGGCGACTGGCGGGTGATCTTCGCCGCCAATGTCGACGCCGCCTTCTTCCTGGCGCAGGCGGCGGCGCCCGCAATGAAAGCGACCGGCCATGGCCGCATCGTCACGATCTCGTCGGGCGCGGGCCTGCGCCCGAGCCTGACCGGCATCCAGGCCTATGCCTCGGCCAAGCACGCATTGGTCGGGCTGACCAGGCAGCTCGCCTGGGAGTTCGGCCCGCACGGCATAACCGTGAACTCGGTGGCGCCGGGCTTCGTGCGCTCCAACCCGGCGAGCGAGCGACAATGGGAAAGCTACGGCCCGGAAGGGCAGAAGCGCCTGGTCGAGGGCATTCATACCCGCCGCCTCGGCACCCCGGCCGACATCGCGGCGGCGACCCTGTTCTTCCTCAGCGAACAGGCCGGCTGGATCACCGGGCAGGTGCTGTCGGTGGATGGCGGGCGGTCGTAACCGCAGCGCTCAATCCGGAATGCGATCGAGATCGGCCAACCACGCCGCGGCCGAGGCGTCGCTGGGCGCACGCCAGTCACCGCGCGGCGAGAGCGAGCCGCCGGACGAGACCTTCGGGCCGTTGGGCACGGCCGAGCGCTTGAACTGGCTCGTCTCGAAGAAGCGGCGGACGAAGACGCGCAGCCATTTCTTGATCGTGGTCAGATCGTAGGCGACCTTCTTCGATGCCTCCATATGCGGTGGCCAGTCGCCGGCCGCCGCATCCGCCCAGGCATGGTGCGAGAGGAAGGCGATCTTGCTCGGTCTGAAGCCGTAGCGCGTGACGTAGAACAGGTTGAAATCCTGCAGCGCGTAGGGGCCGACGAAATCCTCGGTCTTCTGCGCCGGCTTGTCGCCCTCGCCCGGCACCAACTCGGGCGAGATCTCCGTCGCCAGGATGTCCTCCATCACGGCCGAGGCCTCGGCGCCGAAGCGGCCGGACTGCGCGACCCAGCGGATCAGATGCTGGATCAGCGTCTTCGAGACCGAGCCGTTGACGTTGTAATGGGACATGTGGTCGCCGACGCCATAGGTGCACCAGCCCAGCGCCAACTCCGAGAGATCGCCGGTGCCGAGGACAAGCCCGTTGTTCTTGTTGGCGAGGCGGAACAGCAGCGAGGTGCGCGCGCCGGCCTGCACGTTCTCGAAGGTGATGTCGTAGACCGGCTCGCCATTTGCGAAAGGGTGGCCGATATCGACCAGCATCTGCCGGCAGGCCGGGGTCATGTCGATCTCGGCCGCGGTGACGCCAAGCGCCCGCATCAGCCGCCAGGCATTGGTCTTGGTGCCGGCGCTGGTGGCGAAGGCCGGCAGCGTATAGGCGAGGATGTTCTCGCGCGGCAGGCCGAGCGCATCCATCGTGTCGGCTGCGACCAGCAGCGCCTGTGTCGAATCGAGGCCGCCGGAGACACCGATGACGATCTTCTCGACGCGGGCGCTCTCCAGCCGCTTGCGCAGGCCGTGCGACTGGATGTTGTAGGCCTCGAAGCAGAGTTCGTTCAGCCGGGCGTCGTCGCTCGGCACGAATGGGAAGCGCTCGACCTCGCGCATCAGGCCGAGATCGCTGTCGCGATCCGGTTCGAGCGCAAAGGACACCCGCCGGAAATCCAGCCGGTCACGGAGATGGTCGGCATTATCGCCGAAGGTGTTCATGCGGATACGGTCGAGCGCCAGCCGCTCCAGGTCGATATCGGCGAAGATCAGTTGCGGCTCAGGCGCGAAGCGCTGCGCCTCCGCCAGCAGCGCGCCGTTCTCATAGATCATCGCCTGCCCGTCCCAGGCGAGATCGGTGGTCGATTCCCCCGTTCCCGCCGCCGAATAGGCGTAAGCCGCGATGCAGCGGCCGGAGTGAGCCTTGCACAGCGTATGGCGCCAGTCCGACTTGCCGATGGTGACATTGCTGGCCGAGAGGTTGAGCAGCACGGTCGCGCCGGCGAGCGCCGCGAAGGAGCTCGGCGGCACCGGCATCCAGACGTCCTCGCAGATCTCCATATGGATCGCGAGATCGGGAACGTCGGAGGCGGTCAGCAGGATGTCGGTGCCGAAGGGCACATCCTGACCGCAGAGCCCAATCGAGGTCACGCCGGCGCGCTCGCCAGAGGCGAACTGGCGGCGCTCGTAGAACTCGCGGTAGTTCGGCAGATAGGTCTTGGGCACGACGGCGAGAATGTGTCCGCGATGGATCGCCACCGCGCAATTGAACAGCCGACCCTCGACCCGCAGCGGCGCCCCGACGACAGCGACGGCGCGCAAGCTCCGGCTTTCCTCGACCAGGCCTGCCAGCGCCGTCAGAACCGCATCGAGCAGCGCGCTCTGCAGCAGCAGGTCGTCGATCGCATAGGCGCTGAGGCCGAGCTCGGGAAACAGCACGAGCGAGGCCCCGCCCTCATCCGCCCGGCGCAGCAGCGGTACGGTCCCGGCGAGATTGAAGGCGGGATCGGCGACCTTGAGGCGCGGCGCGGCGCAGGCGAGGCGAATGAAGCCGTGGCTATGGATGTTGCGGAAGCTCATGCTGAGGAGGCTCTTGGACGTCCCATTGCGCCGCGGCAGACAAGCCAAGGCCGACGGTTCCTTATCGCGCAGGCGACACAGGGCGAGCAAGGGCGGAAGCAAGTTGCTGACCCGTGCGCCGGTAGCCGACACGGGGCCGGCTGATCACCAGGGCGGCATCATTTTTCCCATGACAAGGGATTGTCGATCGCGTGCGTCGCCAGAAATGTCTAGAAACGTTCGAGGCGGGGTGCGGACTGCCCAATATCC
>DATDBB010000269.1:0-16439 GCA_036525085.1 Allobosea sp.
CAAGGACGGCGTCGCGGTCGCCCGCGAGATCGAGCTCTCCGACAAGTTCGAGAACATGGGCGCCCAGATGGTGCGCGAGGTCGCCTCGAAGCAGCATGATGTCGCCGGCGACGGCACCACGACCGCGACCGTGCTCGCCCATGCCATCGTCCGGGAAGGCGTCAAGGCGGTCGCCGCCGGCATGAACCCGATGGATCTGAAGCGCGGCATCGACATGGCGGTCGAGGCCGTGGTCGCCGATTTCAGGAAGCATGCCAAGGCGGTCACCGCTAACAGCGAGATCGCCCAGATCGGCACGATCTCGGCCAACGGCGACAGCGAGATCGGCCGGATGATCGCCGCGGCGATGAAGAAGGTCGGCAACGAAGGCGTCATCACCGTCGAGGAAGCCAAGACCGCCGAGACCGAGCTCGACATCGTCGAGGGCATGCAGTTCGACCGCGGCTACATCTCGCCCTACTTCATCACCGATCCGGAGAAGCTGCGCGTCGAGCTGGAAGACGCCTATATCCTGATCCACGAGAAGAAGCTGTCCTCGCTCCAGGCGATGCTGCCGCTGCTCGAGGCGGCGATGCAGTCCGGCAAACCGCTCCTGATCATCGCAGAAGATGTCGAGGGCGAAGCGCTGGCGACGCTCGTCGTCAACAAGCTGCGGGCGGGCTTGCGGATCGCGGCCGTCAAGGCGCCGGGCTTCGGCGACCGCCGCAAAGCCATGCTCGAGGACATCGCGATCCTGACAGCCGGCCAGATGATCTCGGAAGATCTCGGCATCAAGCTCGAGACCGTCACGCTCGCCATGCTCGGCCGCGCCAAGAAGATCACGATCGAGAAGGAGACCACGACGATCGTCGACGGCGCTGGCAAGAAGAAGGACATCGCGGACCGCGTCGCCCAGATCAAGGCGCAGATCGAGGAGACCACATCCGACTACGACCGCGAGAAGTTGCAGGAGCGCCTCGCCAAGCTCTCTGGCGGCGTCGCGGTGATCCGCGTCGGCGGCGCAACCGAGGTCGAGGTCAAGGAGAAGAAGGACCGCGTCGACGACGCCATGCATGCCACCCGCGCGGCGGTCGAGGAAGGCATCCTGCCGGGCGGCGGCGTGCCGCTGCTGCGCGCGCTGAAGGCGCTTGGCGGCCTCAAGCCGGCCAATGGCGACCAGAAGACCGGGGTCGACATCGTGCGCCGCGCCCTGCAGGCCCCAGCGCGGCAGATCATCGAGAACGCCGGCGCCGACGGCGCGGTCATCGTCGGCAAGCTGCTCGAGAAGGATGACTACAACTGGGGCTACAATTCCGCGACGGGCGAATATCAGGACCTGGTGGCCAACGGTGTGATCGACCCGGCCAAGGTCGTGCGCACAGCGCTGGAGGATGCCGCCTCGATCGCCTCGCTGCTGATCACCACCGAGGCTCTGGTCGCCGAACTGCCGAAGAAGGAAGCGGCGCCGGCAATGCCGGGCGGCATGGATTTCTAGGCGAGACTCATCGCAGGTCGATGGTCGTCTCGACGACGTGCCGCAGCGCTGGCTCATCATCGGAGGTGAGCGTCATGCGAAGCCGCAGGCTGTGTCCCTGCAGCGTGCCTTCCCGCGCTGCGCGCTCGATCTCGCGCTGAGAGGTCACCCCGACCTCCTTCAGGAACTTGCGGACGGCCATGTTGAAGCGGTCCTCGTCCATGATCGACCTCCAAAGTTGCGGAAAAGGCGTTGTGGCAGCGCTCTCAGGCGGAGCGCCGGAGCTGTGCGGCGATGTCGGGGCGATGTCGATTGAGCCATGCGGTCGCGCCTGCTGCGTCGACCCGGCATGCGAAGGTCGGCCAGGACGGATCCTCCCTCGTCTCCATCTCCAGCCGATCCCGGGCGTAGCGGATCAACTCGCGCAGCGCCTCATAGCCCGGCCGCGCCTCCAGCCCATCGGCAACCCAGGGCACGGACCAGTCCTTCCCGGCGAGGAGGAGGATCGTTCGGACATCGGCCGTCGCGAACCAGGGCGTCGCGTCGAACTCGACCCGCATCGCCTCATCGGCCGTATGGCATACCGCTCGGATCATTCTCCGCTCCTGCCGGTTCGGCGGATCGCCGCATGATAGCGCAAAGGCAGCGGAGATGCGCGCGCGATTTGGCGGGCCGCGCCGCTCCCGGAGGCTTCAGGCGACGCGAAACAGGCTGACCTCGTCGTGGATGCCCTTGAGCGAGCGTGGCCCGAACGCGACGAAGCGGATGCCGGAGCCCGCCACGAGATCGCGCACCGTGCTGGAAACCAGCACTTCCCCGGGGCCAGCCAGAGCCGACACACGCGCCGCGGTGTTGACCGCAATGCCGGCGATGTCCCCGCCCTTGACCTCGACCTCCCCCGTATGGACGCCGCTGCGCAGTTCCAGCCCGAGTTGCCGGATCGCATCTGCCATCGCCTCGGCACAGCGCACGGCACGGGCCGGCCCGTCGAAGGTCACGACGAAGCCGTCGCCGAGCGTCTTGACCTCGCGGCCGCGGTAGCGGGCGATCTCCAGGCGGGCGATATGGTCGTGGCGTTCGATCAGCCCCTTCCAGGCATGGTCTCCCATCTCGGTGAGGCGCTTGGTCGAGTCGACGATGTCGGTGAAGAGGACCGTCGTCAGAACCCGGTCGCTCTCGATGTGGGAGCGCGATCCGGTGAGGAACTCCTCGATCGCATTCGCCGCCTCGTCGACATCGCCGGCCCAGAGCACATGGTCGCTGCCGGGCAGTTCGAGATAGCGGGAGCCTTCGATCCTGCGCGCGATGCTGCGCCCGCCCTCGACGTCGACGCGCGTGTCGCCGGCGCGATGCAGGACCAGTGTCGGCGTCCGAATGCTCGGCAAGACGTGGCGCACGTCGATCTCGGTGTTCATTCGCATCAGCGAGATCACGGCGGAAGGGCTTGCGCCGAGGCGTTCGAAGCGCGCCCACCAGGAGGTGAAGCGCTCGTCGCCGACCCGGTTCGGAGCGAAGGCGGCGAGGCTGGCGCCCGAGCCCCAATGCTCGTCGATCCGGCCGACGAAGTCCTCGAAGCGTTCGGGCGGCAGGACATAGGAAAAGAAGTGCGGATAAGTGCCGTAGAGGACCAGGGCGGTGCAGCGCTCGGGATAGGTCGCGGCGAAGAGGAGGCTCATCGCCCCTCCCTCGGATACGCCGAAGACCGCCGCGCGCTTGCTGCCGGCCGCGTCCATGACGGCGCGGACGTCGTCCATCCGCTGTTCCAGGGTCGGCAGATCGCCGATCCTGTCCGAGAGGCCGGTGCCGCGTTTGTCGAACAGGATCAGCCGGCTGAAGCTGGCCAGGCGGTTCAGGAAATGGGTCAGGGTCGGCTCGTCCCAATAGTGATCGAGGTTCGAGATGAACCCGGGCACGAAGACGAGATCGAGCGGTCCGTTCCCCACTGTTTGATAGGCGATGCGGAACTGACCGCTCTTCGCATAGTGCGTCTCAGGCTGCATTGCGCCCTCCGACTACGCCATGGGGTGATGAGCGAGAGTGACCCCGTTGGCCCTCGAAGGTCAATCGGTCAGGGCCTGCAAGAGCCGCGCTCGCAGTTCACGATCCCTCCACCGCGGGCCGACATCCGCCCGCAAAATGCCGCAATGCAACATGATACTAAGCCTGCTTATAATAAGGAGGCTCGTGTGGTCCCGCGCTCGCTACGCCGCGAATTGACCTTCCAGCTCGTCGAGACGGCACGGCTCATGCGTGGTCATGTCGATCGGCGCGCCCGCGAACGCGGGACGACGCGCGCGCAATGGGGTGTTCTGACGCGGCTGCGCCGCAACGAAGGCATGCGGCAGGCCGAACTCGCCGAGATGCTCGACATCCAGCCGATCTCCGTGACGCGCATGATCGACAGGCTGGAACAGCAGAATCTGGTCGAACGCCGGCCCGACACGAGCGACCGCCGTGCCCATCGCCTCTACCTGACCAGCGATGGCCATGCGCTCGTCGACGAACTGGACCCGTTGCGCCAGGACATCGCCGACCACCTGCTCGCCATGGTCGACGACGCCACGATCACCACCATGCTGGCCGCTCTCGCCAGCATCCGCGAGCAGGCCCGGCCTGCGGACGCGGAAACCACCCCCGCCATCGAAACAGCCGCGTGACGAAGCCCATGAAGACCTCGAAACTCCTGCTCATTTCCTGCGTTGTCGCCGCAACCGCGGGCGGCATCTGGTTCGGCCGCTCGCACGGGGCGGTCGAACCCTCGTCGCCGCGCCAGGCTCGCGGGGCCGAAGGCTTTCCGGTGGCGGTGGTCACCGCGACGGCCGAGGCGGGCGACATGCCCGTCGTGAAGCGCTCCATCGGCTTCGTCGAAACGCCGGCGAGCGTCGTGATCCGGTCCCGCATCGACAGCCAGATCGTCGACCAGCACGTCACCGACGGCCAGTTGGTCAAAAAGGGCGACCTGCTCTTTTCGCTCGACGACCGCGACATCAAGGCCCAGATCGCCAAGGACGAGGCGGCCGTCGCGCGCGACGAGGCTCTCCACACGCGCAGCGAGAGCGATCTCTCCCGCTATCAGCAGCTCCTCGCCCGCAACGCCGGCACGCAGGCGCAGCTCGACCAGGCGACGGCCGACGAACGCTCGACCGCAGCCACGATCCAGTCCGACAAGGCGACGCTCGAGGCCGACCGGCTGAAGCTCGGCTATACGCGCATCCTCGCGCCGATCGATGGCCGTGCCGGCGCCGTGCAGGTCACGCCGGGCAACCTCGTCTCGGCCAATGCCTCGGGCACGGCCCTGGTCACGCTGACGCAGATGAAGCCGCTGCGCGTCAGCTTCACCCTGCCGGAGCGCGACCTGCCGGCCCTGCAGGCGGCGCTCACCCGCGGCGCCCCGGTCCCCGTGCTGGCGCGCCTTCCCGACGCACATGGGGAAGCCGCCAAAGGCGCGCTGAACTTCGTCGACTCCGTCGTCGACACGGCTTCGGGCACGATCAACGCCAAGGCCGCCTTCGCCAATGACGATCTCTCGCTCTGGCCTGGGCAATATGTCGAGGTCGAGGTCGATGTCGACGTGCTCAGGAACATTCCGCAAGTCGCCACCGTCGCCGTGCAGCCCGGCCAGAAGGGCCCTTACGTCTATGTGGCCAATGAGGGCGGCACCGTCTCGCTGCGGCCGGTCAAGATCGCGCTGGCCGATGGCGGGCGCACCGCGCTGAGCGAGGGCGTCAAGCCCGGCGAGCGCGTCGTGATCGACGGGCAGTTGCGGCTGAAGGACGGCGCGACGTTCCGCGAACGCGACCCGCAGAAGCCCTCCGCAGCGCCCGTTGCCGCAACCGTCGCCGAGAAAGCCGCGCCATGAACGTCTCGGCCTTCTGCATCCGGCACCCGGTCGCGACCATCCTGATGTCGGTCGCGCTCGTGCTCGCCGGCGCCTTCGCCTATCGCGTCCTGCCGGTCGCGGCGCTGCCCCGTGCGGAATTCCCGGTGGTGAACGTCTCGGCGCAGTTGCCCGGCGCATCGCCCGACACGATGGCGACCTCCGTCGCCACGCCGCTGATCAAGCAGTTCGCGACGATCGCGGGCATCGACAGCATCTCGACGACGAACTCGCAGGGCGCGACCTCGATCGCGATCCAGTTCGTGCTCAGCCGCAACATCGACGCGGCCGCAGCGGATGTGCAGGCCGCGATCGCCCGTGCGCAACGCCAGTTGCCGCAGGAGATGACCACAGCCCCGAGCTATCGGAAGGTCAACCCGGCCGATGCGCCGATCATCCTGATGGCGCTGAAGAGCGACGTCATCCCGCTCTCGCAGCTCGACGCCTTCGCCCAGCAGGTGATCTCGCCGGCGCTCTCGACCGTCGACGGCGTGGCGCAGGTGCTGATCTTCGGCAGCCAGAAATATGCGGTGCGCATCCAGATCGACCCGGTGGCGCTGGCCTCGCGCGGCATCGGCGTCGACGAGCTGCAGGCCGCGATCACGGCGAGCAACGCCAATACGCCGGTCGGTACGCTGCAGAACAGCGCGCAGCAATTGACGATCCAGGCCCGCACGCAGCTCGCCAATGCCCAACAGTTCGCGAACGTCATCATCGCGACCCGCAACGGCAAGCCGGTGCGGCTGGGCGACGTCGCCAAGGTGATCGATTCCGTCGAGAACGCGCAGACGTCGAGCGCCTATGACGGCACGCCGGCGATCGTGCTCGCCGTCCAGCGCCAGCCCGACGCGAACACCGTCGAGGTGGTCGACCGCGTCAAGGCGATGCTTCCCTCCTTCAGCGACCAGATGCCTGCGGCAGCCTCGATCTCGTTTCTGAACGACCGCTCGACCTCGATCCGCGCCGCCGTCGAGGACGTGCAGTTCACGCTGGCGCTGACCATCGGGCTCGTCGTGATGGTCATCTTCGTCTTCCTGCGCCGGATCGCCGCGACCTTCATTCCCGCGATCGCCGTGCCGATCTCGATCGTGGCGACGCTGGCGGCGATGTACCTCTTCGGCTTCGCCATCGACAACATCTCGCTGCTGGGCCTGACGCTCTCGGTCGGGCTGGTCGTCGACGATGCCATCGTGATGCTCGAGAACATCGTGCGGCACATGGAGGAGGATGGGCTTTCCGCCTTCGACGCCGCCCTGAAGGGCTCCTCGGAGATCGGCTTCACCATCGTCTCGATCTCGCTCTCGCTCGTCGCCGTGTTCATCCCGGTGCTGCTGATGGGCGGCGTGATCGGACGGATCTTCAACGAATTCGCCGTGGTGGTGACGGTCTCGATCCTGGCCTCGGCTTTCGTCTCGCTGACGCTGACGCCGATGCTCTGCGCGCGCCTGCTCTCGGGCTATGGCGAGCATCACCGGGAAAACGCCGTCGGCCGCACATTGGAGCGCGGCTTTTCAGCCCTGGTCTCCGGCTATGACCGGACGCTCGGCTGGTGCCTGCGCTTCAAGCCGCTGATGCTGGCGTGCTTCTTCGCCACCATGGCGGGATCGGTCTGGCTGGTGCAGAGCGCGCCGAAGGGCTTTTTCCCGCAGGAGGATATCGGCCAGCTCCAGGTTTCGACCGAAGCGCGCCAGGACATCTCCTTCGGCGCGATGAAGGAGCTTCAAGCCAGCGTCGCCGAGATCTTCCGCAAGTCGCCCTATGTCGCCCATGTCGTCCAAAGCGTCGGCGGCAGCGGGCCTGCTTCGGCCGCGCTCAATTCCGGACGCCTCTTCGTCGAGCTCAAACCGAAGGAGGACCGGCCGGCCCTGCCCAAGGTGCTCGCCGATCTGCGCCACGAACTCGCAGAGGTCGCCGGCATCACGGCCTATATGACGCCGGTCCAGAACCTCAATATCGGCGCGCGCTCCTCCAAGAGCCAGTACCAGCTCGTCGTGCAGGGGCTGGACCAGGGGCTGATGAACGAATGGGCCGTGAAGCTCGCCGACGCGATGGGCCAGGACCGGGCCCACTTCATCGACGTGACGACGGATCTGCAGAACAGCGCCTCCGAGGCGACGCTGGTGGTCGATCGCGACAAGGCTAACCAGCTTCGGATCGGCGCCGACGTCCTGCGCTCGACGCTCTATTCCGGCTTCGGCGTGCGCCAGGTCTCGACGATCTACACCGCCGGCGACAGCTACCAGGTCATCGTCGAGTTCGATCCGCGCCATGGCTGGTCGCCGGACAAGCTCGACCAGATCCGCATCCGCGCCGGCAACGGGCAATTGGTGCCGCTCGGCGCCTTCGCCAGCGTCCAGCGCACGGTCGGGCAGCTCACGGTCAACCAGCTCGGCCAGATCCCGGCCGTGACGATCTCCTACAACCTGCCGGCCGGCGTCGCGCTCGGCGACAGCGTTTCGCGCATCGACGCGATCAAGGGCTCGCTCGGCTTTCCGGCCGCGCTTTCGACGACGCTCGCCGGCACGGCCAAGACCTTCCAGGATTCGCTCGGCAACCAGGGCATCCTGATCGCCGGAGCGATCCTGACGATCTATATCGTGCTCGGCATCCTCTATGAGAGCTTCATCCACCCGCTGACGATCCTGACCGGCCTGCCCTCGGCCGCGATCGGGGCGCTCGGCGCGCTCAGGCTGTTCAATCTCGACCTCTCGGTGATCGCGATGATCGGGCTCCTGATGCTGATCGGCATCGTCAAGAAGAACGCGATCATGATGATCGACGTCGCGCTGGTGCTGCAGCGGGAGGGTGCGACCGCGCAGGACGCGATTCATCGCGCCTGCGTGATGCGCTTCCGGCCGATCCTGATGACGACGCTGGCGGCGCTGATGGGCACGCTGCCGATCGCGCTCGGCGCCGGTGCCAGCGCGGAACTGCGCCAGCCGCTCGGCATCGCCGTGGTCGGCGGGCTGCTGATCAGCCAGGTGCTGACGCTCTACATCACGCCGGTGCTGTTTCTCTACCTCGACAAGCTGGGCGCGGCCGCGTCGCGGCTCTCCGGCAAGCGGGCGAGGACGCCGGCTCCCCTCCCCGCCCCGGCGGAATGACGAGCGGCTCGAGCCCCGGACATGCGCGACCTCGGCCCCTCGGCAGATGCGGGCGCGCCGCTGCAGAAGGCCCTTGATCGCGATCAAAGCGGTCGCGGCCGGATCTGGCCTATATCAGGCGCGTGTCGCGCAGGTGGAAGCCCACGTCCTGACGCAGCGGCCTTCCCAACAAGGGAGCATGGCAACCATGACGGCGATCGTGATCAAGCGGCGGAAGCGAGCGATGGCGTTTCGTCGCGGGCTGGGGCTGCTCGCCCTCGGGGCTACCCTGCTCGCGGCTGGAGCCGGCCGGGCGCAGGACGTCGGCGATGCGCGTGCAGGCCGGGAGGTCGCAACGTCGCTTTGCATCCAGTGCCATCAGATCGACGGCGCCGGTCGCGATCCCGGCCGAATTCCGCCCAGCTTTGGCGCGATCGCCGACATGGCCTCTCAGACGGCGCTCTCGCTGCGCATCTTCCTGCAGACGCCGCATGGCAACATGCCGCGCTACCAGCTCACGAGGGACGAGACCGACGACGTCATCGCCTATATTCTGAGCCTCAGAGCGCGCTGAGGGGCGACGGAAGCGACGGCGTCCTCCGAGCGGCCGCCCTTGGGGCTGCGGCAAGCCCCGTTCAGACGACGACAACGACGCGCGATACAAGCGGCGGGCCATTCAGGATCAAATTTCGACACCTATCTATTTGAAATTCTGACATAATTTGACCATGTCGGCCGAGGGCGCCCCCCCGAAAGCTCCTTCGCCGATGCAAAGCGGCTCTTCGAACACCGATATGCCCGCTTCCGAGGCGTCACCTGCGTCATGGTCCAATGCCTCCTTGCCGCAGCCGCTCAGAACATCAAGACAATCGCCCTCGTGACCGCTCCTCCCGCCGCTCGCACGGCATGACAGGCCACACGGCACATCCAGCGCCAACACCTCACCCCACAACCGGACCGCTCAATCCCGCCAAAACAAAACCCCGCCAGAATGGCGGGGTTTGTCGGCGGTTCGAGGGCGCCTTTCGGCGCCCTCGTTGTTGTTGGCGTATACGCTTGGCTCAGGCGGCGAAGCGGAAATCGTCGGCGCTGAGTGAAGCGAGAGCGACGTTGCTGAGGGTGAGCGCGTGGTGCTCGTCGAGTGTGAACACCACGTCGTTGCCGACCTGCTCCGCTGCCGCCGTGACCGCCGCGAAATCGGCGAACAGCCCGGCGTCGAACTGGATGGTGTCCGAACCCGAGCCGGTCAGCGTGAAGTCGCTGATCACGTCACGGCCGAAGCCGGTGGCGAAGACGAAGTTGTCATGGCCCGAGCCGCCCGAGAGCAGGTCGGAGCCCGCGCCGCCGGTGATGACGTCGTCGCCCGAGCCGCCCTTGATCTGGTCGTCGCCGGCGCCGCCGGTGACGATGTCGGCATCGGAGCCGGCATCGATCACGTCGTTGCCGTCGCCGCCATCGAGCGTGTCGTTGCCCGAGCCGCCCTTGAGCACGTCGTCACCGGCGCCGCCGGAGACCTGATCGGAGCCCGAGCCGCCATCGACGCTGTCGGCACCGAGATTGCCGGACAGCGCGTCGTTCCCGGCACCGCCGGTGATCGTATCGTTACCGGCGCCGCCATCATAGACGTCGCTGCCGTTGCCGCCGATGAAGACATCATCGCCGGCATTGGCCGGGCCGTAGCTCAGATAGGAGCCGCCATTGCCGTCCGATGCCAGGGTGAAGGCCATGCCGGCATAGTCGTCACTTGGGTCGAGATGCAGCGTGAGCGGGCCAGCCGGGCCGCCGGCGATGGTCAGCAGATTGCCGGCCCCGAGCGTGGCCTGCGTGCCGGCGACGCCGAGGAGCTGGATCCGGTCCTCCTGGGCGAAGTCGGCGATCGTGCCGGTGAAGCCGGCCTCGATCGCGAGCGTCTGGGCGCCGCCCTGGAAGGCGAGGTTCGCGCCATGGCCGGTGACCGTCCAGTTGCCGGCGAGGTCGAGCTGCTCGATGCCGGTGAGGGCTCCCAGCGTCCCGGCGCCGGTCAGCACGAGCGTATCATGGCCCGCGCCGCCATCGATCGGTCCGACCGGTGCCGAACCCGCCACCAGCGTGACGACGTCGTCGCCGGCACCGAGGCGGAAGGCCTCGAAGCCGGAGAAGGTGTCGCTGCCGAGGCCTGCCGCGCTCGCCGTGCCGGCCGCGAGGTCGATGAGGATGGCCCCGGTCGCGCCTGAGAGCACCAGCGTGTCCGAACCTTCGCCGCCGATGAGCTGATCGTCACCCGCGCCGCCGTCGAGCACGTCGTTGCCGGCGCCGCCGTCGAGCAGGTTGGCGCCCGCATCGCCGATGAGCGTGTCATTGCCCGAGCCGCCGATGACGCCCTCGATACCCGACAGGCTGTCCGCGCCGGCCGCGTCGCCGAAGGCTTCGCCCGCCGCGAGATCGACCGTGACCCCGGCGGTGTCGGCGGTGTAGTCCGCCGTGTCGATGCCGTCGCCGCCGACAAGCGTGTCGTCGCCCGCCCCGCCGTTCAGCTTGTCGTTGCCGACACCACCGGCGAGGTCGTCGTCGCCGATGCCACCGATGAGGCTGTCGTCGCCCTCGCCGCCATCGAGCGTGTCGTCGCCCTCGCCGCCGTCGAGCCTGTCGGTGCCGGCCAGGCCCTTCACCACATCGTCGCCGGCGAGGCCGTTCATCACGTCGTCGCCAGCCGTACCGCTGAGAACGTCGTCGCCAGGCGTGGCGACATGACCCACCGGCGGAGCATCGGACAGAGAAACCACCGTCACGTCGTCATAGGAGACGCCGCCAGCGGCGCCCCAGTTGTAGAGCGCGAAGCTGCCGCCCTGATGGGTCCGATCCTCGATCTTGTTCTCGAAGACCGGCTCGCCATCGAGATAGACGTCGATGAGATGATCCTTGATGTCGACGCGCAGGCGGATGTCGTCGTTCAGCGCGTAGCGGCCGGCGGTCCGGGCCACGACGCTCTCGATGCCGTCGACCACGCGGACCATCTGGAAGACGTTGTACTGGGCGTCGAGCTCGACCTTGTAGTAGTTCTTCGCGTCCTGATAATAGAACATCAGGCCCATCGCGTCGCTGCCGCCGCCCCTCAGTGTCACTTCGACCGAGTAGTCCTTCCAGCCGGACGCGCCGGCGCCCTCATAGAGGGCATAGGCGCCCTTGCGCAGCACATAGTCGCCGTCGCCCAGCGGGCTCCAGCCGCTGTCCCACAGGTTGGAGTTCGAGGCATTGCCGTTGTTGGTGAGCTGGCGCGACATCACATCGGCGTCCTGGACGAGGCGCCCGTCTTCGATGCGCCAGTTCGCCGTGACGCCGTTTTCGCCCTCGCTGACCAGACGCCAGCCGGACAGAGCGCCGTCGAAGCCGTCGATCAGCTTGATCTTGTCCCCGGCGACGGTGTCGACCTTGACGCTGTCGGTCGAGATCTTGCCGGCGGAGTCGGTGACTTCGAGGACGAGTTCCCGGGTGCCGATCGGCAGCGACAGGACCGCGTCCTTGCCGGTGCCGACCTCCTGGCCGTCGAGCAGCCAGCGATAGCCGGTGATCGTGTTGGGCCCGAAGGAGGCGCCAGCCGTCACGGCGACCTCGCCGAGGCCGTTGCCGTCCGTGTCGAGGCCGCGCGCGGCGCTCTCGCCATGGGCGGTCAGCGTCACCGCATTGACCGTGACGTTGTCGAAGGTCGCGGTGTCCTGCGTCTGCGAGTAGACGCCGACCGTGCCGCCCGCGAGCGGGTTCGCGTCGACGACCGGGCCGCCGAAGACGTCGCGCCCATCGAGCAGGACGCGGATTTCGCCATTCACCATCGCGACGCGCAGATCCACCTCCGTGGCCATGACGATGCCGCGCGGCACGCTAGCGAGTACCGTCTCGACGCCGGCCTGGACCTTGACGAGCGTGCGGGCGTTGCCGCTGACGTCGAAGGTCAGGCGGTAATGGTTCTGCTGGTCCTGATAGCCGAAGACGACACCGATCTTGCCCGAGCTGTCGTTGGTGCTCAGCGTGATGTCATAGACATAGTCGTCCCACTGGCGGGCGGCGGCCTCGTTCCAGATCAGCAGGTTGGTGCCGGAGTTGGTGAGGTCCTTCAGCGTGCCCTCGCCATCGGCCTCGCCCGACTGCACCGTGCCGACCACCTTGATGGGGCTCGTCGGAGTGCTGGTGCCCGTCTGCACCGCCATGGAGCCGGGGCCGAAGGTGGCCGCGAGGCTGCCGTCGGTGAAGTCGAACTGGCTGGCGCCGGCGATCGGGCCCGCCGAGATGCCGTCGGCATCGGCCTTGCCGAAGCCCGCGATCTCCGCCTCCGTCAGCACGCGGTCGCTGAACAGCACGCTGTTGAGATAGCCGCGCGAGGTATCCGCGCCGTCATCGCTGAAGAGGAGGATGCCCTTGGCCGCGTCGACGGTGAAGCGGGAGGCGTCGTTGATGCTCTGCTGCCCGACGAACTGGCCTTCGACATACTTCTTGACGACGACGGTTTCGCTGGTGCCCTGCCGCTCGAAGGTGAAGCCGATGCGCTGCCACTCACCGTATTTGAAGTCGCCGTGATAGCTGCTGTTGATTCCGAGGCTGCCAGTGCCGTCGCCATCATTGCGCAGGTAGAGTTCGGCGTCGTTGCTGTTGCTGAGCTGGGTCTGGAACAGGGCCGTCCAGCCCTCCTCGTTCGGGATCAGCACGTCCATGACGATGCTGTAGGACCAGACCAGCCCGTCGCCGGTCGTCGAGTTGGCGTTGGTGTCGAGCACCAGGCCCTGGGCCTTGGTGAAATGCGGGAACTTCAGCACGTCGGCTTCGCCGCCGGCCATGGCCGGCAGGCCGAAGCCCTGGGCCGTGCCGGACTCGACGAGGTTCGGGCCGGACTGCGGCACGGACCAGCCGTTGAAATTGCCGTCGTTGAAATTGTCCGCGAGCAGCGTGCGCTCGCCGGTGACGGTGACGCGCAGTTCGTCGCGGCTGACATAGCCGTTGGCGCCGGTGACCTCGAGCGTCAGGACATGCTGGCCGGTCGCGAGATCGAGGCTCGGCTTGGCGCCCGTGGCGACGACATGGCCATCCGCGTCCTTCCAGACATAGCTGACCTCGGCGTCGGCGGGGATGATGCTCCGCGAGGCGTCGAGCTCCACGGTGGCGGTGTCGCCCTGCGCCGCGTCGACGACCATGTCGTTGCCGGCCTTGGCGAGGGCGTTGACGGCCGGATTGGAGAGATCGATGTCGTGAAATTCTTCCTGGTGGCCGCGATAGGGGCCGGTCAGGCCGTCACGATCATTCTCTTCCTTGGCGCGGAAGCCGTCGAGATAATCGTCGAGATCGGTGAAATAGGTTTCCGTGTAGACGGCGTCGTTCTCGGGATCGATCGTGATCAGCCGGATGGCGCCGTTGCCGCCATTGTTGCCGAGCGCCGGATTGCCGTTGCCGGTGATCTCGCGCGCGATGCCGTTCTGGTAGTTGACCAGCATCTGCAGAACGGGATCGCCGGCCGAGTTGTAGTCGATCTGCGTCTCGGCGCCGTCGATGAAGTTATGGCCCGAGAAGGTGAAGGAGATATTCGGATATTTGGCGACCAGCTTGTTCCAGATGCCGTCGCCGTCCGAGGAGCCTTCAGCGGAGTTGCCGACGCCGTAGGACGGGCCGGCATTCTCGCCGGTGAGTGCGGGTGTGATCGAGCCGACGCGGCCGTCACCCGCCATGTAGCCATGCGTGGTCAGCATGACGCGATAGTCGAGATGGCCTTCGATCACCTCCCCCGCCCAGCGCAGCACGTCGTCGCGCGGGCCGAATTCGAGCGAGAGCGAAAGCCATTTGGTGCCGTCCGGCGCGGTGAAAGTGTAGTAGTTGTTGCTGAAGCTCGTCGGCTCCTTGTCGTAGACGCCGCCGAAGCCCGGAAGCTTGGACTGCTCCTCGACCGTGAAATAGGCGCTGAGATTGTTCTGCGACCTGTCGGAGGCCGAACCGTTCGGGCCGAGGTCATGGTTGCCCGGCAGCAGCGAATACGGGATTTCGCCGTCGAGCTTGCGCATCGCCGCCTCGGCGATGGCCCACTCATTGGTCAAGTTGTGCTGGGTGACGTCGCCGACATGGGTGACGAACTGGATGCCGAGGCTGTCCTTGTTGTCGACGAGCCACTGCGTCATCTCGCCGAACATGTGGCTGAGGTTCGGGTGATCGGTATAGTCCTGCGTGTCGGGGATGACGGCGATGGTGTAGGCGTTCTCGCCGGCGACGCGCACGCGGAAGCCGTCGGTCATGGTCGAGCCATCGGGCGCGGTCGCGACGATGCGGATGTCGGAATGGCCGAGCGCACCATAATTCAGGGTCAGCACTCCGTTGGCGTCGACGCTGGCCGCAACCGCGGCGTCGTTCGTGCCCTCGACGGCGAAGGCGTAGCCTTCGCCGAATTTCTCGACGAGGTTGATCGATTGTGGCTCGCCGCCTTTTTTGACAAGCATCGCATTGAGCGGCGTCGCGCCGGCAGCGGACAGGGTAGCGTTGGACATGGCAAAAGCCTCCAGGGAGAGATGATTCAATCTAAGCTATTGTAATATATTGTCTTATTGTATCTGGACTAGTCCAGTTAACCAAAAGCTAGAACGGCTCCTTGACGGCTGAATGACACGGTGGTGACAGTGCGGAATTTGAACAGGCCGACGGGCGGTGACGGCGCGCACGCCAAACGCGGCCCGCGGGCCGATGGCCGGGGACGCGTCAAGGCGATCAAGCTGGCGATCCAGGCGCGCATCGGCAGCGATGCGTACAAGCTCGGCGAACGGCTGCCATCCGAGCGGCAGCTCTGCCTCGAGTTCGAGACCTCGCGCGTCACGCTGCACGAGATACTCATCCAGCTCGAAGCCGAGGGCCTGATCTACAGGGAGGAGCGGCGCGGCTGGTTCGTGTCACCGCCTCGCTTCGTCTATGATCCCCAATCGCGCGGGCATTTCACCTTGTCGGCACTGCAGCAGGGCCGCGTCCCGAGCACCCGCGTCATAGACAGGCAGATCGTCCGCCCGCCCGCCTGTGTCGTCGAATTGCTCGACATCCCGGCGGGCACGAAGATGGGCTGCATCCGGCGCGTGCGCTCGATCGACGGGCGCGCGGTGCTCTATGTCGAGCATTATTTTCAGGCCGACGTCTTCCCGGGCCTTTTCGAGCACGACCTGTCGGCGTCGCTGACGGAACTCTATCGCGACAACTACGGCTTTCACTATGGCCGGATGAAGTATCAGATCACGCCGACGGCGGTGAGCGGCGATGCTGCAGCCATGTTGCGCGTGGCCGGCGGCAGCCCGGCGCTGCTCGTGACGCGCGTCAATCAAGGGCTCGACAGCGGCATCCGCGACTGCGACTTCGAATATTGGCGCCACGATGCGATCCTGATCGAGGTCGATGTCGCGGGCACCTGATTGCGCACTGCGAATACGGCAGCTTGGCAGGCGGCATAGCGGCGAGCACGAGGCTTGCGCCCTTGTGGCCGCTCAGCTGACCTTCCGAGAGCAGCATGATCATCGGGCGGCCGGTATCGTCGCAGACACGATTCGAACGTGTGACCTTTGCCGTAGGAGAACCACGCTACTCCATAAATCCCGCATTGCCGAAGCAGCGTGATCAGGCCGCTTGCGTCCAATAAAGAACAACTTGCAAGTTGGGGCATCGTCGCCGGCCGCGGCAAAGGATGGCCTGGGTTCAGCCCCCGCCAGCGAGAAGCCGGAACGGAGCGCCGATGATGGTGATCGGCAGCTTGACGATTGCTTCGAGCGACCCTCCCGCAATTTCCTGGGCGCTCGCCGGCGTGCGTTGCCTCGCAACGCCGCTCTCGAGGACCGCGGTGAGCCTGGGCGCAACAGCAGCCAGTTGCGCGAATTTGCCGTGATTGCTCGAATCGAGTCCCTTGACCTCGGTCATATCGATCACGATTGCGCCCAACGCGGCCAGTTCCTCCGGGTCGGAATCGGCTCCGAGCCTGCCCCGACCTCCCGCCAGGAAATTCGAGGCCCCCAGCGCCTTGTCGTCCTTTGAGAGCACGACGAAGAAC
>DATDBB010000270.1:0-15174 GCA_036525085.1 Allobosea sp.
CGATAACGCCAAGGAATTCGGCATCGAGTATTTCAACGAACACGACAAGCGTCAGGGCATCGTGCACGTGATCGGCCCCGAGCAGGGCTTCACCCTGCCCGGCACCACCATCGTATGCGGCGACAGCCACACCTCGACGCATGGCGCGTTCGGCGCGCTGGCGCATGGCATCGGCACCTCTGAAGTCGAGCACGTGCTGGCGACGCAGACGCTGATCCAGAAGAAAGCGAAAAACATGCGCGCCGTCGTCGATGGCGTGCTGCCCGACGGCGTCACCGGCAAGGACATCATCCTGGCCATCATCGGCGAGATCGGCACCGCCGGCGGCACCGGCTATGTGCTGGAATATGCCGGCGACGCGATCCGCGCGCTGACGATGGAAGGCCGCATGACGGTCTGCAACATGTCGATCGAGGGCGGCGCCCGCGCCGGCATGGTCGCCCCCGACGAGAAGGCCTATGCCTATCTCAAGGGCCGGCCGAAGGCCCCGCAGGGCGCGGCCTGGGACGAGGCACAGCGCTATTGGGAAACGCTCTACACCGACGAGGGCGCCCATTTCGACCGCATCGTGAAGCTCGACGCCAACAACCTGCCGCCGATCGTCTCCTGGGGCACGAGCCCCGAGGACGTCATCTCGGTCGCGGGCGCCGTGCCGGACCCCGCGCTGATCGAGGACGAGACCAAGCGCTCGTCCAAGCAGCGCGCGCTCGACTATATGGGCCTCACCGCCGGCACCAAGATGACCGACATCCCGCTCGACGTGATCTGGATCGGCTCCTGCACCAATGGCCGCATCGAGGATCTGAGGGCCGTTGCCAAGATCGTCGAGGGCAAGAAGATCGCCGGCTCGCTCGACTACGCCATGATCGTCCCGGGCTCCGGCCTGGTGAAGCAGCAGGCCGAGGCCGAGGGGCTGGACAAGATCTTCCTCGCCGCCGGCTTCGAATGGCGCGAGCCCGGCTGCTCGATGTGCCTCGGCATGAACCCCGACCAGCTCAAGCCCGGCCAGCGCGCCGCCTCGACCTCGAACCGCAATTTCGAGGGTCGCCAGGGCTATCGCGGCCGCACGCATCTGGTCTCGCCGCAGATGGCGGCGGCGGCTGCGCTCGTCGGCCACTTCGTCGATGTGAGGACGCTGGGCTGAAGCGTTTCGCGGGGAGAGAGCGCCATGTCGAAGGATCCCCGCGAAGCCGCCCGCGCCGCCGAGGCGCAAGCCGCGCTCGACCGCGTCAAGCGCGACAGCGAAAGCCTGCTCGGCTCCTCCATGGGCCGGGCGGCCGATCATTTCACCGGCGGCGACGCACCCGAGGGCGACAAGATCGAACTCTGGGGCCGGCGCATCGGCCGTTTCCTGTCGCTGATCGGCGTGATCGTGCTGGCCTGGTGGCTGGGCCATCAGCTCAAGGTCTGGTGATGGGAAGCGTTCCGGTGATCAAGGCCTCGGCAGGGGCGCGCGACTTCGGCTGGGACGATGCGAAGGCGCCTTCCCTCGCCGATTTCGAGGAACTCGCCCAGGCCGCCTTCGACCGCCTGCCCGACGAATTCCGCGCGCTCTGCGCCGACGTCATCTTCAACGTCACGGAATTTCCCGACGACGACGTCTGCAAGGAACTGGGGGCCGAAAGCCCCTTCGACATCCTCGGCCTGTTCACCGGAGTCGGGCTGCCGCAGCAGGGCTATGCCCCGCAGACCGGCCAGATGCCCAACACGATCCATCTCTATCGCCGGCCGATCCTCGATTACTGGTCGGAGAACGACGAGACTCTCGGCGGCATCGTCACCCATGTGCTGGTCCATGAGATCGGCCACCATTTCGGCTTCTCCGACGAGGACATGGAAGCCATCGAAGCCAGTGCCGAGGCGGAGCGGTAGACGATGCTCGACGAATTCATGAACCACCTGCCGGCCCTGACCCTCGTCTATTCAGCCTTCATCCTGGCCGTCGCCAGCCCCGGCCCGAGCAATCTGGCGGTGATGGCGACCTCGATGGAGCGCGGCCGCCGGGCCGGCATGACTCTGGCGCTCGGCGTCACCGCGGGCTCCCTCACCTGGGGCGTCCTGGCCGCCATCGGCGTCTCGGCGCTCGTCGCGGGGCATCCCGGCGCACTCTACGCCATCAAGATCGTCGGCGGGCTTTATCTGCTCTTTCTGGCCTGGCGCTCGGCCCGTTCAGCCATGCGGGCGGACATGCCAGCGCCCAAGGCTGCCGTCTCGGGACGCCGCACCTTCCTGCGCGGCTATCTCATGCACATCACCAATCCCAAGGCGATCCTGAGCTGGACGGCGATCATCGCGCTCGGCCTGCGCCCCGATGCACCGGCGCTGCTCGCCTATGCCATCGTCATCGGCTGCGGGCTGATCTCGCTCCTGATCAATCAGGGCTATGCGATCCTGTTTTCCAGCGCGCCGATGATCGCGGGCTATCGCCGGATCCGGCGCCGGGCGGAAGCGGTCCTCGCAGCCTTCTTCGCCTTCGCCAGCTTCAAGCTGCTGACCGCGCAACTGTGAACGGCGTCGCATTGACGCCGCGTCGAACGGCTCTAACCTCCGGGGTGGATCACGAACGCGGAGAACGTGCCATGCGCCGCCTCGCCCTTGCCGCCTTCGCACTCGCCCTTCCCGCCGCGGCCTTCGCCCATCACGGCTGGGGCTCCTATGACGCCCAGAACCCGGTGACGCTGACCGGGCCGGTCAAGACGCTCGAATACGTCAATCCCCATGTCCATGCCGACATCACCGCCGACGGCAAGGACTGGGAGCTGACCCTCGCGCCGCCCTCGCGCATGCAGGCGCGCGGCGCCGTGCAGGACCTGATCAAGGTCGGCACGACGATCACCGCCTATGGCTATCCCAGTCGCCTCAAGCCGGGCGAGATGCGGGCGGAATGGATCGAGGTTGCCGGCAAGCGCTTCGAGCTGAGGTGAGCCCGCGTGGAGCATGCCGGCATCGCCATTCTGCAGGGGCTCGAGCATTCGGCCTTCGGCCTCGCCATCCGTGACGCCGTGCTGATCTATCCGATCGCCAATGTCGTGCATGTGCTGGCAGTGCTGACCTTCTTCTCCAGCGTCGCGATCATGGATCTGCGCATTCTCGGCGCGTTGCGCGAGGACGCGACGGAAGCCGTCATCCGCCGTTTCCGCCCCGTCGCGATCGGCGCCTTCTGCATGCTGCTCGCCAGCGGCATCGTCCTGTTCACGCCGGAGGCGAGCGCGATCGTCAAGAACCCCTCGTTCCAGATCAAGCTTGCCCTGATCGCGATCGGGTTGCTGAATGTGTTCTGGATGGAACGGGCGCTGAAGCGCGGCTATCCCGGCATGACCGCCCGCGCCGCGCGGCTGCCCGCCGCGCTCTCGCTGCTCATCTGGCTCGGTGTCGCCGCCGCCGGGCGCTACATCGCCTACATCTGACCGCCGCGAATTGACGCGAACGCAATGCCGTCAGGGGCTTGCGCCACCTTTCCCGCGCCCCGCAGTTCGGCTAAAGGACTGACGATCAGGAGTTTCCCATGCAGCCCTTCACCACGCTGACCTCGACCCCCGCGCCCTTGAAGGTGATCAATGTCGACACCGACATGATCATCCCCAAGCAGTACCTCAAGACGATCAAGCGCACCGGGCTCGGCACCGCGCTGTTCTCGGAGATGCGCTACAAGGACGACGGTTCGGAGAACCCCGATTTCGTGCTGAACCAGCCGGCCTACCGCAAGTCGGAGATCCTGGTCGCCGGCGATAATTTCGGCTGCGGCTCGTCGCGCGAGCACGCGCCCTGGGCTCTGCTCGACTTCGGCATCCGCTGCGTGATCTCCACGAGCTTCGCCGACATCTTCTACAACAACTGCTTCAAGAACGGCATTTTGCCGATCGTGGTCTCCCCTGAGGACCTCGAGAAGCTGTTCGACGATGCCGATCGCGGCTCGAACGCGACGCTGACGGTCGATCTCGACAAGCAGGAGATCAAGGGCCCCGACGGCGGCACGGTGAAATTCGACATCGACCCGTTCCGCAAGCACTGCCTAATGAACGGCCTCGACGACATCGGCCTGACCATGGAGAAGGCCCCGAAGATCGCGGCTTTCGAAGAGAAGCTGAAGCAGCGCGCCTGGGCGTGAGGCCCTTCTCCCCTCGGGGGAGAAGGGTTCAACCCACCAGCCCCGCCATCGGCCCGATGCCGCCGCTGCCCGGAAACACCTTCTCCGCCAGCACCGGCCCCGACAGCCCGAACAACTCGGACACCACGCCCTTCGCCACGCCGCGGATATCCGTCGTCGGCTTCAGGTCGCGCTTCTCGTAGAGTTGTTCCGGCTTCAGCCCGGGCCAGTCGACGATCATCCGCCCGCCCTTGACCGCGCCGCCGACCAGGAAGGCGACGGTGCCGGTGCCGTGATCGGTGCCGACCGTGCCGTTGACCTTCGCCGTCCGGCCGAACTCCGTCACCACCATCACGACGGTGTCCTTCCAGACCGGGCTCAATCCCGTCTCGAAGCTCGCCAGCGCGCCGTCGAGACCGCCGAGCAACTGCGCCAGCCGCCCCTTGGCCCCGCCTTCGTTCGCGTGTGTGTCCCAACCTTCAAAAGCCAGCGCGGCGATGCGCGGCCCGTCATCGGCGCCGACCAGCGCGGCCGCTCCCTCCGCGATGCGCTTCATACCGTCGGCGCTGTCTGGACCACCACCACCCTTGACCTCGCCGCTCATGCCGCGCCGCTGCGCGATGCCCTCGGTCAGGTTCGCTTGGGAAAGAGCCCTTGCCAGCGCCGGATCGCGCTGGCCGTAGAGATCTCCCAATCGCTGGATCAGGTCCTGCCCCGCGCGCGCCATGCGCGGCGGCGCCCAGCCCAGGATCGGCGCCTCACCGCGCACGACCAACGGCGGCACGACGCCGACGCCGAGCACGCCGCGCTGCGAAATGCCCTCCCCCGGCGGCAAGCTGGCAATCAGCCGGTTGAGCCAGCCGCTATCGGTCTTGCCGGGTCCCTGCTGGCCGCTCTCCAGCACGTCCTGCCCGTCGAAATGCGAGCGCTCGCGATAGCCCGTGGCCGCCGCATGGACGATCGCGGCGTGTCCAGACGCATAGAGGCGCGCCAGATTCGGCATCGCCGGATGGAGGTAGAAGAAGCCGTCGAGCGGCAGCGCCGCATCCGGCCCGTCGCGCGTGAGTACAATGTCGTCGCGCAACGCCGCGTAATCGGGATCGCCGATCGGCGGCACGGCCGACAACCCGTCGAGCGCGCCGCGCAGCACCACCAAGAGGAAGCGCGGATCACGGCTGCCCGCCGCCGCATAGGCGAATTTCGGCACGAAGGACCAGGCGAACAGCGCGCCTGCTGCGCCCAGCATGGCCCGGCGCGAGGGCGTCATCCGTTCGCAATCGTCGTCGTCATCGAGCATCGGCCTCACCTCCGCTGGAATTCGGGCGACATCAGCAGCAGCGCCAGCGCCTGCGGCTTGCTCTCGGCCCGCGCCACCGCCTGCCGCGTCTCGGACGAGAGCAGCGGTCCGAGCGCCTCCTCGGCGAGCGCGCGCGGATCGGGCACGCTGCCCGCCGCCTGCCGGCCCCAGCCCGAGGCGACGTCGATGCGTGTCTTGACGCCCTCGGGCGAGGCCCAGGCATCGTTCGTATCGGGATAGCCGTTCGGGCCCGAAGGCTGCCAGAAGGGCTGGCCCATCGCGTTGAGCGGCCCGATGATCTGGCCGAAATCGGGTTTCCGCCCGAGCGCCCGGAAGGCCGCGATCAGGAACTCCTGCGGCGAGCGGATCTTGGTCGGCTCGGCCGCCCAGGCGGCATTCGACTCGATCAGGGCCTGCGACACCGCCGCCAGGTCGCCCTCGGTCCGACGGAACACGGCCGCGAGATCGCGCACCAGCGCGGGCGGCGGCTCATCCGCGACGAAATGCCGGACGAGCTTGATCGCGACGAAATCGGCCGTCGCCGGGTGGCGCGCGAGATCGCCGAAAGCAGCGAGCCCCTTTTCCTTGCCCGGTTGGCCATAAGGCTTGCCGAGCAGCGGCGGCTCGCCGGGCTCGTGCAGCCCGGCATTGAAGGCAAATGAGCCCGGAAAGCCCAGCACCGCCTCCCGGCCGACGACCGTCCAGCCGGTGATGATGCGGGCGAGATTGGTGACGTCGACCTGCGCATAGCCGCCCGAGACGCCCAACGTGTGCAATTCGAGGATTTCGCGGGCGAGGTTCTCGTTGAGCCCGCGCCCGCGCCTTTTGCCGACCGGCGAGGCCGGACCGATCGAAAGCCGGTTGTCGAGGAAATCGAGCATCGCGGGGTGGCTCTCGGCTGCGACCAGCATCTCCTCGAAACGGCCGAAGACATGCGGCCGGATCGCCTCGCGCTCATAGGCGCCGGCCATGATCCGCGTCATGTTGCTCTTGGTCGCGCCGATGCAGAAATGGTTCGACCAGAACTGCACCAGCCGCTCGCCGAAGCCCGTTTCGGCTTCCAGCGCGAGCCGCACCCGCGCCGAAACCTCGTCGCGATAGGTCCGGTAGGGCAGCGCCGGCTCGTTCGCCGGCTTCGGCTGCGCCATCTGGTTCTGGTTCGTGGTCGGAACAGGCTGGGCGGCGGCGACCTGCGTGCCCGCATTCTGCGTGGCCATGTTCTGGGTCGATCTGCGCGCCTCGCGCTCGATCCGCTCGCGATCCTCGAAGGCATAGAGCGCAGCCCCGATCTCGGCTGCGCCGGAAAACGGCAGGCCGGCCGGCTGCGGCAGCGTGTGCCGGTCGATCTCGGCCAGCAGCCGGTCGCGTGCCGTCGCTCGGATATCCGCGCTCTGACCCAACCCGAAGCCGAGACCGAAACGCTGCAGTCCCACGCTGTCGCTACGCATTTCGGACGGGCTCGCCATGCGGTCGCCTCCGCTCGTCTTCGTCGAACGGGTGCAGTCTGGCCGCAGAACTGTGGCGAAAACCAGAAGCAAAACGCAAGAATGCGGGGCATCGCCAGAATACGAGAAGGAGCAGTGCGTGGAATTCGGCCGAAATCCAAAGAAAACCGCCGCCCCTTGCGAGGCGGCGGTTCCCGAATGGTTGGTCAGGATCGGGTTGATCACATCGCCGGAAGCGCCGCGACATCACGCACCGACGCGCTGAGCCCGATCACCTTTCCAACCATCGAGGCCTTGCCGGTGGCGAGATCGACCTTGTGCAGGGCACCGTCCGCGAGGAGCCAGCCGGTATTCGTTCCATCCGCCGCGGTTTCGATGTCGAAAGCGATCGCCTTCGGCATCGCGCCGAGCTTGCCGATGGCGCCGAGCACGCCGTCATTCGGCGGCGCCTGCTTGAGCAGCCCACCGATCTTGCCGTCGATGTCGTAGAGCGCCGTCTCCTTGGTGCCTTTCACCGAATTGCTGTAGGCGCCGGCGACAATCATCGGCGTCTCGCCCTTGTGCATGTCGGTCTCGGCGAATTTCAGCTTGCCATCGACGGTGGTCTTGCCGTCCTCGACATTGACGCGAAGATTGGTGCCGTCCGAGCCGATGACGCGCAGGCGGTCGGCCGCCGGGTTGAAATCGACGGTCGCCATGGCGCTGGAGGCGAGCACGGTGTCCATCTTGGACTTCATCGTCGCCTTGCCGGCGGAATCGACCGTGTAGATCGTGCCGTCCGTGGTCAGGGCGTAAAGCATGCCGTCGGCGGGCCGGACATCGATGCCGGCGATCTTGCCGGAGATGCCAGTGACCTTCATCGACTTGCCGGCCTTCTGGGTCGCGGTGTCGATCATGGTGAGGGTGTCGTCGCCGGTCAGCGCGGCCAGCATGGCGGCCTGGGCGGACAGCGAGGCGGCGAAGGAGGCGCCGAGGATGGTCGAGGCGATCAGCGCAAGGCGTGTGGTCCTGGTCATGTCGTCTTCCTCCGATTGATGTAGAGGTACCGCTCGGGCAGGTGGTGGCCGCGGCACTCGGAGCGGATATGCGAGGCTGGGCGAAGCGGATGCGGGCTGAAAAATAAAGAAGAAATCCGCATCCGAACGGGAACCCGCCGCGTAGACCGGGGTTGGCATTCGCTCTCTCGGGCTGATGCCGGAACGAGACGAGGATGGCGGGGGGCGTCGCGTTGACGGAAAAGTCAGGGGAGATCGAGGCGGCGCTGCTGGCCTGCGCCTCCGGAGATAAATCTGCACTCCGGCGCATCTACGACGCCGAGTCGCCGCGTATGATCGGAGTAGCGCAGCGTTTGCTGAAGCGCCGCGCGCTCGCCGAGGAGGCGGTGCAGGACGCCTTCGTCCTGATCTGGCGGCATGCCGCGCGGTTCGATCCGCAGCGCGGCGCCGGCCTGACCTGGATTTATGCGATCCTGCGCAACCGCTCTCTCTCGATCCTGCGCGACGAGAAGCGGACGGAAACGAGCGATGCCCCCATCGCCGAAGAGATGGCGAGCGAAGAGGACGATCCCGAGACCGTGATGTCGAAGCTGTCGGACGCCAAGGCGCTGCACGCCTGCCTCGAGACGCTGCCCCCGCAGCGGCGCGGCCTCGTGCTGCTCGCCTTCGTCCAGGGCCTGACCCATGGCGAGATCGCCGGCCGGCTGAAGCTGCCGATCGGCACCGTCAAATCCTGGATCCGGCGCTCTCTGATCTCCCTGAAGGAGTGCCTCGGATGAGCCCTTCCTCGAATCGAAACGAGACACCGCAGGAGCACGATGCGATCGCGGGTGAATATGCGCTCGGCCTCGTCGAGGGCGCCGACCGCACCGCGCTCGAACACCGCATCGAACGCGAGCCGGCGCTCGCGGCCTCCGTCGAGAGCTGGCGCAGCCACCTCCACGCCATCGACGCCACCGCACCGCAAATCCCGCCATCACCCGGCCTCTGGCCACGGATCGAAGCGGAGATCGCGGCGATCCTGCCCGCCGCCGAACGCGGGCGGCTCAAGGCGACGAAGGCCGGCCATACCCTGGCCGACTGGTGGAACAGCCTCTTCGTCTGGCGCGGCGCGGCGCTGGCCGGCGCGCTCGCCGCCCTTCTGCTCGCGATCGGGCTGAACGGCGCGCTCGACCGCGCGAAGCGCCAGCCCGTCATGGTCGCCGTGCTGTTGACCGACGCCAACATCGCGGCCGCCGTCGTCAACACCTATCCCGATGGACGCGTCGAGATGGTGCCGCTCCAGAATATCGCGGTGCCGGAAGGCAAGGCGCTGGAAATCTGGACACTCTGGGATCGCGCCGTCGGCCCCCGCTCCGTCGGCCTGATCGACCGCGCCCGCACGACGCCGCTGAGGCTGGATCAATTGCCGCTCGGCAAGGACCAACTCTTCGAGATTACGATCGAGAACGCGACCGGCTCGCCGACAGGCCGTCCGACCGGGCCGATCGTGGCGAAAGGAACGACGTCGCAGGCGCTGTAACGAACGATGCACGCACCGGAAGCGGCACCTGCCGCTTTCCGGCGCGATGACGACGCCTCAGCTCCATCGACGTCACGAAGCGGGGATGGGCTGGGTCAAGGCCCGACGAGCTGCCCGCCATCGACCACGACCGTCTGGCCGGTGACCCAGCTGGCCTTGCCGGAGGCGAGGAAGAGAACGACTTCCGCGACCTCCTCCGGCTTGCCCATCCGTCCGAAGGCGATGCTGGCCAGCGTCGACTGATAGAGTTCCGGGTTCGACGTCTTGCGATCCTCCCATGTCCCGCCGGGAAACTCGATCGAACCGGGGGCGACGCCGTTCACCCGAATGCCCTTCCGCGCCAGCATCTTCGCCTGGCTCGCGGTGTAGTGCATCACCGCCGCCTTGATGGCGCCGTAGGGCGCCGCGCGCGACGAGGCCCGCAGGGCCGAGATCGACGACACGTTCACGATCGACGAACCCGGCTTCATATGGGGGATCGCCGCATGGCTGCCACGGACAACAGCCATCATGTCGACATTGATCGAGGCCGCCCAACCCTCCTCGTCATCGGAATGGCCGAAGCCCGAGGCGTTGTTGACGAGGATGTCCAGCCCGCCCAGCGCCGCTACGGCCTCGGGCACATAGGCCTCGATCGCAGCCGCATCGGCGAGGTCGACGCTGGCCCCATGCGCCGTCGCGCCAAGCGCCTCGATCTCGCGGCGCGTCGCTTCGAGCGGGCCCGCGCTCCGGGCGCAGATCGAAACGGACGCGCCGCCAGCGGCAAATCCGAGCGCGATCGAACGGCCGATGCCACGGCTGCCGCCCATCACGATCACGCGTTTCCCGGTGAATTCCTTGGTCATGCAGGCATATCCTTCGTCGTTGCAACTGCGCGCTTCTCGTGGAAGCAGCGAACTGCCTGGGGTCATCGTTCTGCGCGGTCCCTAAACCACCACCGTGATCGTCTCCGCCGCCCGCGTCAGCCCCGTATAGAGCCACCTCGCCCGGTGCTCGCGGAAGGCGAAGCTCTCGTCGAACAGCACGATGTCGTTCCATTGCGAGCCCTGCGCCTTGTGCACGGTCAGGGCGTAGCCGAACGTGAATTCGTCGGTGTGCTTGCGTAGCTCCCAAGGAATCTCGTCCTCGGTGCCGTCGAAGAAGTTCGGGAGAACCGAGACCTTCACCGGCTTGGCCGAAGGATCGTCTTCCGGCGTCACCCGCATGGTGACGAGGCCCTTCTTCGAGGTCTTCAGCTCCTGAACGATCCATGAGCCGCCATTGAGCAGGCCCTTGCTCTTGTCGTTGCGCAGGCAGACCAGCTTTTCGCCGGCGACGGGAACGGTGTCCGTGCGGCCCATGATCTGGCGCATCCGGGCATTGTAGTTGCGCCGAGTCTTGTTCATCCCGACCAGAACCTGGTCGGCGCTCATCACCAGCTCCGGGTCGACCTCGCTGCGGCGGATGACGCGGCTCTTGCCATAATCCCCGACATCGAGCCGCCCGCCCTCGCGCACCGTCATCGACATCCGCACGATCGGGTTGTCGGCCGCCTGACGATGCACCTCGGTCAGCATGATGTCGGGCTCGGATTCGGTGAAGAAGCCGCCGCCCTTGACCGGCGGCAACTGCGCGGGGTCGCCGAGCACCAGCACCGGCGTGCCGAAGGAGAGCAGGTCCCGGCCGAGATCCTCGTCCACCATCGAGCATTCGTCGATGATGATCAGCTTGGCCTTGGCGGCAGCGCTTTCGCGGTTGAGCACGAAGGTCGGGCTCTCCTCGTCGACGCCGCGCGAACGATAGATCAGCGAATGGATCGTCTGCGCGCCGACGCAGCCCTTGTTGCGCAGCACCAGCGCGGCCTTGCCGGTGAAGGCCGCGAAGGCGACATCGCCGTCGACCGCCTCGGCGATATGGCGCGCCAAGGTGGTCTTGCCGGTGCCGGCATAGCCGAACATGCGGAAAAGCTGCGGCTCGCCGGCCTGGAGCCAGCGCGCGACGGCGCTCAGCGCGGCATCCTGTTGCGGCGACCAACTCATGCTGGGATCGAACGAAGCGAGATCATGCCGCAGATGGGGACGAGTCGCGCGCCGATGGCAAGAGCGGCTTGGGCGAAGAACGAAGGCGCGCTGCCGTCACGCCGCCCGCAAACGCCGGGCGAAATCGAAGGCCTCCCGCTGCAGCGCGCCGATACGCTTGTCGAGCGCCCGCGCACTCGCCGCGCCCATATCCGCCTGGGCAACCGTCTGGGCATTGGCGATGGCGATCTCCGACATGGCGCCGGCGGCCGTTCCGGTGACCGAAGAGATGCGCGAAACCGTCTCTCCGAGCGAGCCGAGCAGTTCCGCATGTGAGCCGACCATGGTCGAGATCTCGGTGCTGGTCTGCTCGACGGCACCGACGCTGGTGGCGATCGCCGAGACCGCTTCGGCGGCATGCGACAGCGCTTCGTTGACCAGCGAGATGCGGGCGACGATCCGGGCCGTCGCCTCGCCCGTCTGCCCCGCCAGTTCCTTGACCTCGCTCGCGACGACGGCGAAGCCGCGGCCATGAACGCCGGCGCGCGCCGCCTCGATCGTGGCGTTGAGGGCGAGCAGATTGGTCTGGCGGGCGATCGCCTCGATCAGCCCGACGACCTCGCGGATCTGGGAGGCGTTGTCGGTCAGGCGTTGAACGAGCGCCGTAGTGCCCGCCGCGTCCCGCGTCGCAGCCGTGGCCATGACGGAAACCCGGCGGACCTCGGCATTGATCTGGCCGATCACGGCCTCCAGCCGCAGCGCCGCCTCGCTGCTGCGCTGCGCGTCCTCGCCGGCCCCGGCAACGGACGAGGCCGCGGTCTCGGCGCTCCGCGAAACCTGATGGACCCGAACGGCCGAGTCCTGCAGGGCGGTGCGCAGGACATCGCTCGAACCGGCGATCTCGCCGAGAAGCGTGCCCAGGCGCTGCTCGAACTCGTCGGCGATCCGCTGCAATTCCTGCGTCCGCTCCTGCCGACGCTGTTGCTCCAGGCCGGCCTCGGCATCGCGCGTGACCAGCGTCGCGCGCACCTCACTGAGCGCTCGCACGGTCCGCGCGAGCTGGCCGATCTCGTCGGCCCGCCCCTGATGCGGAACCTCGATCAGCGTATTGGACGACGTCGCCCGGGCGATCGCCGCCATGAGGTCGCGCAGCGGCCTCGTCAGGTGCAGCCGGAGCAGGATGAAGGCCAGCGCGCCGCCGGCAAGCGGCAGCAGCAGGGCGATCAGGGTCGTCCGCCGGCGCACCTGATCGGCGAGGTCGGCAGCCCTCTTGGTGGCATCGCGCGCCATGGTCCCGAGTTCATCGCGCATCGTCGAGGTCGTTGCGATGATCCGGTGGACATTCTCCCGCGCGGCATCCGCTCCCGCCTCGACGAACGCGGCCTTGGCGGAAACGCGACGGCCGATATCGACGATGTCGCGCTGGAAGGACATGAAGGTCCTCAGGCTCGGATCAAGCGTCGGGTTGGCTTGCAGCATCGCTTCGGGCAGCGACGACATCAGGTTTGCACGCGCCGCATCGACCAGTTCCACTGCGCCATCGAGTTGATCGAGCGCAGTCTCGACCTCGCGGTCGGTCGCCTCTTGCTCGAACCGGCTGAGCAATGAGGCATGTGTCACGCGGTTGGTGAGCAACGCGGCCCGATTGGCGAGCTCGAGTGTGTCCAGCGCTTCCCTGTCGATGCCGTGAACGGCATCCAGGCCACGCACGGCGCTGACGAGGCCGGCGCCCGCCGCCAGACTCAAGAGGGCGAAGAGCAGGATGATTTTCCCCGTCAGTCCCAGTCTGCGCATCGTCGAGGCCGCCTTGGTCAGTATTGGCGGCTGTGTCGCAGATGCGAACGAACGACAGGTTAACGCACAGGCCAAATCCGATATAATTCAATCGATTAGCCGATTATCAACCGTCGCGCCGCGAACGCCTTTCCAGCCCCGGCGCGCTAAAGAACGCCGTGACGCTCGAATACCGATCGCAGGCTCGCGCCCGCCAGGAGTTCGTCGCGCGTCGTGTCCTCAGCCTCGATCTTGGACAGCGCCAGCGTCACCGCCTCGCGAAAAAGGCGCTTGGGAACCACGACGACGCCGTCGGCATCGCCAAAGATGAAGTCGCCCGGCTCGACCCGCGCGCCAGCGACCTCGATCGGCTCGTCCATGGCCATCATCTCGGCGCGGCCCTTGGTATCGAGCGGGCCGATGCCGCCATGGAAGAGCGGGAACTTCAGCTCCTTGATGCGGCGAATGTCGCGCACCAGCCCGTCCGTCAGGCAACCCGCCGCACCACGCACCATGGAAGCCGTGGTCAGCAGTTCGCCCCAGGGAGCGATGCGGTCGGTCGGCCCGTCGCAGCCGAGCACGGCGACCTCGCCCGGCTTCAGACTGTCGATCAGGTCCATCTCGAGCGCGTAGGGATTATGGCCCTCCGGAAAGTGATAGCGCTTCATGTAGAGGCCCGTCCGGGCGAAGCCGCACAGGATCGAGGCCTCGTCGAGCGGCCTGACGAAAGGCTTCAGCGCCTGGTTGGGCGAGCCGAGCTGGTCCAGCACATCCGACAGCACCGCCGAATAGAGCTTGGTCCTGAGCGTCTCCAGATCGAAAATATCCGCTGCGTCCGCCATGCCGTTCCCTCCCGAGCCGATCGGCTTCGATCGCGCCACTGCTCGGGCGCGTGCCGGCACAGAGTGCTGCAGGCGCGCGCGGTTGGTCCAGCCCCGGATCATGCATGCCGGGGTGCAGCCTCCCGCGGGCAGACCGAAGCGCTCACCAGGGGATCGTCTCGCCCTGCCAGGTGCGGAAGCTGTTGGTCTGGGCCATGCCGGACGCGTCGATCGTCGCGATCAGGCCTGCCGCGCTCTCGGACGGCGCGATATCGGCCCCGCCGCCGCCCATGTCGGTGCGGACCCAGCCGGGATGGAACAGGAGCTGCGTGATGCCGCGCTCGCGAACCGCATTGCCGAAGGCGACCATCGTCATGTTCACCGCCGCCTTGGACGAGCGATAGGCAATGTTGCCGGACGGGTTGCCGCCGATCGAGCCCATGCGGCTGGAGATCGTCACGATCTTGCGGCTCGCGCCCGCCTCGACGTTCGGCAGGAATGCCTGGGCAACCCGCAAGGGCGCGTAGACATTGACCTCGAAGACCTCGCGCCAGGCGTCGAAATCCATCTCGAAGGCGCTCTGCCGGTCACGCGGCCCGTAGACGCCGGCATTGTTCAGGAGCACGTCGATCGGGCGGCCTTCGAGCCCGGCTCTTGCCCCCGCGATGCTCTCGTCGGACGTCACGTCGAGTTCGAACAGCGTCAGCGTCGCGACATGCTCGGCGGCGAGTTCGGCCAGCGCGCCGCCCCAGGGATCGCGTGCGGCGGCGATGACATGGTCGCCCCGCCGCACCAGTTCCATCGTCAGGGCAAGGCCGATGCCGCGATTGGCGCCGGTGATCATCCAGGTCTGCGGCATCGTCGTCTCCATGGTGAGTACTGCAGTTAGACCTTGCGCCTGCGTCTTTCCAGCCGGATGGTTTGCCGCTCCCGTCCTCGGAGGATTGCCGAGATGACTGAACAGCCGATCGTATTCAACGACGGAGCCGCCTACGAGCAGATGATGGGCAAATGGAGCCGCCTTGCCGGCGACATCGTCCTCGATTGGCTCGCTCCACGACAAGGCCTGCGCTGGTTGGATGTCGGTTGCGGCAATGGCGCCTCGACCCAGATGATCTACGATCGCTGTGCCCCCTCCGTTCTGAAGGGAATCGATCCGTCGCCGGCGCAGTTGGAGTTTGCGCGGAAGCGGCCATCAGCTCAGCTCGCGGAATTCGAGCTCGGCAACGCGACCGCG
>DATDBB010000271.1:0-23281 GCA_036525085.1 Allobosea sp.
GATCGAGCTGAACGAGGCGTTCGCCGCCCAAGCGATCCCGTGCGTGCGCGAGCTGGGGCTCGATCCGGAACGCGTCAACGTCAACGGCGGCGCCATCGCGATCGGCCACCCGATCGGCGCCTCGGGCGCGCGCATCCTCAACACGCTGCTTTACGAGATGAAGCGCCGCGACGCCAGGAAGGGCCTCGCGACGCTCTGCATCGGTGGCGGCATGGGCGTCGCCATGGCGCTGGAGCGCTGAGAACGGCATGGCGCGTCAGACGACGCTCTACCGCTACCTCACCGGCCCCGATGACGCCTCCTTCTGTCATCGGGTCTCAGAGGCGCTGAGCCGGGGCTGGGTGCTGTACGGCCATCCGACCCTGACGTTCGACGCGAAGGAACAGCGCGTCGTCTGCGGCCAGGCGATCATCAAGGACGTCGACGGGCCCTACACGCCCGATCTGAAGCTGTCGGAACAATAATGCGGCGCTGAGACCGCCAACGAGGAGGAACGGGCATGACGAAGGTGGCATTGGTTACGGGGGGAACGCGCGGCATCGGGGCGGCGATCAGCCGCGCCTTGCAGGAGGCCGGCCACAAGGTCGCCGCCAGCTATGCCGGCAATGACGAAGCCGCCGCCAAATTCCAGGCTGAAACCGGCATTCCGGTGTTCAAATGGGATGTCGGCGATTACGACGCCTGCGCCGCGGGCATCGCCAAGGTCGAGGCCGATGTCGGGCCGATCGACATCCTCGTCAACAATGCCGGCATCACCCGCGACGGCTTCTTCCACAAGATGACCAAGGAGAGCTGGTCGGACGTGATCCGCACCAATCTCGACTCGCTGTTCAACATGACCCGGCCGGTGATCGAGGGCATGCGCGCCCGCTCCTTCGGCCGCATCATCGTGATCTCCTCGATCAACGGCCAGAAGGGCCAGATGGGCCAGGTCAACTACTCCGCCGCCAAGGCCGGCGATATCGGCTTCGTCAAGGCGCTGGCCCAGGAGAACGCCAACAAGGGCATCACCGTCAACGCGATCACGCCGGGATATATCGGCACCGACATGGTCGCCGCCATGCCCGAGGAAGCGCTCAAGCGCGTCATCGCCGGCATCCCGGCGGGCCGCCTCGGCAAGCCCGAGGAGATCGCCGCGATGGTAGTGTTCCTCGCCTCCGAGCAGGGCGCCTTCGCCACGGGGGCTACCTTCGCGGTCAATGGCGGGCAGTACATGGCCTGACGGTCAGGCCAAGTCCGACCGTCAGATTAAATCTGCCCCTCAAGCAACGGCCGGACGGGGCGACCCGTCCGCCTCGGTCGCCTCCGGTTCCTGCGAGATCGGCGCGGTCATCGGGTCGATGATCTCGAAGGGCCGCTCCATCCGCTCCGGCGCCTCCCTGACGCGGATCCGCAAGCCCGCCAGCGCCGCCAGCAGCAGCGTCATCAGCGCCATGAAATAGAGCAGGCCGTTGATGTCGAAGCGCGCCATGATGGCCGCGCCCAGCACCGGCCCCAGCGCCGAACCGAAGCCGCTGACCAGGATCAGCCGGCCGCTGACCGCGACGACGCGATCGGACGGCATCCGGTCGAAGGCATGGGCGACGCAGACCGGATAGAGCGTCGACATGAAGCCGCCGAGCAGCGCCGCGACCGGCAGCACGGTCGCGAGCCGCGCCGGCAGCAGCACCAGCAGGATTGCAGCCGCCGCGAAGCCGAGCGCCAGACCCGCCAGCACCAGGCGGCGATCATTCCTGTCCGACAGGCGTCCGACCGGCACCTGCAGCGCCAATCCGCCGAGCACGGCGACCAGCATGAACAGCGCGATCGTGCCCTGGGCGATGCCGTTGTTCAGCATCCAGGCCGGAACCAGCGCATAGAAGGCGCTGCTGATGATGCCGCTGACGACACAGCCGGCGACCGCGACCGGCGCCTGCCGCGTCAGATCGCCATAGGGCAGCGAGGCACACTCCGCGAGGGTGGTGGGGGCCTCCGCCCGCGTCGTGCAGACCATCACCAGCGCCAGCGCGAAGAGCGCGCCGACGACATGGAAGGCCGCTGCCGACTCGATGGAAAGCTTGGCGATGACGAGTTGCCCGACCGCCAGCGCCAGGAAGGTGCCGACCATATAGGTCGAGAACACCCGCCCGCGCTGGCTCGGCTCGGCCTTTGCGTTGAGCCAGCTCTCGGTGGTGATGAACAGGCCGACGCAACCGATCCCCATCGCGACACGACAGGTGATCCACGCCGCGGGGTTGACGAAGAGCGGCATCAGCGCCGCGCCGACGATGACGAGCCCGGCGAAGGCCGCATAGGCGCGGATATGGCCGATGCGCTGGATCACGTTGCCGCAGCCCACCGCCCCGATGGTGAAGCCGACGAAATAGGCGCTCAACACGATGCCGGTCGCGGTCGCGCCGAAATTCTCGGTCGTCAGCCGCAGCGAGAGGAAGGTGTTGAAGAAGCCATTGGCGAGCTGGATCAGGCTGGTTGCGGCAATCAGCGTTCCGATCTGGACCAGCACGACATCTCTCCTGCGCAGACGGCCGCCGAATTGCGGCCGGATGAGGCAGAAGCGCTAGGTGCAAAATGTGGGCTGAGTGCGTCGCCTCGTCGAACCGAGCGCGGTTTACCCCCGCCTCGCCGATTTCGGCAGCAGGAAGGTCAGCAGCCCCAGCGCCGGCAGCCAGGCCGTGATCGCGAACACCTCGACGATGCCGATCCGGTCGGCCAGCGCACCCAGCACCGCCGCCGCGACGCCTGCGAGCCCAAACGACAGCCCGTAGAACAGGCCGCCGACCAAGCCCACGCGATGCGGCACGAGGTCGATCGCGTAGATCAGGATCGCCGAAAAGGCGCTCGCCATGACGAAGCTGATGATGACGCTGAGCACGCCGGTCCAGAACAGGTCGGCATGCGGCAGCATCAGCGCGAAGGGCAAGGACCCCACGATGGAAAGCCAGATCACCCGGTCGCGGCCGATCCGGTCGCCGATCATGCCGCCGATGATGACGCCGAAGGTTGAGACCAGCAGATAGAGGAACAGCATGATCTGCGAGAGCTGCACCGTGATCTCGAACCGCGTCATCAGGTAGAAGGTGTAATAGGAGGTGAAGGCGGCGTTGTAGCCGTTCTTCGAGACCAGCAGCAGGATCAGGATCGTCATCGCGAACAGCACGCGCCCGCGCGACAGGCCGTGGCCCGCGACCTCGTCGCCATGCCCCTTCGGCTGGCTGCGCCGGAAAGCGCTGTAGCGCGAGGCGGTCCAGGACATCAGCATCATCGCGACCAGCACGACGATCGAGAACCAGGCCAGGCTCGCCTGCCCGCGCGGCACCACGATCGCGGCCGCGAGCAGCGGGCCGATCGCATAGCCGGCATGGCCGCCGACCTGGAACAGCCCCTGCGCCAGCCCCTGCCGGCCGGCGGCGGCATGGCGCGCCATCCGCGTCGCCTCGGGGTGGAAGACAGCCGAGCCCAAGCCCACCAGCGCCGCAGCCAGCAGAACCATGCCGTAGCTCGCGGCGAAGGCCAGCGTCAGCAGCCCGCACAGCGTCGCGCCCATGCCGGCGACCATCGCATAGGGCCAGGGCTTCTTGTCCGTGAGCCAGCCGAGCAGCGGCTGCAGCAACGACGACGTCACCTGGAAGGCCAGCGTGATCAGCCCGATCTGGACGAAGTCGAGCCGGTACGTCTCCTTGATCAGCGGGTAGAGCGCCGGGATCATCGACTGAAGCAGGTCGTTCAGAAGATGCGCGACGCTCAAGGCGACGAGGATCGGGATCAGCGGGCGGCGCTCGGCGGCGGGCAGCGATAAGGTGGTCATGGCAGCGACGCTTGATCCTTCGCCCCGCCGCGGTCAATGCCACGGCACGGCGTACAGATCATGGCATCCATGGCGTGAAAGCCGTGCTGCGATGCAAAAACCCGCTCCGCAGCTGAAATTGCTGCTGCAATCGCCTCGCCACCTGCTATCGAGGCCGACCGCTCACAGGCCCCGCCGACTGCATCGACCATGACGACGCGCACCGCCACCTCCATCGGCTTCCTCGCGATCCTTCTCTGGTCGACGCTCGCCTTGTTCACGGCGATGAGCGGCCGCGTGCCACCCTTCCAGCTCGTCGGCATGACCTTCGTCATCGGCGGCCTGCTGATCCTCGCCATCACCGCAATGCGCGGCGAACTCTCCCGCATCCGGCCGACGCCGGCCTCCTTCGCGCTCGGCCTCTACGGCCCCTTCGGCGACACGGCGCTCTACTACGCCGCCGTGAAAACCGCGCCGGCTGCCGAGGCCAACCTGATCCATTATCTCTGGCCGCTGCTGATCGTGCTGTTCGCCGCCCTTTTGCCCGGCGGCAAGCTCAAGCTGCGCCATCTGATCGGCGCACTGATCGGGCTCGCAGCCACCGCGCTGCTGATCTCGGGCGGTCTCGGCTCGGGCCAGGGGCTGGCGCTCGGCCAGGGGCTGGCGGCGCTCGGCGCCTTCGTCTGGGCGAGCTATTCGGTGGCCTCGCGCCGCTTCGCCAACGTGCCCTCGGAAAGCCTCTGCATCACCATGCTCGGCTGCGCCATTCCCGCCCTCGCCTGCCACCTCGCCTTCGAGACGACGCTGTGGTCGCTGACCTCGGTCGAATGGGCCGGCGTTCTCGGGTTGGGACTAGGCTCGATCGGGCTCGCCTTCGTGGTCTGGGACATCGGCATGAAGCAGGGCGACGTCGCCCTGCTCGGCGTCGCCTCCTATGCCGCCCCCGTGCTCTCGACGATCGTGCTCGTCCTCGCTGGCTATGCGGAAGCGAGCTGGCTGCTGGCGATCTCCTGCGTGCTGATCGTGGTCGGGGCGCTGGTGGCGAGCGCAACGATGCCTTCCCTTCTCCCCTTGCGGGAGAAGGTGGCTCGGCGCAGCCGAGACGGATGAGGGGTCGCGCGACGACTGCAAAATCCGCGCTTGGCCTGCTCCAAACCTGAAATGGCAGTGCAACCCCTCATCCGCCCCTGCCGGGGCACCTTCTCCCGCAAGGGGAGAAGGGAAGAGGCGTAGCGCCGCTCAATTCCGCCGGAGCAGACGCTCCAGATAATCCAGCTCTTCCATCGGCCGCGACGGGTCGCCGAGCCGGCGGCGCAGCTCCTCCAGGATCCGGCGCGCACGCTGCGTCGCGCTCTCATCGGCACCCGGCACGCGCACCCGGCCATCGGCCCAGTCCCGCTGGCGCTGCGGCCGGCCGAGCGGGTCCTCGCGGCCGCGCTGCTGCGCCGAGGGCCGCCCCGCCGGCTGCCCGTCCGGCTCACCGAAAGCGCCCTCACCGGGCTCGCCGCCCTCTCCGGGCTGGCCCTGCATCTGCTGGGCGAGGTTCTGGCCGCCCTTGCGGAGCGCTTCGAGCGCGCGGCCCTGTGCGTCGAGCGCGCCTTCTCCCTGGCCCTGCCCGAGCTGCTCGCCGGCCTCGCCCATCGCGTCCTCGGCCTCGCCGAGCTCGCCCTGCTGCGGTGCGCCCATGCCGCGCATCCGCCGCTGCAGATCCTGCAGGCGCTCACGCAATTGCTGCTGGCGCTGGGCAAGGCTCTGCCCGCCCCGGCCCTGGCCGCTCTCGGCCTGGCCTTCGCCGTCCTCGCCCTCGCCGTCCTCGCCCTGTTCGCCGGGCTGCTGGCCCGGCTGCTGCCCGCGCTGGCCCTGCTGGCCGCGCTGCCCCTGCTGGCGCTGGCCCTGCTGGCCCGGACGCGCCTGCTGCTGGCCGGGGCGCTGGCCGCGCTGCGTCCGGTTCTGGCGCTGCTGCTCCTGCTGGAAGGTCTCGTCGCGCAACTGCTGCTGTTCGCGCGTCATCCGGTCGAGATCGGAGAGTGCCTGATTCATCTCGCGCTGGCGCGGGTCCTGCTGGCCCGGACGCGCCATCTGGAGATTGTTGAGCATCTGGTTGAGCTCTTCCATCAGGCGCTGCGCCTCGGCCATGTCGCCGCGCTTCGACAGTTCCTCGATGCGGTTGAGCATGTTCTGCAGGTCACGCGGCGTCACCGTCCGGAAATTCTCCGGAAGCTGCGACATCTGGTTCGGATCGGCGTTCTGCTGCTGGCGCTGCATCTGCTCGGCGAGTTGGCGCATGAACTGGTCGAGCGCCCGCCGCATCTCCTCGGTGAGCTTCTTGATCTCCTCCTCTGAGGCGCCGCGCTCCAGCGCCTGCTGCAGGTTCTCCTGAGCGGCCCTGAGCGCCCGCTCGGCATCGGAGAGGTCGCCATCCTCGAGCTGGAGCGCCAGCGCCCACATCAGCTCCGCGACCTCCCGAAGCTGATCGTCGCTGGACGAGCGGCGCAGCCGCTCGGTGATCATCCGCATGCCGAGATAGACGCCCGTCTCCTTCATGAAGAGCTCGGGCTCGATCATCAGCGCATCCATCGCAAGCTGGACCTTGCGGCGGTCGTCGACATCCATGACGAGCTTGCGCCGCTGCTCGACGAGGGCCTTGGGGAGCGGCTTTGCGAAGGTGCGCTGCGGCAGCACGACCTCGAGCGGCTCGCTGCGCCCCTCCTGGCCGGCCTCGTCGCGCGCCACCAGCGTCATCCTGACCTTGGCGCCGGCCCAGGGATGGGCCGAGAAATCGACCGTGCTCTTCATCTCCTCCTCGCCATCGGGCGAGGATGGCACGCTGAGCCTCTGCCGGGGAGCCTCGACCAGCGAGCGTCCGCTCGAAGGCGGCCCGCTGCGCTCGACGGTCGCCTCGAGCGACGCAAGCCCGTAATCATCCTTGACGCGATAGGCGACCGAAAGCCCGCCCGGCTGCGCGCCCGTGACCGGCTTGGGCGGCTCGATGAACGAGACCTGCGGCGGCTGGTCGGCAATGGCGGTGATCGCGAGCGTCCCGCCCGGTGCGCCGAGGCCGGTCAGCCGCAGCGTGCCGTTGCCCACCAGGGTAAAGCGCTTCTCCAGAACGGCGGGGACCTCGCCCGTCACCGGCTTGGGCGCCGAAGCCGGCTTGCCGTCTGCGGACTTGCCGTCCGCTCCCTTGGCATCGGCCGGAGCCAGCAATTCGAGCCGCCCGGTCGTCGCGACGTCCATCGAGGTCTTGCCGGCGATCCGCACGACGATCGTCGACTTCTCGGGCGCGCTGACCTGCGGACTCGCAAGCTTCGCAAAATCGATCAGCATCGGCGGCAGGCGCGTATAGGCCGGCGGGTCGATCCACGCATCGACGCGAATCGCCGGCGCCGGCAGCGACGGGCCACGCCAGTCGAAGGCCGCACGCAGCCGCGGGATCGTCTCGTGACCGGCGACGAAGAAGGCGGTGACGGCCGCCATCAGCGGCACGGCGCGGAGCGCGTAGCGATCACGCCCCGCCATGCGCGGCTGCGGCGGAGTGACGCTCAATCCGGCGATGCGCGCGCTCTGGCGCTCGACATGCAAGGTCCATAGCGCCTGCGAGACGGGGTCCTTGGCGCCGACCGCGAGGTTGTCCTCCAGCGCCGAGGCCGGGCGATGCCCGCCCGCCAGCGACTGGTCGAGCCGCGCCAGCGCATCGCGATGCGTGGGCAGCGCCATCATCGCCACATGCCAGAGGCTTGCGGCGAGCGCCGCTGCGAACAGGACAAGGCCGATAGCGCGCCCCTGCCAGGGCAGATGCGTCCACAGCCCGAACCAGGAGACGGCCAGGAAGGTCAGGAGAATTGCGACGGGAAGCCAGAGCCTAGGCCAGAGCCGTTCCCAGCCGAGCGAAACGCGCGACGCCATGGCGAGGCGCGCCAGCCGCTGCCGCACGCCTTCGATCCGATCCGGCGCCTTGCGGCGCTGCGTCTCATTCATGCCGTCGCTCCGAGCCGCCCCCAATGCCGCCAGTAGATCGTCGCCTGGACATCCACTATTTCCCGAAAGCTAGCACGGGAATGTGGCAAGGCCAGAGCGAAGGCCGGTCACACACAGCCTGCTCGACGTTTCGTGAACGTGAACTCAGGCGAGCCAGGGCGGTGCACGATCCGTGCCGAGGAGCTCCTCATAGCTCTGGCGCGGCCGCGTCACGGCGAATTCGCCGCCCTTCACAAGCACTTCCGCCACCAGAAGGCGCTGGTTGTAGGTCGAGGACATGCTCGCGCCATAGGCTCCGGCGGTCATGAAGGCGATCAGGTCGTCGGGCTTCAGGGCGGGCAGGAGGCGGCCCGTGGTGAAGGTGTCGCCCGATTCGCAGATCGGCCCGACGACGTCATAGGCCACCTCGGCCGCGCCCGCTTCCGGCTCCGACACCGGCCAGATCTCGTGATAGGCCTCGTACATCGCCGGCCGGACGAGGTCGTTCATCGCCGCGTCGACGACGAGGAACTGCTTGGTCGGCCGCGGATTGAGATGCAGCACCCGCGTCATCAGGATGCCGGCATTGCCGACGATCAGCCGGCCCGGCTCGAAGCCGAGCTCGACATCGAGCCCCTTGGTGACGCGCCCGACCATCTCCGCATAGGCCTCGATCAGGCTGGGCCCGTGATCGAAATCCTTCGGAATATCGTAGGGGATGCCGAGACCGCCGCCGAGATCGAGCCGGTCGACGCGGTGGCCTTCGCCGCGCAGGCTGCCGACCAGCGCCGCCATCTTGGAATAGGCCGCCTCGTAGGAATCGGTCTGGCGAATCTGGCTGCCGATATGCACGGCGAGCCCCATCATCCGCACGCCCGGCATGTTGGCCGCGCGGCTATAGAGCCGGCCGACCTCCTCGAAGGAGACGCCGAACTTGTTCTCGGAGGACCCCGTGGTGATCTTGGCGTGCCCGCCGGCGCCGATGTCGGGATTGACGCGGAACACCGCCTCCTGGCGCTTGCCCAGCGAAGCTGCGACGCGCGAGAGCAGGTCGAGCTCCCCTTCCGTCTCGATATTGACCTGGTAGATCCCGGCCTCGACCGCGAAGCGCAACTCGCTCTCAGCTTTGCCGACGCCGGAAAAGACGATCTTCTCCGGCGGGAAGCCGGCGGCGAGCGCCTTGCGGACCTCGCCCTCGGAGACCGTGTCGGCGCCGGCGCCGAGCGCGGCCAGCGTCTTCAGCACGCCGAGATTGCCGTTGGCCTTCATGGCGTAGAAGACATGCGCCTGTCCCGTGGGTGCAGCCGCCTTCACCGCCGCCTCGAACAGCCGATAGTGCCGCTCGATCGTCGCCGAGGAATAGACATAGACCGGCGTGCCGACCTCGGCCGCGATCCGGCGCAGGTCGACATCCTCCGCGAAGAGGGCGCCGTCACGATAGCTGAAATGATGCATCGAGGACTCTTACAGGATCGGATCGAGCACGAAGGGCTTTTCCGGGATCGTGATCTGCTTATTGGCCTTGGGCGGCTTCGCGAGCATCGAGCCCTGGGTCATCGCCGCCGCGTCCTGTTCGACCGCGCCGATCTGCGAATCCGGCAGGTCGATCGCGTTGGTCGCGTTCGGCGGCGCTTCAAGGGGTCCCTTGCGGCCACAGGCCGCCAGCGCAACGGCGAGCAGGCCAGCGACCAGGACGGCGCGGCCGAGTTTCAGGCGGGAGTGCAGCACGTAAGCGAACCCTTGGGCCAAGGCAAACATTGGGCGAAGCGTGGCGGAGACTGTAGCGAAGGATGACGGCGGAGGCGAGGCTCTCCGCTCATCCTCCCGTCATTCCGGACGCAGCGAAGCGCAGATCCGGAATCCATCGGAGAGCTCAGTCCTGGCAAGGGATTGCCCCTTCGATGGATCCCGGGGCAAGCCCGGGATGACGCGAACCTGTGAAGCCGTCAGCCTTTCGCCAACTTCTTGAGCCAGCGCTTGGCCTGGCGGCGGACATTGGCCGGCGCCGTGCCGCCATAGCTGACGCGGCTCTTCACCGACTGCTCGACGCCGAGCACGGCGAAGACCGCCTCGGTGATCTTCGGCTCCACCGCCTGCATCTCGGCGAGGCTGAGCTTCTCCAGCCCGACCTTCTTGTCGGAGGCGATGCCGACCAGCCGGCCGGTGACGTGGTGGGCGTCGCGGAACGGCATCTTCAACACGCGCACCAGCCAGTCGGCGAGGTCGGTCGCGGTGGCGTAGCCCATCCCGGCGGCCTTCTTCATCACCTTCAGGTCGGGCTGCATGTCCCGCACCATGCCGGCCATGGCAGCCAGGCAGAGCGAGAGCGTCTGGAGGGCGTCGAAGGTGCCTTCCTTGTCCTCCTGCATGTCCTTGGAATAGGTCAGCGGCAGGCCCTTCATCATCGTCAGCATCGACTGCAGCGTCCCGAAGACGCGCCCCGCCTTGCCGCGCACCAGCTCGGCGGCGTCGGGGTTGCGCTTCTGCGGCATGATCGAGGAGCCGGTCGAGAAGGCGTCGGACAGGCGCACGAAACCGAACTGCGGCGTCGCCCAGAGCACGATCTCCTCGGCGAGGCGCGACAGGTGCATCGCGCAGATCGAAGCGGCGGCCAGCGTCTCCAGCACGAAATCGCGATCCGAGACCGAATCGAGCGAATTGGCCGTCGGCCGGTCGAAGCCCAGCGCCTTCGCCGTCATCTCGCGATCGATCGGGAAGGAGGTGCCGGCGAGCGCGGCCGCGCCGAGCGGGCTCTCGTTCAGCCGGGCGCGCGCATCGGCGACGCGGCCGCGGTCACGGCCGAGCATCTCGACATAGGCCAAGAGGTGGTGGCCGAAGGTGACGGGCTGCGCCGACTGGAGATGGGTGAAGCCCGGCATCACCGAACCGGCATGGGTCTCGGCCTTCTCGGCGAGCGCGAGCTGGAGGTCGGCCATCTGCTCGTCGAGTTGGTCGAGCGTGTCGCGCACCCAGAGCTTCATGTCGGTGGCGACCTGGTCGTTGCGCGAGCGCCCGGTGTGCAGGCGGCCCGCCGCGGCGCCGATCCGGTCCTTCAGGTTGCTCTCGACATTCATGTGGACGTCCTCGAGCGCGCGCGAGAACGTGAAGCTGCCGGCCTCGATATCGGCCTCGACCTGCTTGAGCCCGGCGCTGATCGCGGCCACATCGTCCTTCGTCAGGATGCCGGTCTCGCCCAGCATGGCCGCATGGGCGAGCGAACCACGGATGTCCTGGCGCCACAGGCGCTGGTCGAAATCGATGGAGGCATTGATCTCCTCCATGATGGCATCAGGTCCCGTGGCGAAACGTCCACCCCACATGCGATTGCTCACGACGGTCTTTCCTGCTTTGAGGACGTCCGATGACGTCACGAACGAAAATCCTGGCCGCTTTCGGAGCGCTGGCACTCATTGCGCTCGGCGGCGGTGCGGCCTTCTACTCCGTCGCGGGCGATGCCGGCAATTCCGCTTCTTGCAGTGCCGCCCGTGCGACGGCCAAGCGCATGGCGCCGCTGGCGCGCGGCGAGGTCGCGGCCGTGCAGGTCAACGCGACGCCGGTCCCGACGCCGGACCTCGCCTTCAACGGTCCGGACGGCGCGCCGACCTCGCTTGCCGCCTTCAAGGGTCGCGCGCTGCTGGTCAATCTCTGGGCGACCTGGTGCCCGCCCTGCCTGAAGGAAATGCCGGCGCTGGATGCGCTGCAGAGCGCGCTCGGCGGCGCCGACTTCCAGGTCGTCGCCATCAACATCGACACCCGCAATCTCGACAAGCCCAAGGCCTGGCTGGCCGAGCGCAAGATCACGACCCTGCCCTACTATGCCGACCCGCAGGCCAAGGTCTTCCAGGACCTGCGCGCCGCCCGCAAGGTCGAGGGCATGCCGGTCAGCCTGATCGTCGACGCGCAAGGCTGCGAGCTCGCCATCCTGCAGGGCCCGGCCGACTGGGCCAGCACCGACGCCAAGGCGCTGATCGGGGCGGCGCTGAAGCGGGCGCGCTAACTCGCGCCGTGCTGGCTGGGAAACACCGCGTCATCCTGGATAAGCGGCACAGCCGCGCAGCTCCGGGATCCATCATGGGGCTCGACAGCACCCTATGATGGATCCCGGGACGACCTTCGGTCGCCCAGGATGACGGCGCGTATCCGAGCATAAACGGTAGGCTCTCGCAGCGACCGGCCCTGCGGATGATCACCCCGGCAGGGTGTTCTTGTAGGTCCGGCCGTCCTTCATGATCACGACGAAATTCTTGCTGGGATCGGCGACGAGGCCGAGATTCTCCAGCGGGTTGCCGTCGACCAGCAGCAGATCCGCCAGCGCGCCCTGCTCGACCACGCCGAGCTTGCCCGGATAGGGATTGCGCAGGCCCGACATCGCCAGCAGCTTCGCATTCGTGCCTGTCGCCATGGCGAGCGCCTCGGTCGGCGTGAACCAGCGGCCGAGCTTGGCGAGCAGCTCCCCGTGCCGCGTCGCCAGCTGTGGCGAGAACAGGATGTCGGTGCCGAAGGCGAGCTTCAGCTTGTACTTCTTCGCCAGTTCGAAAGTCTTCTCCGTCCCGGCGAAGACGGCATAGGCCTTCTGCCGCTCGAAGGAGCCGGGCGGAAACGCATTGGCCATCTCGTCCGGGAATGCCTGCGTGCTCAGCCAGATGTCCTTCGCCGCGATCAGCCGGGCGCTCTCGTCATCCATCAGATGGCCGTGCTCGATGCATTTCACGCCGACGTCGATGGCGCGCCTGATCGCGGCGGGCGTATAGGCATGGACCGCGACATAGGTCCCCCAGTTCGCCGCAGCCTCGACGGCGGTACGCAGCTCCTCGGCGGTGAAGGTCGAGACGTCGAGCGGGCTGAAGGGCGAGGCGACCCCGCCACCCGCCGTCAGCTTGATCTGGGATGCGCCCTGCATCAGCTGCTCGCGCACGCGCAGCCGCACCTCGTCGGGACTGTCGGCGACCATGCTGCCGCCGATCTCCTCCATGCGTGACAGCGTGCCCGGCTTCCGGGGCAGGTCGGTCAGCTGGCGAAAATCGCCGTGGCCGCTCGTCACCGTGATGACCGCGCCCGAGGGATAGATGCGCGGGCCGGGCACCACGCCGCCATCGATCGCCTGCTTCAGGCCGAAGGATGGGCCGCCCATGTCGCGAACCGTGGTGAAGCCGCGCATCAGCGTGTCGGTCGCCTCGGCCCCGGCCGTCAGATAATTGAAGCCCAGATTGCCGAAGAGCGACTGGGCCGGCGTCGAGCGCACCATCATCGCGTGCCAGTGCATGTCCGTGAGACCCGGCATCAGGGTCCGCCCGCCGCCCGCGATCACGGCCGTGCCGGGCTCTGCTGCGATCGGCGCAGTCGCGATGCGCTCGATCACATTGCCGCGGACCAGCACATGCGAGGGCGCCGAGAGCGCGCTTCCCGTGCCGTCGAAGATACGCACGTTCTGGAACATGGTCGCGGTGGCGCCGGTCAGCGGAGCGACCTGCGCGCGAACGGAGGACGCCAGCCCGGTCGCCACAGCCGGTAGCGCTACGACAAAGGCCCGTCGGGACAGCGACGCCATGCTTCTCACTCCCCGTAGGGCGCCGCTTGTCGCCCTGCATGCGACATCTGTAGCCCACGGCCGCTGCCATGCAAGCGTCGCCGTCGGCCCGTCTTTCGTAACCGAACCATCGCGCTCGAGCGTCAGGAAATCCCTCACAATTGTCATGATACGTTGTCGGCCATGACTTATACGATCGGCCTTGCTACCACCTTCCACGACCCCGCCATCGCGATCATCGGCCCTGAAGGCGACGTGCTCTTCGCGGAGGCGACCGAGCGCTACCTGCAATACAAGCGCGCCCCCAATTGCGAGCCCGATTCCGCTCCGCGCATGGAAGCGCTGCTGAAGCGCTACATTCCCGAGGACGCCGAAGTCACGATCGCCTCGAGCTGGGGAGAGCATTTCACCGGCTTCCTCGACCAGTTGAGCCGGGGCGGTTCCTTCTCGCTCGACACCCTGCTGACGCTCTCGCCCGAACTCAACCGCTCGCTGGTGCCCGAGCGCACCGAGCGCGCCCTGATCGCCTCGCTGCATCAGGGCCAGCAACGCGCCGGCATCGGCACGCTGCTCGGTCTCGACCGCGCCTTCGGCCAGGCCAGGGTCACGGGGCTCAAGCGCTACGGCCACCATCTCAGCCATGCCGCCTACGCCTGCTGGTCCTCGCCCTTCACGGATGCAGCCTGCCTCGTCGTCGACGGCATGGGCGAGATCGGCGCATCGGCCATCTACGCGCTGGAGAACGGCCGGATCCGGGAGGTGAAGCGTCATCGCGGCCGCGAATCGATCGGCTTCTATTTCGGCCTCGTCACCGATCTCGCCGGCTTCGACCAGGCCAAGGGCGACGAGTGGAAGATCATGGGGCTCGCGCCCTATGGCCGCCGCGACGAGCGGCTGATGGCGCTGCTGCGCCGGCTCTACCGGATCGATGGACACAGCCTCTCATTCGCCGACGCCGATGTCGTGCGCGAGGTCTGCGCCGAGATCCAGCGCCTGCGCCCGAGCGATGCGCGCGAACAGGGCTGGGCCGACCTCGCCCGCTGCGGGCAGGACGTCTTCGCCGAGATGATGGACGCGCTGCTCGCCGAGACCGCGGCGCTCGTGCCGTCCGCCAATCTCGTGCTTGCAGGCGGCTGCGCGCTGAACTCCTCCTTCAACGGCAGGATCGCCGGCCGCCACGGTTTCACCGATGTCTTCGTGCCGAGCGCGCCGGCCGATGACGGCAACGCCATCGGCGCCGCATGGCTGAGCCATGCCGAGGCCAATCCCGATTGGCGCGCGCCGACGGGCCCGCTCTCGCCCTATCTCGGCTCCACAGTCTCGACTGAAACCTTCGAGCGGATGCAGGCCTGGGAACCGCGCCTGCGCAGGCTCGCGCCCGACAAGGTCGCGCCCGCCACCGCGACGCTGCTGGCCCAGGGCAAGCTCGTCGGCTGGGTCCAGGGCCGCGCCGAATTCGGCCCCCGGGCGCTCGGCAACCGCTCGATCCTCGCCGACCCGCGCCCGGTGGACGCAAAGGCCATCCTCAACGCCAAGGTGAAGTACCGCGAGGCCTTCCGCCCCTTCGCCCCCTCCATCCTGGCGGACCATGCGCCCGACTGGTTCGAGAACTATCAGGACGCGCCTTACATGGAGCGCACTCTGGTCTGGAAGGATGCCGTGCGGGAGCGCGTGCCCGCCGTCGTCCATGAGGACGCCACCGGACGGCTCCAGAGCGTCACCGAGAACCGCAATCCGCGTTACCACGCGTTGATCTCGGCCTTCCACGACCTCACGGGCGTCCCGCTGATCCTGAACACCTCCTTCAACATCATGGGCAAGCCGATCCTGCACCGGGCGGAGGAGGCGATCCTGATGTTCTACACCAGCGGGCTCGACGCCCTCGTGGTCGAGGACTGGTTGCTGGTGAAGGAACCGGCGCGGTGATCGCGGTCATCAGCAGGATGCATTGGCAAAGCGGCCGACGGGGCGGCATGCTCTGCGCCATCCGAGGAGGCTTCGATGCTGCAACTGCGCCCGAACTGCGAATGCTGCGACCGCGACCTGGCCCCTGACAGCCGCGATGCGCTGATCTGTTCCTTCGAATGCACCTTCTGCACCGATTGCGCGCTGGCACGCTTCCAGGGCGCCTGTCCCAATTGCGGAGGGGAACTGGTGCGCCGGCCGATCCGGCCAGCGGGCAAGCTCGCAAAAAACCCGCCCTCGAAAGAGCGGGTCCTGAAGCCTCATCCGGAATGCGCGGTGGCCTGAGGCCTGCCGCGCGAGGGCGAACCTCAGCTCGCCTGCTTGACCGTAATGCCCTTCTCCTCGAGCAGGGCCTGCAACTCGCCGGCCTGGAACATCTCGCGGGTGATGTCGCAGCCGCCGACGAACTCGCCCTTGACGTAGAGCTGCGGGATCGTCGGCCAGTTGGAATAGGCCTTGATGCCCTCGCGGATCTCCTGATCCTCCAGCACGTTGACGCCCTTGAAGGGGACGCCGACGTAAGAGAGAATCTGCACGACCTGGCCGGAGAACCCGCACATCGGGAATTGCGGCGTGCCCTTCATGAAGAGCACCACGTCGGCGGACTTCACTTCGGCATCGATGCGGGCGTTGATGTCAGTCATTCTGGAGTCTCCTCAAGACAATGTTCTGGATGATGCTTCGGCGGCCCGGCCGAGCCGTAACATCACGGTTGCGACCGTCTGGTCGATATCGAAGTCAGGGGCGACCAGTTCATCGAGAGATAGCGGACACGCCTCCGGCAGGTCAGCCGCGAGATGCTCATCATATGATTCGAGCAGAAGCTTCGCCCTCCGGAGCGCACTCAGCCAAAGCAGGTCGACATCGATCCTCCGGCTCATCGAGGGAAGGAAAGCATCACGAGCATCGTCCTGAAGTACCAGCATCTCGCGACGCCAATGCTCTGTGACGAGAAGATTGGCACTCGACAAACGTTTCGCCAGATGAACCAGAAACTGCCTGAGCGGCCCGGTGCAGCTTCGGGTTTCGGTCCTGCCCAAGCAATCCAACTCCTCGGCCAGATTCGCCCAATCCAAAACATTCGACAACTCGCCGCGCGTGCGCGCTATCTCTCTGATCGCCTCGGCCTGCTGCTCGGCCCAGGCGACGATGTCGTCCTCGTAAAGTGTGTCGGCAGGCATTTCGGCCTCCGTGAAACGGATATGGCCTAATCTTGGGGAACCGCCGTCGTCAGCGCAAGGGCATGCAGCACGCCGCCCATGTTTCCCTTCAGCGCGGCATAGACCATCTGGTGCTGCTGCACCCGGCTCTTGCCCTCGAAGGCGGCCGAGGTCACGGTCGCGGCATAATGGTCGCCGTCCCCGGCGAGGTCCTTGATCTCGACAACCGCATCCGGCAGCGCCGCCTTGATCATCGCCTCGATGTCGTGAGCATCCATCGCCATGGCTGATCTCCTCAGGCGGCTTTGCCGGCCATATAGGCCGGCAGCCAGGCTTCATGGGCCTGACGCAGCTCCACGAGCGGGATCGCGGCCTCGCCCGGCAGGGTGAGCGCACCCGCAGCCGTGCTGCCGAGCGCCAGTGCCGGCACGCCGGCGGCCTTCGCCTCGGACAGGACGGCATCGGCCGCGGCCTTCGGCATGGTCACGAGATAACGCCCCTGATCCTCGCCGAAGAGAACGGCATGGACCGGCCCGGCCGGCAACTGCTCGATGACCGCGCCGACGCCGCCCGCCATCGCCATCTCGGCGAGCGCCACGGCAAGCCCGCCATCCGACACATCGTGGCAGGCGGTGACGCGCTGCGCCGTGATCAGGCCGCGTACGAAATCGCCGTTGCGCCGCTCGACCGCAAGGTCGACCGGCGGCGGCGCGCCCTCCTCGCGGGTGCAGATCGTCGCGAGATAGGCGCTCTGGCCGAGCCACCCTTGCGTCTCGCCGATCAGGATGACGCTCTCGCCCTCGGCCTTGAACGCGATGGTCGCATGCTTCGTCACGTCGGCCAGAACGCCGACGCCGCCGATGGTCGGGGTCGGCAGGATCGAGACGCCATTGGTCTCGTTGTAGAGCGAGACATTGCCCGAGACGACCGGGAAATCGAGCGCCCGGCAGGCCTCGCCGATGCCCTTGATGCAGCCGACGAGCTGGCCCATCACCTCGGGCCGCTCCGGATTGCCGAAATTCAGGTTGTCGGTGATCGCGAGCGGCGTCGCGCCCGTCGCGGTGAGATTGCGCCAGGCTTCCGCCACGGCCTGCTTGCCGCCCTCGAAGGGATCGGCCTCGCAATAGCGCGGCGTCACGTCGGCGGTCATGGCGAGGCCCTTCGGCCCGTCCTCGATCCGGATCAGGCCGGCATCGCCGCCCGGCGTCACCACGGAGTTGCCGAGGATCAGCGTGTCGTACTGCTCCCAGACCCAGCGCTTCGAGCACAAATCCGGCGAACCGATCAGCTTCAGCAGCGCCTGCGTGTTGGTCAGGGGCGCCTCGACGCTCTCGGGCGCGATCCGCTGCTGCGGCGGCGTCTCGATCCAGGGCCGGTCATATTCGGGCGCCTCGTCGCCGAGCTCCTTGATCGGGAGATCGGCCATGGTCTCGCCCTGATGCTTCACGACGAAGCGCAGATTGTCGGTGGTGTGGCCGACGACGGCGAAATCCAGCCCCCACTTCTTGAAGATCGCCTCCGCCGGTTCCTCATGGCCGGGCTTGATCACCATGAGCATGCGCTCCTGGCTCTCCGACAGCATCATCTCATAGGCGCTCATGCCGTCCTCGCGGCAGGGCACGGCATCGAGGTTGAGCTCCACGCCGAGATCGCCCTTTGCGCCCATCTCGACGGCCGAGCAGGTCAGCCCCGCCGCGCCCATGTCCTGGATCGCGTCGACATGGCCGGCGGCCATGATCTCGAGGCAGGCCTCGAGCAGGAGCTTCTCGGCGAAGGGGTCGCCGACCTGCACGGTCGGGCGCTTCTCCTCGCCGCCCTCGCCGAAGGCGGCCGAGGCCATGGTCGCGCCATGGATGCCGTCGCGGCCTGTCTTGGAGCCGAGATAGACGATCGCCTTACCGACGCCCGAGGCCTTGGCGTAGAAGATCTCATCCGCCCGGGCGATGCCGACCGCCATGGCATTGACGAGGATGTTGCCGTCATAGCGGGTGTGGAAACCGGTCAGGCCGCCGACATTGGGCACGCCGAAGGAATTGCCGTAGCCGCCGACGCCGGCGACGACGCCCGAAACCAGATGATGCGTCTTGGGATGATCGGGCGAGCCGAAGCGCAGCGCGTCGAGCACCGCGATCGGCCGGGCGCCCATGGTGAAGACGTCGCGCAGGATGCCGCCGACGCCCGTCGTCGCGCCCTGATAGGGCTCGATGAAGGACGGGTGGTTGTGGCTCTCCATCTTGAAGACGATGGCGAGGCCATCGCCGATATCGATGACGCCGGCATTCTCGCCCGGCCCCTGGATCACCCAGGGCGCCTTGGTCGGCAGGGTCTTGAGATGGATTTTCGAGGATTTGTCCGAGCAATGCTCGTTCCACATCGCCGAGACGATGCCGAGCTCGGTGATCGTCGGCTCGCGCCCGATCAGATGCAGGAAGCGCTGATACTCGTCCGGCTTCAGGCCATGTTCGGCCACGAGCTGCGGCGTGATCTTGATGTCGTTGGAAATCACAGGCGACGGTCCCTGGCGTTCTGGCGGCGCGGCAGATCTTCGATCGCCGCACGTCTTCGATGGGCGGGGCATAGCGCGCCTGACCGCAGGAGACAACGCATTCCGGCGCCGCATCGCCCTGCTGGCACGCGATCTGCGCTGTTTTCCACGGCACGGGGCGGATCGTGCCGGGGAGAAACAGTCCATGTCGCTTTTGTCTCGTTTCGGGAAAGACGCCTCCGGCAATGTCGGGCTGATGTTCGGATTGGTGGCGCTGCCGATGATCGGCATCGCCGGCGCGGCGGTCGACTATGCCCGCGCCACCTCTGCCCGCGCCAGCCTGAACGCCGCGGTCGATTCGGCGGCCCTGATGGTCGCCCGCGAGGCGACGAAGCTGACCGACTCCGAGCTCAAGACACGCGCGGAAGCGCTGATCCGGGCGAACCTCGCCGGCAATGCGGACGCCAAGCTCGGAACCTACACGGTTTCGATCAACCGGACGGCGCGCACCGTCAACGTCACCGCCAACACCGCCGTCGACACCAGCCTGACCAAGGTGATCGGCGTCGACACCATCCCGGTTTCCTCGACCGCCCAGTCGGCCTGGGGCACCAACACCGTCGAACTCGCCCTCGTGCTCGACAACACCGGCTCGATGGCCTCGTCCAACAAGATGACCGAGCTGAAGAAGGCCTCGCTCGACCTGCTCAAGATCCTGAAGGAGGCTTCGACGGCCACCGACCAGATCCGCGTCTCGGTCATCCCCTTCGCGACGCAGGTCCGCCTGCCCACGACCTACAAGGTCGCGCCCTGGTTGCGCTTTGACCTGACCAAGGGCAGCGGCAAGAACAAGCAGACGATCAGCCCGGCGAATTGGGAAGGTTGCATCAGCGACCGCGACAAGCCCTATGACGTCAGTGACGCCGGCGCCGTGACGGGCCAGACCGCCACGCTCTTCCCGGCCGATTTCTGCGCCCAGTCCACCCTGACGCCGATCCGGCCGCTGACCAGCGACTGGACCGCGCTGACCAGCACGATCAATGCGATGACGCCTGTGGGGTACACGAACGTCACGATCGGCGCCGCCTGGGGCGCAGCCAGCCTGAGCCCGATCGCGCCGCTGCCGGAAGCCGCTCCCGCCAACACCGCGCGGCTGACCAAGTACATGATCCTGCTCACGGACGGCGACAACACCCAGAACCGCTTCAACGACAGCCAGTCCACCATGGACGACCGCACCGACGCGGCCTGCAAGAGCGCCAAGGCAGCGGGCATCCAGATCTTCTCGATCCGCGTCATCGACGGAAACCGCAATCTGCTGCGCAGCTGCGCCAGCGAGACCGGCATGTATCACGAGGTCTCGAACGCCTCGCAGCTCGCGCCGATCTTCCAGCAGATCGCCCGCGAGATCAGCCAGATCCGCCTGACGATGTGAGGGCCTCCAGCGCCGCGCGCAGGTCCGCCGGGATCGGCACCGGGCGCTGCGTCGCGCGATCGACATAGACATGGGTGAAGCGGCCCTGCGCCGCCGCCTGCTCGCCACCCTCGCGGAAGATGCCGATCCGGTAGGTCACGGAGCTGTTGCCCAGCCGCTCGACGCCCAGCCCGACCTCGACGGCTTCAGGAAAGGCGACACTCTCGAAATAGCTGCAGGCCGTCTCGACGACGAGGCCGACGGTCGCGCTGCCGGCGATGTCGAGAAAGCCGCGCTCGACCAGCCAGGCATTCACGGCCGTGTCGAACCAGGAATAGTAGACGACATTGTTGACGTGCCCGTAGGCGTCGTTGTCGGCCCAGCGCGTCGGCACCGTGCGGAAGATGCCGAAGGCGTCTCGGCCGAGCCGCTCCTGTTTTCCGCTCACGGCGTCCCCCTGCCTTTCATCCGCCGGCCTTGTCGCCCGTGCCCATCTCCGGCACGCCCAGCGCGTCCGCGAGCCGGGCCTTCGCCGAGCCCGGCCGCAGCGGCTTCTGCTGGCTTTCATGCGGCGCCCAGCCCGAGAGCCAGACGATCTCGAAGGTCGCGCGCAGCCGGCCGTCCGGATCGGAAAAGCGCTCGGCATAGAGCGACGCCGCGCGCATCAGCGTGTCTCGGCGCATCCCGGTCCGACGGCGGGCGCTGAGCGCATTGCCCCAGCCCATCGCACGCAGATCGCGCAGCAGGCCGAAGATGTCGCGATAGCGCACGGTCACGACCTCGCTGTCGACGACCGGCAGCGCGAAGCCGGCCCGCTGCAGAAGGCTGCCGAGATCGCGCAGATCGGCGAAGGGCGCGATGCGCGGGCTGACGCCGCCCGACGTCTCGGCCTCCGCCTCGATCAGCACCTGCCGCAGTTCCTGCAACGCCCGGCCACCGAGCAGGCAGCCGATGAACAGCCCGTCCGGCCGAAGCGCGCGGCGGATCTGGATCAGCGCGCCCGGCAGGTCGTTGACCCCGTGCAGGGCCAGCAGCGAAGCTGCGAGATCGAGCGAGCCCGCCGCCAGCGGCAGGCGTTCGAGGTCCCCGACGATCTCGGCGGGACCGGCCTGAACCTCGGCCATGCGCAGCAGCGCGCCGGCCTTGGCGCGCAGCACCGGCCCGGCCAGCGGCAAAGGCGTGCCGAGATCGGCCGCCACGCCGAATTGCCGCAGCACCGCCGAAAGCCGCTCCTCCAGATCCTGCACCGCCCGCGCCAGCAGGAAGTCGGGATAGTCGCCCGCCAGCGCTCGCGCCAGGCGCAGCCGGACGAGCGCCCGGTCGAAGACGACGCCGGCGTCACTCACCCGTGCCGCTCCTGCCTTCGCGGGCCATCAGCGTTCGAGCAGCCGCTCGATTTCCTGGCGGATCTGCGGGCCGAGATCGCCACGGTCGAGCGCATAGGCAATGTTGGCCGTCAGGAAGCCGATCTTCGAGCCGGTGTCGTAGATGTCGCCGTCGAAGCGCACGGCATGGAACGGCTCCAGCCGTGACAGAGCAATCATCGAATCGGTGAGCTGGATCTCGCCGCCGGCGCCGGGCTCCTGATTGGCGAGCAGGTTGAAGATCGTCGGCTGCAGGATGTAGCGGCCGGTGATATGCAGGTTGGACGGCGCCGTGCCCTTGGCCGGCTTCTCGACCATCTTGGTCACCTTCGAGACCTTGGCCTCGCGGTTCTCGACGCCGACGATGCCGTATTGATGCGTCTGGTCCTCGGGCACGGGCGCCACCGCGATATGGTTGCCGCCATGCTTGTTGTAGGCGTCGATCATCTCGGCGAGGCAGCCCTTGCCATGGGTATGATGCAGCATGTCAGGCAGCAGCAGCGCGAAGGGCTCGTCGTCGCCGATGATGTCGCGGGCGCACCAGACCGCATGGCCGAGGCCGAGCGGCGCCTGCTGGCGCGTGAAGCTGGTGGCGCCGGCGGCAGGCAGATCGGCAAGGAGCGCTTCGAGCTCCTTGGTCTTGTTGCGCTTGCGCAGCGTGTCGTCGAGCTCGTAGCCGAGGTCGAAATGGTCCTCGATCACGGCCTTGTTGCGCCCGGTGATGAAGACGAAATGCTCGATGCCGGCGGCGCGCGCCTCGTCGACGACATGCTGGACGACCGGACGATCGACGATGGTCAGCATCTCCTTCGGGATCGCCTTGGTCGCGGGCAGGAAGCGGGTGCCGAGACCGGCGACGGGAAAGACGGCCTTGCGGATGCGTTTCGACATGGGAGGTCCAGTTGGCGCCTTGGCCTTGCACGCCTGCGGCGGTGGGGTGATGGAGCGACCGTCTTGCAGTTGGTGCGGAGGCGGTCACGACGGAGCAATACCAGAACGAGCTTGAGAACCCGTCAACGCTTTTCGCGCAAAGATGGCCTTCTGGCGGCGGGGGATGGTGTTCTGCGATGGCTGTACTGGTTTCGGGTGGGGCGGGCTATATCGGCAGCCACATGGTGCTTGAACTGCTCGACCGTGGCGAGAGCGTGGTCGTGCTGGACAATCTCTCGACCGGCTTCTGGTGGGCCGTGCCGAAGGAGGCGGTGCTGGTCCAGGGCGACATCGCCGACCAGGAACTGGTCGCGCGCGTCATCGCCGAGCACGCCGTCACCGAGATCGCGCATTTCGCCGCCAGGATCGTGGTTCCGGAATCGATCTCCGATCCTCTCGGCTACTACCTTAACAACACCGTGAAGACGCGCAGCCTCCTGGAGAGCGCCGTGCGCGGCGGCGTGAAGCGCGTCATCTTCTCCTCGACGGCAGCCGTCTATGGCGAGCCGGCGGTGAGCCCGGTGCCGGAGGAGATCGCGCTTGCCCCGATCAACCCCTATGGCCGCTCCAAGCTGATGAGCGAGTGGATGCTGGAGGACGTCGCCCGCGCCCATGGCCTGGGCTTCGTCGTGCTGCGCTATTTCAACGTCGCCGGCGCCGATCCGAAAGGCCGTTCCGGCCAGTCCTCGCCCGAC
>DATDBB010000272.1:0-3651 GCA_036525085.1 Allobosea sp.
GCTCAAGGAGAACATCGACGGCGAGGCGCTGGATTGGGCCCACAAGCGCATCCTGGCCCGGCCCGAGCAGCGCAAGATCCTGATGGTGATCTCGGACGGCGCGCCGGTCGACGATTCGACGCTGTCGGTCAATGCCGGCAACTATCTCGAACGGCACCTGCGCCACATCATCGCCGAGATCGAGACGCGCTCGCCAGTCGAGCTGATCGCCATCGGCATCGGCCACGACGTGACCCGCTACTATCGCCGCGCGGTGACCATCGTCGATGCCGAGGAACTCGGCGGCGTCATGACCGAGAAGCTCGCGGAGCTGTTCGAGGAGGATGCCGGGCTGAACGCCAAGCCGTCGCGCGGGTCGCGGCGGCTGCATTGAGGGGCGGCCTGGCTCCATGCGCCTGACTCGCCGCGCGGCGCTGGCTGGCCTTGCCGCGACCGCCGCCACTCCTGCCTTAGCCGAGTCCGCGGAAACGGGCCGCATCCTCGTGGCAGTCTCGGCCCGGCCGATCACCGCCTTCGAGCCGCGTAATCCCGACAAGGCGCGCTTCGGCAAGCTGACATTCCGCGGCGGGCTCGTGCTCACCGGCAATCATTCGCGTTTCGGCGGGTTCTCGGGCCTCGGGCGTGGTGCGAACGGGACCGATCTCGTCGCGGTCACCGACAACGGCTTCTGGTTGACGGCGAAGGTAGCATCACGCGGCGGCCGGCTGGCGGGGCTTGAACAGGCCGAGCTGGCGCCGATCCTGGGAGCATCCGGTCGGCCGCTAAATCGCTCGCGCTATTACGATACCGAGAGCCTCTGCATCACTGAGGGTGTCGCCTATCTCGGCGTCGAGCGGACGCATGACGTGCTGCGTTTCGACTGGGCGAGTGACGGCTTCATGGCGCGGGCGCGGATCGTGCCGGTTCCGCGCGAGGTCAAGCGCCTGCCGAATAATCGCGGGCTGGAAGCGATCGGCGTGGTGCCTGCTGGCCAGCCGCTGGCGGGAGCGATCGTCGCGATCGCCGAGCGCTCCGGTTCCGATGACGAACCGACGCTGGGCTTCCTCCTGGGCGGTCGCCAGCCGGGACTGTTCAAGGTGGTCAGGCATGACGGCTTCGACATCACCGATCTCGCCTTCCTGCCAGATGGTGACCTCTTGCTGCTGGAACGCTGGTATCGCCCGCTGCGCGGCGTCGGCATGCGGATCCGCCGCGTGGCTGGGGCAAGCCTGAAGCCGGGCGCGCTGCTCGATGGCCCCTATCTGATCGAGGCCGATCTCGGCTACGAGATCGACAACATGGAAGGGCTTTGCGTCCATCTGGAGCAGGGGCGGACCGTGCTGACCCTGATCTCGGACGACAATTTCTCATTCCTGCAGCGAACGGTGATGCTGGAATTCGTGCTGGGTTGAGGGCTTGTCGCCCGTGACGTCATGCTCGGGCTTGACCCACGGCTGTCCGGTTGGCGTTTTCATAGGTTGAGAGCGAGTTGACGCGTGTTGGCTTGCGTTTGTTTTGGCGGTTTGAGGAGCTTGTCGAGGTCTCGTTTGTGCATGAGGTTGGCACGGACGATTCTTGCGAAGACGAGCGGGCTGTCGATGATCTTGACGGCGTCTTTTGCGAGGCTGAGCAGGAGATAGGCGATCAGGGCGACGGCGATCTGGATGCGGACGGCGTTTTCGGAGCGTCCGATGAAGTGCTTGATCTTGAGCGTCTGCTTGACCCATCTGAAGAAGAGCTCGATGGCCCAGCGCCGCTTGTAGAGCGCCGCGATCTCCTCTGCGGGGGCGTCGAGGTCGTTGGAGACCAGGCGCAAGGCCTTGCCGTTGTCGAGGGCGAGGCCGATCTCGCGGACCGGGTCCTGGAACGGGTTTTTCCGCGCGGCGGCCTGGCGTTCGGGGAGAAAGCCGACGCGGTCGTAGGCGAGCGTCGAGCCCTGCGGCAAGGTCCGTTCCTCGACGCAGGTGAGCGGCGTGTTGGCCTTGAGCCTGGTGACGATCCGGCAGCCTTCTGCGTCGAGCCTGGCCCACCAGGCGAAGTCGTAATAGCCGAAGTCGAAGACATAGGTGGCCCCTGGCTCGATCGGCATGGCGCGGGCGGCGACGATGTCGTTGACCTTGGCCGGGGTGACCTCGAGATAGAGCGGGCGCTCCGCATCGGGGTCGTAGACGATGTGCGCCTTGGCGCCGCTGACGCCTTTCGAGAAACGGGCCCAGTCGCAGGCGAGGCCGGACAGCCTGATTCCGGTGGAATCGATCAGCCGGACCATGTCGGCGCTGGAGCGGCGCAAGCCCCGCCCGCCCATCGCCACCATCCGCGCGAACAGGCCCGAAAACACCTGATGGGAGCGCTGCGCATTGGCGTCGGCCAGGGTCGAGCGCGTGGCCTCGCGCGCCCCCAGATGGTAAAGGCCGGCGCCATGGCTCTTCACCGCCGTCGCGATCTCACGCAGCGAGGCGGCCCCCGCCAACTGGCCGTAAAGCAGGTCCACGAACTGGCTCTTCGTCGTCAGCCGCCGCACCCGCGCGTCCGAGCCGTGCTCATCCACCAGTTTGTCGAAAACCGACCAGGGAACATGCTTCAGAAGCCCGTGAAAGGCGCTATTCTGATGCCGCATGGCGTTGCTTCCGCTCGTGTCCAAATCACCGGCAAGTGCTTGGAAACAAGTAGAATCAATGCCATGCACAACGTCCAGAAATTTAAACCGGACAGCCGTGGGCTTGACCCGAGCATCTCTGGAAGTCGTTTCTCCGGGGAAGAGATTCTCGGGTCTACGCTTCGCTCCGCCCGAGAATGACGCTCACGGCAAACGAAAAAAGCGGCCTTGCGGCCGCTTCAATCCGTCGAAAAGAGGCGATGCCGCTCAGGCGGTGGCGAGCTTCTTCTCGATGTCGCGCTTCAGCGTCAGGGCGCCGGTCGATAGATCGCCGGCCGGAGCCTTGATCAGGAAGGCGTCGAGGCCGCCGCGATGATCGACCGTGCGGAGCGCGTTGGCCGAGATGCGCAGGCGCACGGAGCGACCGAGCGCATCCGACTGCAGCGTGACATTCACGAGGTTCGGCCGGAAGACGGTCTTCGTCTTACGGTTCGAGTGGCTGACGAGGTGGCCGGTCAGCGTGGCTTTCCCGGTCAGTTCGCAACGGCGCGCCATGGTGTCGTTCCCTAAATCCAACCGGCTGGCTCAAACAAAAATGCCGACACGCGACGTGCCGGACATGAGCACCGGAAGTCAAATTGAAGTCGCGGTTCCATAGCCAAGCCCGGCGGGCACGTCAAGGAAAAGTCATGCGAACCCCGCTCTTATCGCCGATATGATCGCGAGAGGGCAAGGCCGCCTGCTTTGGTGCTCGCCAAATCGCGTGAAAGAGGTCACGATTCAGACCGATTCGCCGTGCATATCCCGATCAACGCCAAACTCCGGAGAAAGTGGATGAAGCCCGCCATCGCGTCGTCCCTGGCCGGTTTCTTCGCGCTGGGAATCGCCTCTGCCGCAAGCCTTCCGGCTTTGGCGGCCTCGCTCGATGCGCGCTACGATGTTTCCCTGCTCGGATTGACGCTCGGGACTGCCAGCCTCAGCGGCGGCATCGATGGTTCCAGCTACAAGCTCGACGTCGCCGCCAAGCTGACCGGGCTGATCGGCGGCTTCACCGGCGGGCGTGGCTCCGGCGCGGC
>DATDBB010000273.1:0-9986 GCA_036525085.1 Allobosea sp.
CGCCGCCTTCCTGAAGCTGCGGCACGCCACGAACGGGCCGGCCTTCCTGCTCGAATCGGTCGAAGGCGGGTCGGTGCGCGGGCGCTATTCGATGATCGGGCTCGAACCCGACCTGATCTGGCGCTGCCATCGCGGCGAGGCCTCGATCTGCCGCCCGGCGCTGGGCGATGCCTTCCTGGCCGATCCGCGACCTGCCTTCGAGAGCCTGCGCGCTCTGCTCGACGAGAGCGCCATTCCCGATGACGAGACGCTGACCGGCAGCGGCGAGTTGCCACCGATGGCGGCGGGCGTGTTCGGCTATCTCGGCTATGACATGGTCCGGCTGATGGAACGGCTTCCCGAGCCGAAGGACACCGGCACCGGCGTTCCGGACGCGATCCTGACGCGGCCGACGTTGATGGTCGTGTTCGATTCGGTGCGCGACGAGATCCATGTCGTGACGCCCGTGCGCCACCAGCCCGGCGTGCCGGCGCGCGCCGCCCATGAGCGGGCGCTGGAGCGGCTCGATGCCGTCGTGCAGGCGCTGGAAGGCCCCCTGCCCCCGGAAGCTGCCGTCGACATCGCGGCCCTGCCCGATCCGGACATCGTCTCGAACACGACGGAAGCCGAATTCCACGCGATGGTTGCGACCGCGCAGGACTATATCCGTGCCGGCGACATCTTCCAGGTCGTGCTGTCCCAGCGCTTCGAGGCGCCCTTCCAGTTGCCGCCGTTTGCGCTCTATCGGGCCTTGCGGCGTGTCAATCCGGCGCCCTTCCTGTGCTATCTCGACTTCGCCGACTTCCAGATCGTCTGCTCCAGCCCCGAGATCCTGGTCCGCCTGCGCGACGACACCGTCACGATTCGCCCGATCGCCGGCACTCGCCGTCGCGGCGCGACGGTCGCGGAGGACGAAGCGCTGGCGGAAGAGCTCTTGGCCGATCCCAAGGAGCGGGCCGAGCACCTGATGCTGCTCGATCTCGGCCGCAACGATGTCGGCCGCGTCGCCAAGATCGGCTCGGTGAAGGTCACCGATTCCTTCTTCATCGAGCGCTACAGCCAGGTCATGCACATCGTCTCGAATGTCGAGGGCGAGATCGATCCGCGCCACGACGCGCTGGCGGCGCTGTCAGCCGGCTTCCCGGCGGGCACGGTGTCGGGTGCGCCGAAGGTGCGCGCGATGGAGATCATCGACGAGCTCGAGCACGATGCGCGCGGCGCCTATGGCGGCTGCGTCGGCTATTTCGGCGCGAGCGGCGAGATGGACACCTGCATCGTGCTGCGCACGGCCGTGGTCAAGGACGGGCGCATGCATGTCCAGGCCGGTGCGGGCATCGTCTACGATTCCAATCCGGCCTCCGAGCAGGCCGAATGCGTCAACAAGGCCAAAGCGCTGTTCCGGGCTGCCGAGGAAGCGATTCGCTTCGCGGCGAGGACCGGCCGAGGGCAGTAAGGGCGCAGAGCGTCATGCTCGGGCTCGACCCGAGCATCTCATGACAGCGCTTCTCGGGTCTGCGCTTCGCTCCGCCCGAGAATAACGCCCAACCGCTCGTCAGTGCCCCTTGCCGTTGGGCACCGTCATCTTGTCGACCCAGGCGATCCCGATCGCCGAGAGGATGAAGACGACATGGATCGTCGTCTGCAGGATGACGCCGGTCACGGTGTAGTCCGTCGCGCGGGCGGCGCTGCCGATATTGCCGGCCTCGATGAAGGTCCGCAGCAGGTGGATCGACGAGATGCCGATGATCGCCATGGCGAGCTTGATCTTGAGCACGCTCGCATTGACGTGGCTGAGCCATTCCGGCTGGTCGGGATGATCCTGAAGCCGCAACCGCGAGACGAAGGTCTCGTAACCGCCGACGATCACCATGATCAGCAGGTTCGAGATCATCACCACGTCGATCAGGCCGAGCACGACCAGCATGATCTGCTGCTCGGAGAAGTCGAACGCATGCGTGATGAGGTGCCAGAGTTCCTTGAGGAACAGGAAGACGTAAACACACTGCGCCACGATCAGGCCGAGATAGAGCGGCAACTGCAGCCAGCGCGAGCCGAAGATGATCAGCGGCAGCGGCCGCATGGCCTTGGCGACGGCAGGCGCGGGGGTGGTCTCGGCATGAGGCGTGTCGCCGGGTTGCAGCATAGGAGATCAAGTCCTTCGAGCGAATGATGCAATGCAAAATATGCCGGGGCTAGATGGAGCGCCAAGCGCTATCGTGCAACCGTCAGCAGAAAAAGCATCGCGGATGGAACGGGCGCGCCGTTTGACGACGAAATTTTGACGCTATCGTGCGTAAGGCTTTTACCATCATCGCGTAACAGCTACGCTTGGAGATCATCAGAGGAACGCGCAAGCTTCCTCTCACCCCGAGAGGAAAGGACTTTTCCATGATCAAGACGCTCACCCTTGCCGCGGCTCTCGTCGGTGGCGCGCTGATGGCGGCGCCCGCGACCGCTGCCCCCATCGGCGCGGCTGCGGGGCCGGCTGTGGCGCTCGCGACAGGCGGCAATGACCTCGTCGAGACCGTGCAGTATCGCCGTTATGGCTACGGGCCGCGCTATGGCTACCGTGGCGGATACTACCGTGGCGGCCGCGGCGCGGCGGTCGGCGCTGGCATCGCGGCGGGCGTCATCGGCGGCGCTCTCGCCGCGGGCGCGCTGGCTGGTCCGCGCTATTACGAGCCTGCGCCGGTCTATGTCGCGCCGCCGCCCGCCTATGGCTACGGCGTCGAGGACGTCGATGCGGTTGCCTACTGCTCGCGCCGCTTCCGCAGCTACAATCCCGAGACCGGCACCTATATCGCTTCCGGCGGCGTCGTTCGCGCCTGTCCCTGACATGCCCTGACGGTCTGCACAGGCAAGCCTCTCCGCAGTGATGCGGGGAGGCTTTTTCTTGATGTATGGTCGCGCCCAGCCTCGCGGCGCTTTCCCGACTTGGAGCAGGCCTTTGCGTATCGCCACCTGGAACGTCAATTCCGTCCGCCAGCGGCTCGGCCATCTGCTCGATTTCCTCAAGGAAGCCGAGCCCGATGCGCTCTGCCTGCAGGAGATCAAATGCGTGGATGGCGATTTCCCGCGCCGGGAGATCGAAGAGGCCGGCTGGCAGGTCGAGACCCTCGGCCAGAAGACCTTCAACGGCGTCGCCATCCTCTCGCGCGCCAAGCTTGAGGATGTCCGCCGCGGCCTGCCCGGCGACGATGCCGACGAGCAGGCGCGCTATCTCGAAGGCGTGCTGCCGCTGGGCAATGGCGTGGTGCGGCTCGCCTCGATCTACCTGCCCAACGGCAACCCGCCCAACACCGAGAAGTATCCCTACAAGCTCGGCTGGATGAGGCGCCTGACCGCGCATGCGCAGATGCTGCTCGCGCTCGAGGAGCCGCTGGTCCTGGCTGGCGACTACAATGTGATTCCCGAGCCACGCGATGTACGCGATCCGGCCGCCTGGGTCTCGGACGCCCTGTTCCTGCCGCAGACGCGGAGCGCCTTTCGCGGCCTGCTCAATCTCGGCCTGACCGAGGCGCTGCGCGCCAGCAGCGATGATGGCGGCCTCTACACCTTCTGGGACTATCAGGCCGGCGCCTGGCAGCGGAACAACGGCATCCGCATCGACCATCTCCTGCTGTCGCCGCAGGCCGCCGACAGGCTTTCGGGCGTGCAGATCGTCAAGCATGTGCGCGGCTGGGAGAAGCCGTCGGACCATGTGCCGGTGATGGTGGATCTGAAGGCTGCCTGATCCACTCCAGAGAGCCGGCTCTATTCGCCCGAGCCGCGCTTCACGCCGTCCTTGATGAACACCCGGAAGGGCGTCGTGCCGGTCGCACTGCCATCGGCGGCGCGCCACCTGCCTTTGGAGCAGAGAACCCCGCCCTGCGTCTCGACGGCGTCGAAGACGATGCTGTTGTGATAGGTCGTGCCGTTGGGCTCGACGGCGCGGAACTTCGTGGTGCATTGCCCGCCGGAGACGACCGGATCGTAGTCATGGATCATGATGCCGCCGCCGCCCGTGCTCGGGAATGGATCGGCGAGCGGAGGCCAGCTTTCGTAATCGTCCTGAGCTGTGACGGCGCCGTTGGCTGAAAGCGCCAGGACTGCACCGAATCCAAGTGAGATGAGCGCGCGCATGGAACAGACCCCTGTGGTTCTGCTCCCGATACGCTCGATAAGAGAATGCGGATGCGGGGCGCTCAGCGCTGCGACGCGCGGGCACCTGCGAGCTGCTGGCGCTCGATCAGGGCGAGCGCGGCCGTGCGGTCGGTCGCGGAGGCCGAGGCGAAGGCGCTGTCGTGCCGCTCGATGATCCAGCTCTCGCGGCTGGGATCGGCGCCCTCGCGCGCCAGCGACAGCCACATCAGGCCGAGGACGGGCTGGCGCGGCACTCCCTCGCCGCCACGCAGCAGCAGGTCTCCGAAGACCGCACGGGCCGGGGCGTAGCCCTTTTCGGCGGCAAGCTTCATCCAGCGCGCGGCCTGGCGCGCATCGCGGCGAGTGCCCTGCCCGCTCATATAGAGCCGGCCGAGATTGTACTGGCCTTCGGGATCGCCGAAATAGGAGGCGGCGTAGTGGAACATGTCGAAGGCGCGGTCGATATTGGGCTTCACATAGGTGCCCTTGATACCGTCCATGAAATAGCCGCCTAGCGCCACGAAGGCGTTGCCGACGATGCGGCCATCGGCCGTGCCGGGGATGGCGTCCGCATTCTCGTCCGCGATCTTGGAGAAATACTCGAAGGCCTTGAGATCGTTGGTCGGAACACCTTCGCCGCCGGCATACATCCGGCCCAGCTTGAACTGCGCCGTCAGATGCCCCTGCGCGGCGGCGTATTCGAGCGCGCGAACGGCGCCGGCCTGGTCGCCGGCCGTCGAGTTGCGCATCCAGGCCTTGATGGCGTCGCGGGCGCTGCTGAAGGGGACGAGCGGCAGAGCGGTGTGGGCGGCGGGTGCGTTGGGTGCCGGCGCGATGGCCGCGGCGCCGGGAGCCGGGCTCGGCACGCTGTCTGGCTCCGGCAGGGTGATGCCGGGAATCGGGCGTGGCGGAATCGGGCCGCGAGCACCGACGGCATCCTGCGCCCAGGCGGCCTGCTGGCCGCCCAGGACGAGGAAGAGTGCTGCGATCGTGAGGTCAGATATCCGCATAGCAATGGGTCTCGGCCGCGCCGCCGGGGTGGGTTACGGCCCCCCCCTTGGCGGAACCGACCGTCTGCGCATACTTCCAGAGCGCGCCCGAATTATAGTCGGTCTTGCGCGGCTTCCAGCTCTTACGACGCTCCTCAAGTTCGGCATCAGAAAGGCGGACTGCGAGCTTTCCTGTGATGGCGTCGAGTTCGATGATGTCGCCGTCGCGGATCAGGCCGATCGGCCCGCCCACGGCAGCCTCCGGCCCGACATGACCGACGCAGAAACCGCGCGTGGCGCCCGAGAAACGGCCATCGGTGATCAGCGCGACCTTGTCGCCCATGCCCTGGCCGTAGAGGGCCGCCGTGGTCGAGAGCATCTCGCGCATGCCCGGGCCACCCTTGGGGCCCTCATAGCGGATGACCAGCACGTCGCCGACCTCGTAGCCGCGCTGGCTGACGCAGGCGAAGGCGTCCTCCTCGCAGTCGAAGCAGCGCGCCGGGCCGGTGAAGACGAGGCTTTCGGCCGGCATGCCGGCGATCTTCACGATCGCTCCCTCGGGAGCGAGGTTGCCCTGAAGGCCGACGACGCCGCCATTGTCGGAGAGCGGCTTGTTGGCGGGGCGGATGACGTCCTGAGCATCGTTCCACTTCACCGATGCGAGGTTCTCGGCGATGGTGCGGCCGGTCACGGTCATGCAGTCGCCATGCAGGAAGCCGTGGTCGAGCAACGTCTTCATCAGCAGCGGAATGCCGCCGACCTCGAACATGTCCTTGGCGACGTATTTCCCGCCCGGCTTCAGATCGGCGATATAGGGCGTCTTCTTGAAGATCTCGGCGACGGCGAACAGGTCGAAGTCGATGCCGCATTCATGCGCGATCGCCGGCAGATGCAGCGCGCCATTGGTCGAGCCGCCGGAAGCGGCGACGACCATCGCCGCGTTCTCGAGCGCCTTGCGGGTGACGATGTCGCGCGGGCGGATGTTCTTGGCGATCAGCTCCATCACCATCTCGCCGGCCGTGTAGCAGAAGGTGTCGCGCACGTCGTAAGGGGCCGGCGCGCCACAGCTATAGGGCAGCGCCAGGCCGATCGCCTCGGCGACGGTCGCCATGGTGTTGGCGGTGAACTGCGCGCCGCAGGAGCCCGAGGACGGGCAGGCCGCCTCCTCCAGCTCCTTCAGGTCCTCATCCGACATGGCACCGACGGAATGCTTGCCGACGGCCTCGAAGACGTCCTGCACCGTGACCGGCTTGCCCTTGAAGGTGCCGGGCAGGATCGAGCCGCCATAGATGAAGATCGAGGGCACGTTGAGGCGCACCATCGCCATCATCATGCCCGGCAGCGACTTGTCGCAGCCGGCTAGGCCGACGAGCGCGTCATAGCAATGGCCGCGCATGGTCAATTCGACGGAATCGGCAATGCACTCGCGCGAGGCGAGCGAGGACTTCATGCCCTGGTGGCCCATGGCGATGCCGTCGGTCACCGTGATCGTGCAGAACTCGCGCGGCGTGCCCTGAGCCGAAGCGACGCCCTTCTTGACCGCCTGGGCCTGACGCATCAGCGAGATGTTGCAGGGCGCAGCCTCGTTCCAGCACGAGGCGACGCCGACGAAGGGCTGGGCGATCTGACCGGCGGTCATGCCCATGGCGTAGTAATAGGAGCGGTGCGGAGCGCGGGCGGGGCCGACGCTCACATGCCGGCTGGGAAGCCGGGACTTGTCGAAAACACGCGCGTCCATTTTCTTTTTTCCTCGTTCCACCCTGCGCTTTGACGCGCGCGGCAGATGTGCCACGCAGCTCAAGCCGGGCGCAACGCTACACCCGCCTGCCCTGCAGCCGAAGAACCGGCTCCGCCGCCTGCGGGACAGACTTTAATTCGTCTATATCTCAGTGACTTATCGCGCTTCCTTGCTGGGGGCGCTTTGTGGCGGCATCGGGGCAATTCCGGCGGTGCAGGGCTGGGGCCACGCAATCCGCCAAACTGTTGCGCCGATGTCACAAAAGCGCTGAGCCGGAGCGGCTGCCTCAGAGCACCATGGGCAGGACGAAGAAGCCGCCGACCACGACGACGACCAGCGCCAGCGCCGTCATTGGCAGGTGCTTCTCGATGAAGATGCGGATGTCGTCGCCATAGAAGCGCAGCGCCACCGCGATCATCAGGAAGAAGGTGACGCGCGAGACGACCATGCCGATGGTGAACTTCCACAGGTCGAAATGCAGGAAGCCCGACATGATCGTCACGATCTTGAAGGGGATCGGCGTCAGACCCTTCGTGACCAGGACCCAGAACCAGTAGTCCTGCGAGGTCGCGATCAACTGGGCGGCCTTGTCCTGGAGGCCGTAGAGCGAAATCAGCCAGGAGCCGACCGAGTCATAGAGCAGCGCGCCGATGGCGTAGCCGAGATAGCCGCCGAGCACGGCCCCGAGCGAGCAGACGCCGGCATAGAACCAGGCCCGGTCAGGCCGTGCGATGCACATCGGCAGGAGGAGCGGCAGGGGCGGCAGCGGGCTGAACGAGCTTTCGACGAAGGTCAGCGCGAAGAGCAGCCACGGGGCGCCGGGGTGCGACGCATAGGAGACGCACCAATCATAGGCTCGCTGGAGCATGGCGTGGGAACAACCGGTCCTGGGTTATCGGCATTGACGTGCATGGCAGGCTTGCGCCCGACGCGCATCTAACCGTCTCGGCGGGAGAATGCCAGAGTTGTCTTACGCGAAGGTCAATTTGAAGACGGAGTCGGGGCCGGATTCAGGCAGCCACTTGATCAAATGCCTCATTCCCATTCCCTGCCACGTCACCCTGGACAAGCGGCGAAGCCGCGCAGCTCCGGATCCATCATAGGGTTCCGTTGCGTCCTATGATGGATCCCGGGACGACCTGCGGTCGCCCAGGATGACGGCGAGGTTGTATCGTCGGTCCCGATAACCGTCACGAAAGCCGCGCCAGCGCTTCGGCGATCTTGAGCTTGCGGGCCTCGGCGGCCGCCTTGCGGTCGCGGTTTTCCTCGACGATCTCGTCAGGTGCGCGGGCCATGAAATCGGGATTGCCGAGCTTCTTGTCGACGACCGCGATGTCCTGGTCGAGCTTGGCCAGCTCCTTGGTCAAACGCGCCTGCTCGACCTCGAGATCGATGATGCCGGCGAGCGGCAGCGCTGCAACCTCGCCACGTACGATGATCTGCGCCGACTGGGCCGGAGAGGCCGTCTCGAAGGTGATGTCCGAGATGCGGGCCAGGCGCTCGATCATCGGCGCCCAGGCCTCGACCGTGGCGCGCGTCGCGGCCGATGCGTTGACGAGCACCAGCGGCGCCTGCGTTCCGGCCGGGACGTTGACCTCGGAGCGGACCGAGCGGATGTCGGAGATCAGGTCGACGACGAAGCCGATCTCGGCCTCGGCCGCCTCGTCCTTCAGTGCCGCGAGATCGGGCCAGCGGGTCAGGCAGACCAGCGCGTCGTCACCCTCACTCAACTTGCGGGGAGCGCCCACGCCCGCCTTCTGAGCCCAGAGCTCCTCGGTGAGGAAGGGCATGAAGGGATGCAGCAGCTGGCAGATCAGGTCGAGCACATAGGCGACGGTCGCCTGCGTCTCGGCCTTGGCCGCCGGGTCGGCCCCCTCGCCCTGCAGCACGGGCTTGGCGAGTTCGAGATACCAGTCGCAGAACTGGTTCCAGACGAAGCGATAGGCCGCGCCGGCCGCCTCGTTGAACTTGAAGGTCGGAATGCCGGCCGCGATGCCCTCGGCCGCGGTTGCAGCCTCGCTCAGGATCCAGCGGTTAAGCGGCTGCTTCACGGCGGCCGGGTCGAAGCCCTCGGTGCGGGCGCAGCCGTTCAGCTCTGCGAAACGGGCCGCGTTCCAGATCTTGGTCGCGAAATTGCGATAGCCTTCGACGCGGGAGGTCGCGAGCTTGATGTCGCGCCCCTGCGCCGCCATGGCGGACAGCGTGAAGCGCAGCGCGTCGGCGCCGTACTGGTCGATGAGCGTCAGCGGATCGATGACGTTGCCCTTCGACTTCGACATCTTCGCGCCCTTCTCGTCGCGAACGATGGCGTGGATGTAGACGTCCTTGAACGGCACCTCGTCCATGAAGTTGAGGCCCATCATCATCATCCGGGCGACCCAGAAGAAGATGATGTCGAAGGCGGTGACCAGCGTGGCGGTCGGGTAATAGCGCTTCAGCTCGGCGGTATCGTCAGGCCAGCCCAGCGTCGAGAACGGCCAGAGCGCCGAGGAGAACCAGGTATCGAGCACGTCCTCGTCGCGGGTGAGCTGGACGGGACCGCCATAGTGGCCGACAGCCTGCGCCTGCGCCGCGGCTTCCGATTCGGCGACGAAGCACTCGCCGTCGGGCCCGTACCAGGCCGGGATCTGGTGGCCCCACCAGAGCTGGCGCGAGACGCACCAGGGCTCGATGTTCTCGAGCCAGTCGTAATAGACCTTGGTCCAGCTCTCCGGGGTGAACTTGGTGCGCCCGTCCTGCACCGCCTTCAGGGCGCGGTTGGCGAGCGGCTTGACGTCGACATACCACTGGTCGGTCAGCCAGGGCTCGATGACGACGTCGGAGCGGTCGCCATGGGGGACCGTGTTCGTGTTGGGCTCGACCTTGGCCAGAAGACCGCGTTCGGCCATCAGGGCGACGACGGCCTTGCGGGCGGCGAAGCGATCAAGCCCGTGCAGCGCCAGAGCCGACGCCTCGGGCGCGCTGCCCTCAAGAAAATCGGCGTTGTCGGCGAGCAGGATCCTCGCCTCGCCGTCGAGGATGTTGATGACGGCGAGCTTGTGGCGCTTGCCGACCTCGAAATCGTTGAAGTCGTGCGCCGGGGTGATCTTGACCGCGCCGGTGCCCTTTTCGGGGTCGGCATAGTCGTCGCCGAAGATCGGAATGACGCGGCCGACAAG
>DATDBB010000274.1:0-3142 GCA_036525085.1 Allobosea sp.
GGCGATGGCGGCGATGCGGACGTCGAGCGTCGATTCCATCATGCCCCACATCCGGATCGGCAGCATGGAGGTGCGGGCCGTGGAGAGGAAAAGCGAGACCGGGACATTGTCCATCGAGGAGATGAAGGCGAGGAAGCAGCCGGCCGCGATGCCCGGCGCGATCAGCGGCAGGGTGATGCGGCGGAAGCCGTAGAAGCGCGAGGCGCCGAGATTGGCGGAGGCCTCCAGAAGCGCCGGATCGAGCTGTGTCAGGCTCGCCAGCGTGGTGCGGAAGACGAAGGGCGCGATCACGACGAGATGGCCCGCGATCAGCAGGTTGAGCGAAGGCCGGATGCCGAGCACCGAGAAGAACATCAGCGCCGCCAAGCCGTAGGACAGGGTCGGCAGCACCAGCGGCGACAGGAAGCTCGCCTCCAGGAAGCGGGCGGACGGGCGTGCCACGCGCGTAATCGCCAGTGCCGCCATGACGGAGAGCACGGCGCCGACCAACGTCGCCGTCCCTGCAACCCAGACGCTGTTCAGCGCAGCTGTGTGGATCTGGGCCGAGCGCGCGGTATCGAACAATTCGCCATACCAGCGCAGCGACAGGCCCGGCGGCGGGAAGCGCAGGGTCTGCGAAGTCGTGAAGGATGTCGCGATGACGATCAGGACCGGCCCGATCAGGATCAGCACGGCGAGCCCGGCGAGAAGCCCGATGACCCAGTTGTAGGTAAGGTCGCCGAAAGTGGAGCGTTGCATGGCCTCGACCTTAGCTCGTCCTGGCGAAGCGGCCGAGCCAGCTCAGCGCCATGATGCCGGCGAGCACGGTGAAGAGCAGGGTCAGCGAGGCCACCGCCGCGAAAGGCCAGTTATAGACCACCGTGACCTGCTGGTAGATCAGCGCCGGGAGGTAGACCAGCCGGGCGCCGCCGATCACCGATTGCGAAATAAAGGCCGTCGTCGCCGAGGCGAAGACCAGCGTGGCGCCAGCGATCCAGCCCGGCAGGGTCAGCGGCAGCACGACCCGAAAGAAAGTCCGCCATTTCGAGGCGCCGAGTGCGCGCGAGGCGTCGATCAGGTTCTGGTCCATCTGGTTCATGATGGTCAGCAGCGGCAGCAGCATCAGCGGCATCTCGATCTGCGTCAGCGCGATGACGAGGCCGAGTTCGGTCTGCAGCAGGTTGAGCGGCGTCGCAGTGATGCCGAGGCCGATCAGCGTCTGGTTGATGACGCCCTCGCGCGCAAGGATGACGATCCAGGCGAAGGTGCGGATCACCACCGAGGTCAGCAGCGGCATGAGGATGATGAAGATCAACACGCGCTGGGCGCGCGGGCTGGCGGCGCGAAACACCAGCGCCAGCGGATAGGCCAGCAGCGTCGTCGCGGCGACCGCGAAGACGCCCAGCTTCAGCGTGTCGAGGATGACCTTGCGATAGAAGGCGTCGCCGTAGAACTTCGTCCAGGAGTCGAGGCCGAGCCGGGTCTGCTCGGAATCGGCATAGAAGCTGACTCCGAGCAGGATCGCGAAGGGCGCCGCGAAGAAAACGAGATAGGTCAGGCCGAGCGGCGCCGCGAGGCGCCAGTCGACCCTTTCCCCCGGAATGCCGGACGAACCGGCGATCGCGGCAGCCATGCCAGCCATCGAAGTCCCCCTCGATCCGCCGCCCTACTTCGTGATCTCCTTGTTGAAGCGCTCGATCCAGGCCGCGCGCTGCGGATTGATCTTGGTCCAGTCATGCGTGACCATCTTCGACAGCTCGTCGAGCGACTTGATGTCGAGCGAGGCCTCCAGCGGCGTCTCGGTATTGATCGGCACCATGTTGTAGGGCGCCTTCTGCAACGCGTTCTGAATGTCGGCCGAGATCGCGGTGTCGATATACTTGTAGGCCGCATCGACGTTCTCGGCGCCCTTCACGATGTGCAGCGTGGTCTGGAAGGTGATCGAGCCTGACTCCGGCGCGATATAGGCGATGTCGACGCCACGGCCTTTCAGGATCGCGACCGTGTTGGTGTTGCCGTACATGATGTCGACCTGCCCCTGCTGGAACAGGCCTGGCAGCGCGGCCGGGGTCGCGATGGCGGCGACCTTCGGCACGGCCTCCTTCAGCACCTTGAACACCGGCTCCATATTGGCCTCGGAACCGCCGAAGGCCTTGGCGATCTCGATCAGCGAGACGGTGCCGAAGGTGGTCTGGAAGCCGGTGAGGCCGAGGCGCTCGACATAAGGGCTCTTGAACAGATCGGCCCAGGTCTTGGGCGGGTTCGGGAACTTCTTGGGGTTGTAGGCGATGCCGACGACCTGCGCGTTGCAGGTCACGGCATGGGAGGTGATCAGGCCCTTCGGCACCTTGCCGGCATTGGACAGCTTCTTGACGTCGATCGGCTCGAACAGGCCGGCCTGCATCGCAGCCGCCGCCGGGCCGGGGTCGAGCACGAAGCAATCGAAGGGCGGAACGCCGCGCGCGGCGCGGACCTTCGCGACCTGATCGACCGCGAAAAGCGAGTCGAAGGCGACGTCGACGCCGAAGTTCTTCTTCAGGGCCGGCGCGACGACGTTCCGGTAAGCCTCCTCCCAGGTGCCCGGATAGATCGCGGCGGTGAGGCTGCCGGCGGCGCGGGCCTGGTGCGGAAGCGCCCCGGCAAGGCCGAGAGCGGCTGCGCCTGCCATCAGGTCGCGACGTGTCATGGCTGTCATGGGAACACTCCGGGTCAGGGGTTGGAGACTGGGAAAAGCGCGGGCCGGGCATGGCCGGAGAGCCCGCAATGGGCCGTGCCGGCGCCGGCGGACGTTATGCCGAGCGAGGCTTGGCCGGGGCGCCGCGCGATGGCGATCTTGAGCGACTCGCCGGCCTCGCTGACGACGTCGTGGATCAGTTCGCCGCCGATCGGCAGGCTGAGCTTGAGCGAGACCGGGATGCGATCGGGCGCCGGCTCGTCTGCGAGCAGCATCTGCTCCGGCCGAACGGAGACGATGACCGGCTGGCCGGCTTCGAAGCGGCCGGGCGCCGTGACCTGCCAGCGTGCGCCATTGGCGAGCGCGACGCGATAACCGCCCTCGACCGGCGCCTCGACCTTGCCGTTCAGGAGATTGCTGGAGCCGATGAAATTGTTGACGAAAAGCGTCGACGGCTCGTCATAGACCTGCACCGGTGTGCCGAGCTGC
>DATDBB010000275.1:0-6398 GCA_036525085.1 Allobosea sp.
CTTCTGGTCGTTGCGCAGGATGAGCGTGGCCTGGACGAGGGCGAGGTGCCCGGCCAGCGATTCATGCAGGCTGGCCGGATCGAGCGGCATCAGCAGCGCCCGCGCCTGGCCGTTGTCGCCCATGACATAGGCCAGGGCGCCCTCGCCGAGACCCTTCGGCAGCCCGGCTGGCTCGCCGCGCTTGAGGAGTTCGGCCAGCACGCCGGGTTGGCCGCCGCTGAGGACGTATTGCACGGCGGCGCGGGTGTTGCGGGGATCGTCCCAGATCTCGGGGGCTTGCGCCATCATGGCCTGTTCGAGGTCGCGCAGCAGCTTGCCCTGGGCGGCATGGGCCGTGCGGCTGCCCGAAGCCGCCTCGTTCTGGAGCGACTGCAGGGTCCGCACGAGCTGATAGGGAGGCGCGGCTGTCGCCGGGGCCGGCTCCGCCTGCGCCCAGGCAAGGGGCGATGCGAGGCAGAGGGCCGCTGCGGCGATGCAGAGGCGAAACGGCAAACGCTTCATGCCCGCTTCTCCCGGATCAGGATCTCGATGCGGCGGTTCTCGGCGGCATTGCGGTCGACGGCGCGCGGCCTGCGGCTGGCATGACCCTCGACATGCTCGATGCGCGCCTCGTTGATGCCGCCCTGGATTAGCAGGTCCTGCGCGGTGTGGGCGCGCGCGGTGGAGAGCCGCCAGTTGTCGCTGCGCCCGTCGCGGAAGGGGCGGGCATCGGTGTGGCCGCGGATGACGATCGCACCCTCGCGCTGGTTGAGGACGGCCGCGATGCGCTGCATCGCTTCGACAGTCTGCGGATGCGGCTCGGCCGAGCCGATGCCGAACATGCCGAAATTGGCGTTGTCGGTGAGGCTGATCAGGACGCCTTCATCGGTCTGGCGGACATCGACCTGCGGCTGGTCGCTGCGCTGGCCGGCGCCCTTGCCGCCGGCGATGGCGGCGGCGATCGCCGTGGCGACAGCCTCGTCGGCCCGGGCCTTCGGCGCGGAAGCCTCGGCTGCGGCGGGGCGGGGCGACATCGGCGGGGTGGCGGCCGATGGTGGTTGGGCCATGGCAGCGGCGTGCGTGGACGCACCGCCATTGGCCTGCTGCGCGGGAGCAAGGGACTCGGCCGCGATGACCTCGGCTTTCTGGGTCGCGACGGCGGGAAGGGTGACAGCCGGGGTGGCGGGTTGTGGCGCCGGGGCGCTCGCCGTTGTTGCGGCCGGGGCGGCATCGCCCGCGAAAGCCTCCTGCTTGCTCGGCTTGTCGGTCTGGGGCGTCTGGCGCCAGAAATTCGGGTCGAAGGGATCGCGCAGGGCTTCGCCGCCATTCATGCCGGGCTTGCCGGTAGTGCCCAGCGTCAGGGTCGAGGCCCGGTCGGAGCCAGGCTCCGGCTTGGCGGCGGCGATCTCGGCGAGGACGGCATATGGGTCCTCGAAGGCGGCCTTTCCCTGGTTGGCATCCTTCAGCGTGGCGCTCGGGCGCCGGTCGGAGCCGGTCTTGGCCGCGCCGACCTGGTCGCCGTCATGGCGGCTCGTGCTGTCGACCTCGCCGGGCTCGGCATCCTGCGGATTGCGGACACCCTTGCGATCGGAGGTCGTGTCCGAGAGCTTGATCGGGTTGAAGTACTGGGCGACCGTCTGGCGCGTCTCGCGATTGGTGGAGTTCACCAGCCAGAGCACGAGGAACAGCGCCATCATCGCGGTCATGAAGTCGGCATGCGCGATCTTCCAGACGCCACCCTTGATCTGATCCGTCTGCCGGCCCGCGCCGCGCCGGATGATGATGATATCCTGACGGTCGTTGTCCATGATCGTTCGTTCCGGTTCTGCGGGGAGCCCGCGAGGTCAGGCGGCGTGACGGCGGCGCCGGTCCGGGCCCCGGCCTTCGAGCCTGGCGACCCAGGCCTCGATGCGGGTCTCGATGGTGGTTTCGCCGGCTGCGATGCTGACATCGGTGGCGTCGTTCTCGCTGAACTCGACCGCGCAGCCCGCCGGGAAGACGTGTCGCAGCGTGTCGAGCAGTCGAGCCGGGCCTCTGACGCGGATCAGCACGCCGTCCTCGCCGGCCAGCAGCGGCCGGATCTGGTCGATCAGCGCCCGGCTGGCGGCGTCGTAGAGCTCACCGTCGAGGAAGGGGCGCAGCAGCCGCCCCGTCGCGTCGGCAAGGCTTTCGCCGAGCGCCTGGAAAGCATCGGGGATCTGCGCGGAAAGCCGTGCCGCGACCTCATCGGCCCAGGTCTGGTGGGCCTGTTCGAGCGCGTCGGCAGCCTCCTGTTGCTGGCGGGCGAGCTGCGCCTCGGCCTCGACCCGCGCCTCCGCGAGGCCGGCCAGCCGGCCACGCTCGAAGATCGCGTCGAGATCCGGTGGCGCTTCGCGCGGCGTCTTCGGTAGAAAGGAGGGCAGCTCGATCTCCTCGGCATCCGCCGTGGCCGTCACCGCCTCGGCGATCTCGGCGAGGTCGGCCTCCTCGAAGTCGAAGCTCGGGATGAAGTCTGCGACCGGGCGATGCTTCACGCGCGCTCTCCCTCATGGATCCACTGCTTCAGGATCGCTGCGGCCTGGACTTCGTCGAAGTCGATCAGCTGTTCCAGCTTGCGCAGCGGCGAGCGATGGGAGGCATTGGTCAGGTCGCCGATCAGGTTGAGGCCGATTTCGGCGCCGGCGATCGGGAGCTGCGGATCGACGGCGGTGGCGCTGGCATCCTCGACGAGCGTCGCCGCGGCGGCAGGGGGGGCGGGACGCTTCAGGATCGCATTGATCGAGGGACGCAGGCCGAACCAGATGATCAGCGCCGCCAGCCCGAGGATCGTCACGGCGTTGATCAGCGTGCCGGACTGGCGCAGCAGCGTCTCGCCGATGCCGATCGGAGCGGCCGGTTCGAGCGTGCGGCTGCCTTGCAGGAAGTCGACGGCGAGGACCTTGATGTTGTCGCCGCGCTGGCCGTTGACGCCGGCCGCCGAGGCGACGACCTGGCGGACATCCTCCAGGCGGGCGTCGATGGCCTCCGGCGTCGGCGCGGCGCCGAGCGATTCGACCAGGCGCGGCCGGTTGATCAGAACCGCGATCGACATCTTCGCGATCGAATAGCCGTCGCTGATGGTCTGCGTCTTCTTCGAGGAGATCTCGTAATTGGTCAATTCCTCGCGGCGCTGCTTCTCCTCGCTCGAACGCTGGCCGCCATCGGCGCGCACGGCGCGCTCGGGCACGTTCTGCTCGACCGTGGTCGGCTCCTGCGTCGCGGCGTTCTGGGAGGTGTCGTTCTCGCGCACGACGCGCACCGAGCGCTCGACCTTCGAATCCGGGTTGAAGACGGTTTCGCTGGTCTCCTTGCGGTCGGTGTTCAGGTCGGTCGCGACGCTGATCTCGAAATTCTCGAGGCCGAGATAGGGCGTCAGCGCCTTGCGGACATTGTCCTGGATCTCGCGGTTCACGTTCTGCTGCAGGCCGGCGAGCTTGGAGGAAGCCATCTGGCCGGGCTCGCCGCCGGTGGCGAGCAGGGTGCCGTCGGTGTTGAGCACCGTGACCTTCTCGGTCGAGAGGCCCGGCACCGCCGAGGCGACGAGATGGCGGATCGCCTGCGCGACATTGCCGGCGCCGGAGGTTTCGGTGCGGACCACGACGCTGGCGGAAGCCGGCTGCTGGTCGCGGCGGAAGGAGCCCTTGTCGGCCAGGACGAGATGGACGCTGGCCGCCTTGACGCCGCGCATGAGCTGGATCGTGCGGGCGAGTTCGCCCTCCATGGCGCGGACGCGGGTGATCTCCTGCATGAAGGAGGTCAGGCCGAGCGAGCCGAGCTTGTCGAAGAGTTCGTAGCCGCCGCTCGAGCTCCGCGGCAGGCCTTTCTCGGCCAGCAGCATGCGCGCCTGCGCCGCCTGGGCGGGCTTGACCAGGACCTGCGAGCCGTCGGCGTTGACGTCGAAGACGAGGCCGGATTCCTGCAAGGCGGCGCCGATGCGGTTCACGTCCTCGCGCTGGAGGCCGCTATAGAGCACCGACATCTCGGGGCGGCTGAGATAATAGGCGCTGACGCCGATCGCGGCGAAGACGAAGAGCCCGATCGCGGCCAGTGCCGCCAGACGCTTGTGGCCGAGTTGCTGGAGGTTGAGCCAGATCTCTTCGGCGTATTGGCGGCCCGGCATCGGCGTTCCTTCGAGGGTGGGACGTTATGACCGGGAGTGTGCTTGAGGAGCCTTGCGTGAGCATTGCGCTGGGGAACGAGCCTGCGCCTTGCAGGACCTCTGCCCGGCGCGTTCGGGCCGAACGCGAAAAAGGCCACGCTCCCGAAGGAGCGTGGCCCTGTTTGGCGTAGCAATGTGCCGTTCGCGTCAGCCGCGGAAGAGCGACAGGATGCTCTGGCTGCCCGAGTTGGCGATCGACAGCGCCTGGATGCCGAGCTGCTGCTGCGTCTGCAGAGCCTGGAGGCGGGTCGATTCGGCGTTCATGTCGGCGTCGACGAGCTGACCGACACCGCGATCGAGCGAGTCCTTCAGCGCCTTCACGAAGTCCTGCTGCAGGCCGATGCGGTTCTTGATGGCGCCGAGATTGGTGGCGGCATCGGTGATCGTGCCCAGCGCATCGTCCACGGCCGAGATGTAGGTCTCGAGCTTGGCGAGATCCGCGGCGTTGTCGGTCAGCGCGGAGATGTCGATATCGGCGACGGAGAAGGTCTCCCAGGCAGCACCGGTATAGGCATCGTAGGTCTTGTCGAGGATGCCCTTGCTGGAGTCGACCGGAGCGGCCAGCGCGGTCAGCGTGTTGACACCGGCGAAACCGGCAACGCTGGCGTCGATGGCGATGGTCGCGTCGTTGCGGCTCTTGAAGCTCAGGGCGGTGCCGGCGGTGTTGATGCCGACCGACAGGCCCTCGACGCCGAGCTTGTTGATCTCCTTGGCGATGTCCGCCAGCGAGGTGCCGGCTGCAACGGCGATGTTGAGGGCCGGGGCCGCACCGACGGTGACGGTGATGTTGCCGCCGACGTCAGTCGCCGGGGTGCGAACCGCCGTGGTAGCCGTCGGGAAGGCCTGCGCCTTATAGACCGTGTCCAAGTTCGCATCGTAGAGCTTGATCGCGTTCAGGTCGACGGTGACGGTGTCGATCTGAACCGCGCCACCGGCGCGGGAGAAGGACGAGACGACCGACTTGGTGGCGTTGTAGCTCGCCGCGGTCGAGTCGACCGAGATCCAGTTCTCGCCGTTGAACACCGCGGAGTCGGCCGTGTTCTGCAACTGCTTCTGGAGTTCGCCGATTTCACTCTGGATCTTGTCGCGGTCGACGCCGGGCGTACGGGCGGCGACGAGCTTGGCCTTGATCTCCGAGACGACTTCGACCGTGCCGTTCAGGCCGGTATACATCGTGTCGATGGTCGCGGCGCCGAGGCCGAGAGCGTCCTGCACCGCGCCGAGCGCCTTGTTGTCCGAACGCATCGTGGTGGCGATCGACCAATACGCGGCGTTGTCCGAGGCGGTCGAGACGCGCTGGCCGGTGGCGATGCGATTCTGCGACTGGGCGAGGTTCTTGTTGGTCTGCGTCAGCGTCTGCAGCGCAGTCATCGCGGAGGTGTTGGTGAGCAGGCTGGTCATGATGATGTTCCTCAATCTGAAGGGATTGTTGGGGAACATTCCGGATTTTAACCGGGATGGCAGGGCGGCTTCATGCCTTTGACCTCGTGGGACGCACCCATCGGATTGGTCAACCTTCCATGCATTTGGGTGTAGCTGGCGAAGCTTGCGCGGGGCTGACGCGATGAGGGAAGTGATATGAGCCTGGGTGGAATAGGCAATCTCGACTACACGGTGATCCTTTGCAGCAGGATGGCGCAGACGCGCGCGTTCTACCGTGACATCATGCAGTTTCCGATCGAGGTCGATCTGGAGAACTGGGTCAGCTTTCGAGTCGGTGCGGCGCTGCTTGCCTTGAGGCCCCGTGGCGTCTGGAGCGTATGCGACGATGGGCCTTCGGTGCCCGGATCGGCCGCGGTACAGCTCGCCTTTCGCGTTTCGCCGCCTGCGGTCGATACGTGCCATGCGGAACTGGTCGCCAAGGGCGTACCGATCCTTAGGGGCCCGACCGATCTGCCCAACTGGCGGCACCGGACGCTGTTTTTTCGCGACCCCGAGGACAACATCATCGAGATCTATGCCGAATACTGATCTGCGACGCGGGGCGGGCTCGGATCGTCAGGCCACCTTCTTTGCGTAGACCATGCAGAGCAGCTCGGCGACGACCTTGTAGAACTCGGGCGGGATCATCTGGTCGAGCTGGACCGCGGCGTGGAGCGAGCGGGCGAGCACGCGGTCCTCGATCACGGGAATGTCGTTCGCCTCGGCGATCTCGCGGATCTTGAGCGCGATCAGGTCGGTGCCCTTGGCGAGCACGAGCGGGGCGCCGCCCTCTTCCTGCACATAGCGCAGCGCGACCGCG
>DATDBB010000276.1:0-10108 GCA_036525085.1 Allobosea sp.
GGGACACCCTCGTGACGCTGCAGAGCGAGAGCGAGAACCACCCCGACATCGCCGACCGGGCCTCCTCCGAGACCGACCGCGCGATCGAGCTGCGCGCCCGCGACCGCCAGCGCAAGCTGATCTCCAAGATCGAATCGGCCATCGCCCGGATCGACGACAACACCTACGGCTATTGCGAGGAGACCGGCGAGCCGATCTCGCTCAAGCGCCTTGAGGCCCGCCCGATCGCGACGCTCTCGCTGGAAGCCCAGGAGCGCCACGAGCGCAACGAGCGGGTTTTCCGCGACGATTGACGAGGTCGGGCGGTCGGCACTCGATAGCGAGGTCCGCTGCCCGGGACGGCATCCTGGTTCCGCGCGAACCCGGCGCGCTCTGATTCAAAAGCCCTGCGGTGACGCGGGGCTTTTTCGTTGCGATCGCTCATCGGCAGGCCTGCCTCGCCCTGTCGCAAGCGGACGGCCGGTATCGCGTTCGGTCGCGTCGTCGGGGGGGACGAGGCACCGTTTCGGGCGCCTCGTCCTGTTTGCGCGTGCGGTCCGTTTCCCGCTCAGACGAAGCGGAAATCGTCCTGGGCGAGGCTGGCGAGCTGGATGCCCTTCAGCGTCAGCGTCGTGTCGGCGTCGATCGAGAAGACCGTGTCGGCACCGACCTGCGCGGCCGAGGCGACCGCCGCGTTGAAATCGGCGAAGATGTCAGCGTCGAATTCCAGCACGTCGGCGCTCGAGCCGGTGGTGCGGAAGTCGGTGACCGTATCCTTGCCGAAGTCGAGTGCGAAGACGAAGACGTCCTGCCCAGAGCCGCCGGCGAGCACGTCGTCGCCCGCGCCGCCCTCGATCCGGTCGGCACCCGAGCCGCCTTCGAGGACGTCGTTGCCGGCGCCGCCGAGCACGATGTCGTCGCCGGAGCCGGCATCGACGACATCGTCGCCTTCGCCCGCCTCGATCGAATCATTGCCCGAGCCTGCCTTGATGGCGTCGTCGCCCTGACCGCCGGTGACGACGTCGTCGCCAGAGCCGGCATCGAGGGTGTCGTCGCCGGCGCCGCCGGCGAGGGTGTCGTCGCCGGCGCCGCCCTTGAGCATGTCGTCGCCCGCGCCGCCGTCGAAGACGTCGTCGCCATTGCCGCCCGTCACGACGTCGTCGCCCGCGCCGAAGCGGAACGCCTCGATGCCGGTGAAGGTGTCGGTGCCGATGCCGGCGCCCGTGGCCTTGCCGGCCGCGAAGTCGACATTGATCGCGCTGGTGGCGTCGCTGAGGTCGAGGAGGTCATAGCCCTCGCCGCCATTGATGACGTCGTCGCCCGCGCCGCCGGAGAGGACATCGTCGCCGGCGCCGCCATGGATCGTGTCATTGCCGCCGCTGCCATAGAGAAGGTTGGCGCCGGCATTGCCCGTCAGCGTGTCGTCGCCGTTGCCGCCGATGACGTTTTCGATGCCGTCGAGGCTGTCCGCACCGGCTTCGTCGCCAAACGCGGTGCCGGCCGACAGGTCGACGGTGACGCCGGCCGTGTCGCTCAGCCCGGCCAGATAGGAGACGGTGTCGATGCCCTCGCCGCCATCCAGCGTGTCGTCGCCGACACCGCCGACCAGGACGTCGTCGCCCTCGCCGCCGCTCAGTTCGTCGTCGCCGGCGCCACCATAGAGCGTGTCGTTGCCGGCCCCGCCGTCGACGACGTCGTCGCCGCCGTCGCCATACACTTCGTCGTCACCTTCGCCGGCGCTGATCGTGTCGTCGCCCGACATCGCGTAGATCAGGTCGCGTCCGGCCGTTCCGGAGACGTCGTCGTCCCCGACCGTGCCGTAGACGACCTTGACGCCGTTGATGTTCGACAGGGCGTCGCGCGCGGTATTGGTCTCGTCGACGAAGACGCCGTCGACGCCCATGTCGATGAGCCGCTGGATCTGCGCCTGGGTGCCGAGGATCGTCCAGGTGACCACCTGGAGCCCCGCGGCGTGCGCGGCGGCGACGCCGGCCGCCGTGACGAGGCTCTGATGGGGCGCGATGATGTCGGCATAGGTCGCGATCTGCTCCAGGTTCGTCATGCCGCCAGTGAGGAAGGCGAGCGGCAGGTCGACGCCGTATTGCGGCATGATGGTGTCGTGCAGCATCTGCAGGTTCGCCGACGAGAAGCTCTGGATCACGACCCGGTTCGGGTCGGTGAAGTCATGCGCGAGCAGCTCGCGGACGACGGCTTCGCTGGTCGCGTAGTCGGTGCTCTTGGTCTCGGGAATGATGCCGAGCTGGCGGCCGGTCTCGACCGACATCGCCTTCACGATCTCGATGACCTCGCCGAAGGTCTGGAGCGCCGGCTCGAGGGCCTTCGCCTCGGCATAGGTCAGGTTCGAATAGTTGTGGTTGTCATGGCTGACGACGAGAACGCCATCCTTGGTGAGCCAAAGGTCCGGCTCGATGAAGTCGGCGCCCCAATTGGCGGCCCAGATGTGCGCTTCGCGCGAATGATCGGGGTACGGGTTGGTGCCGCGATGCCCATAGATCGTGATATCAGACATGACTGTTCTCCAAGGCCATATGTCGCGACGCGAGCGTCGCGACAGGAACGAACGGAACGGATGCGATTGAGCGACCCGGCTGAGGTCTCGGATCGGTCAGGTGTTCGCTAACGGCCAGGGATGACTTAAAATTAACGAATGATTGACGGTTTTGCCTCTAGCCGGCGCAGCACAATCGGGGCGTGCGACATCCCGTTCCGCCATCCTTCCGGTGGCGTCTGCGCACACGAAAAACCCCGCCCGCGTCTCCGCGTCGGTCGATGATGAGGGGCAGCGGAGCGCCGCGAGGCGCGGTTTGGTATCAGTCCGCATCCATTGAGCCAGGATGCGGCGCGGATGGATTGAGCCACCATCCGCACGCCCCGTAGCGCTCCGCTCGTCGGCGATTTGTGACCCCGGGCCGCGCTTATCGGGCCAGTGGCCATTCCGTCACCGCGAGCCCTTTCGACGCCAGTTCCCCCCATCGGGTTGCCGCGTCTACTCCGGCATGGGGCGACAAGCCTGATGCCGTCGACCGCGATTTTCTTGGGTCGCTAAAATACAACGGGCTGGGTCAAATAAATGCATACTTTTTTGCTCGGCTTTTACCGTGCATTAATCGTACCGTTGGGGTCGAGACGAGGTTTCGAACCCAGGGGGATGCTTTCGCATCGAGCTGCACTGTCGAGCATCGAGTCAAGATGATCAAAAGGAGATGTAAAATATAATATATCGTGTCGACTCTCGTGTTGAATTTGGTTCAGCCTCAGGATTAATTTGAGAATAATTCAATAGATCACGATATGATTTACATTTATCAACTGCGTGTTTTATGTCTGCCTATCATCTGGTCCTGTAAAATATTTTGCGGACCATTATTGCCTTATTACGACTAACCTATTCGGAGTAGCTTGATGTTAGTTGGCGTAAACGGAATTGCGTTGGCTCCAACGCTAGAGCAACGATGCTTTCTCGCCTACCCAAGACTTCCCGGGGGATATGTCGCTCCTTCAGAATGGAGGCCGTTCGGGCCAGGCGACACAATTGATGCGGTTGTTCTGACTGCCACGGCGCCGGACCATGCCTTTAAAATTATCCTGAACAATATCAAAGATCCTCTAGTGCCCATTGTCAGCTTCCTGCCCGACGAACGGCAATGTATTGATACTGCGGGGGCGAGTGAGCGACTTGCTTGGGCGCGGGCGTATGAAATACATTCGCGCCTGCAGGAATTACCGCCGTCAATACGCCATTCGGCGCGACCTGAAGACATCCTCCTGGCCAGAATGTACTCGCGCAACGAAGGCCTAAAGCCAGTCTACGACACGACCTCCCGAGACCTCGTTCGCTATCCCGTCGCCGGCGCGCTGGCGAATGTGTCCGAAACGGCAACGGCCCTTTTCGAAAAAGGATATTTGGTCCGCAGCTTCTTTGACCGCATTCACTGCTGTCCTCAGTGCCGCTCCGGGCACATGTCGGTGCGTGAGGAGTGTCATTCCTGCTTGTCGCCGCATATTCGCGAAGAGCTGGTCGTTCATCATTTCCAATGCGCTCATGAAGCGCCGGAATCGCATTTCCGTACCGGCAGCGGATTCGAGTGTCCGAAATGTGCACGAACGCTCCGGCACATCGGTCTTGATTACGACAAGCCAGGATCAATCACATGTTGCCAAGACTGCGGGGCGATCAACGATAAACCAAATGTCGGCTTCAAATGCATCGATTGCGAAGCACACTCAGCTGCAGATCAGGTGCCCGCCCGAACATGGTACACTTACAGTATGACGTCGGCAGGCATGCACCGTGTCCTCCACGAAAAGGAGGCGCCGGGGACCTCGTCGAAACCCGAGCCCGACAGATTCCATATACTGCTCGAGTATGCGCAACGAGAGCAGCGTGAATTCGGATCGCTCTATCAAGTCGCCCGCGTAACTTTTGCAAACCGGAAGATGATCGAGGCGAAGGACATACGGCTTTGGGAGCAGAGCATGCTGCTCATTCGCGATGTCTTGCACAGCGCCCTTCGCGAGGTTGACGCCATCCGAGAGGATCACGACGGCTTTCTCATCCTGATGCCGAGAACCGATCCGGCGGGCGCAATGCGCGCTATGGCCCAGATCGCCAGCAGGGCGGCGTCGGTACTGAAGATCGACCCTGGCTTCGACTATTCACTTCTCGATGGTCTCACAGTGCGAAGTGCTCATGATCGGGCCGCATGAACATGGTCGATCTGGACACACCGTTCATCATTCTGGGCCAATTCGACTGGGCCGGATGGCTTGCGATGTTCTGGTTTATGATCCTGCTGGAGATCCCACGGTACACGCTCTCTGGGATTGCGATTTTCGTCTCGAGTTTCGGCAGCAAGCATGCGCTGACCGAGGCGCAGAAGCGCTCGCTGGATCGGATGACGGTCAGCATTGTGATTGCAGGCCACAACGAGGCCGATGCCATCGAAAAATGCCTCAGGTCTCTCGGTGAGCAAACCCGCAGGATCGACGAAATCATCTTCATCGACGACGGTTCGACTGACGGTATGCGGGAGATCATAAACAAATATCGCCAACTCCGCCGCATCGACATCGCTCTGTCGAACCAGGTTCGAAGCGGCAAGGCAGCATCCTGTAATCTCGGCTTTACGATCGCGAAGGGCGATATCGTCGTCAATCTGGATGCGGACTGTTCTTACGACTGCGATGCGATCGAAAGGCTCCTGGAACCCTTTGCAGACCCAAGCGTCGGAGCGACGACGGGCGCGCTCGGCGTGCGCAACTTCGACCATTCCGTCGTGACGGCCTACCAAGCGATCGAATACATCGTCTCGATCGGGATGGGAAAGCGCGCTCTCGACATGTTGGACATGGTGGTCTGCGCATCGGGCGCGTTTGGCGCCTTCCGCCGCGAGGCCATCGCCCAGGTGGGTCTTCTCGATCCAGGGCCCGGTGAAGACTTCGACCTGACGCTACGGCTGCGGCGGAGCGGCTGGAAGATCAGGTTTGCCGCGGATTCATGGTGTTTTACCGACACGCCGGCGACCCTCCCGGCGATCATTCGTCAACGGCGGCGTTGGGATCGGGATACGATCCGCACACGCATGCGCAAATTTCGAAACGCCTTCAGCCCAGGCCGCCGCAGGTTCAATCTGCTTGAGACATTTGAGCAGATCGAATGGCTGACGCTAAACGTACTCGTAACGATCGTATTCCCGATCTATATCGCATGGATCTTCCTGGTTTTCGGCAGTGGAGCGCTGCCTATTCTGGGTGCCGTAGCAATCGTTTATCTTTTACTTGATGCAATATCTTTCGTGATGGCGCTATCGATATGCGGACGTTACAGTTCAAAGATGGTCTTCAGTGTAGCACCATATTTGCTGACGTTTGGTCTATACAACGGCGTCTTCATGCGGTGCGTGCGTCTTTACGCCTATTACGAAGAATGGGTGCACCGCGCCTCCATGCGAGACTCGTACTCACCGTTGCGGGTTTCGCACCAGGCTCATCGGATCAGGTGAGGCAATGATTACTCAATTGAGAGAGCGCACACGCGCCGACAAATTCCTGAATGATGTCCGCGCAAACCAGAAAGCCCGCCGGAACTATGGGCGCTATTTCTACGTCACTGCACTGCTGGGGGTCTTCATTTATCTCGGCAATCTCTTTGTCGGGCACCTTTTTTGGCTCCGGGCGGAGGGGCTCGTCCTGTCCGAGCATGTGATCATAGCTTCGCCCTATGCCGTACAGGTCACAAAGATGGCGGTGCAGCCGGGGCAAGTGGTCAAACAAGGCGATGTCCTTGCTGTCGTCAGCTCGCCACAGATGATGGAGGCGATGGCGACACTTACGTCCAAAGCGGCAGAGACCACAGCAAGACAAGCGGAACTTGCTATCAAGCTAGAGGTTGCAAACGCCGTCATGAAGACTGCCGACGAACGACTGAAGGAGACGGAGACTCAACTGCGCAAGGTTAATACGTCTCGCGCCGGTGCAGGCTTCGTCTCAGACGCGTTCGCCGCCAATGTTCAAAAGGATCGCTATTTCGCGATGCAGGAGAAGGTTTCGCGAGAGGCGGAGCGTCGAGGCACTATCGAGCAGCTTGCGCAGCTCGATTTGTCATTGGCAGAGGCGCGCGCCGCTCTCCAACAGCTGCGACAGAGCTACAATAACGGGACTATCGAAGCGCCATCTGATGGGACGGTGGGACCAAAGACCACCATGCAGGGCGATGTTCTGCGGCCCGGCGACAACCTGATGCAATTGTACATCGGCAGGAAGTTCGCGCTGGTCTATCTAGAGACGGGCTCGCTCTACGAAGCGCAGATTGGCGATCGCGTCACCGTTGCGGATGGCTTCAAACAGACGGCTGGCCGGATCGCCGAAATCCAGCAGCTGACGGTACAGCTTCCAGCCGAGTTTCAGCGCGCATTTCGGCCGCCGTCTCGCGGGCAGGTCGCGAAGATTGAACTCGACAACGAGGTGATCTTTCCCATGTCGTCAAAGATTGCCGTGACCGGCGAAGGCTGGTTGCCACGCAGTCTGACTGCGACGTCCGCTTCGCAAAAGTGATCAAATAGAAATGGTGGAACTCGTCTTGCCAAACCACCGCTCGGAGAATGATCCGTCTCTGCTTTCGGGACGTCCGCAAATGGCGCGATCCGGGCAAGTTCGGAGTTGGCGACGAAGGATTGCAATCCGCCCATAGAAGCCAACCCTGCGCCAGCCGCCCGGTCTACTCGGCCAAAACGCGAAAAGCCCCGCGTCGAGAGAACGCGGGGCTTCGGGCCGCCAGCTTTTCTGAGCTTGGGGAGCGTGGCGGGCGGCCGGGAGATGCGGCGGCTCGGGAGAGGCCGCCGGCCGGCAGGCGCGGGGATGAGCGGGGAGCGTTCCGCGCCGGCCGGGATTCCAGAAGCAGCGAGTTGCCTCAGAAGGGGAGAAGAATGTCCATCACCTGCTGGCCGTAGCGCGGCTGCTGGACATCGGTGATCTGGCCGCGGCCGCCATAGGCGATGCGGGCCTGGGCGATCTTGGTCGATTCGATGGTGTTGTCGCTCTCGATGTCCTCGGGCCGGATCACGCCGGCGACGATCAGCTCGCGCACCTCGAAATTCACCCGGATCTCCTGCTTGCCCTCGATCACGAGATTGCCGTTCGGCAGCGTCTGGGTGACCACGGCGGCGACGTTGGTGGCGAGTTGCTCGGCCCGGCGCACCGATCCCGACCCCTCGCTCGAGCCTTCGGAATCGAGCTTGAGCAGTTCGCCGGCGCTCGATCCGTCGGGCAGGAACTTGTCGAGCTTGTTCTCGAAGCCCATGATCCGGGCCGCGCCGAAATCCTCGCCGTTCTTGCGGCTGCGCTTGGTCGTGTTGTCGAGCTGGGCCCGGTCGGTGAACTTGACCTTGACGGTGACGAGATCGCCGACCTGCCGGGCGCGCTGGTCCTTGAAGAAGGCCCGCGAGCCGGTGCGCCAGAGCGAGTTCGGCGCGAAGGAGGCATGCTCCATCTGCGGCATCGGCATCTGCACCGGCTTGTAGCCCTTCATCGCCGTCGGGTCCTCGATCGGCGAGAGCGCTGGCGCCGCGCCGACATTGGCGAGCCGGTCGGCGGCGCCGCAGGCGCCGAGCGAGACGCCGAGCGCGAGCACACAGGACACTCTGAAGGCCGAGAGCTTGAGAGCGGAGATCTGGGTCATGGCTGGCTTTCCGCTGTGGGATTACGGGGCGCTGGCGACACGGCCGACCGGCGAGGCCTGGACCGAGATCCGGCCCGGGCCGCTGACCGTGCCCTGCAGCACGCGCTTGGACTGGGGGTTGGTGACGGTGACGACATCGCCCATCGCTCCGGCCTCTCCGGCCCGGCCGCGCATGGTGATCATCAGCCCCTTCGATTCGTAGACGATGGTGACGAGGTCGCCCTTGGCGACGATCTCCTCGCGCTGGACATCGCCGGCGCGCAGCGGCAAGCCTGCCATCAGCGCCCGGCGCGCGACCTTGTCGACGGCGCCGCGCGGATCACTGACGAGATCGTTGGCCTGGCCGTCGCGCGGGCGGCGCTCGACCACGACATCGGCCTTGGCCAGCGTCTCGCCGCGCGCGATCGCGCGCCTGGGCACCACGACCTCGACCGTCTCGACGAGCTGGCCACTGACGCGGACCGGCTTCAGCCGCATCGCCATGCTGCCCGGCACCGAGACCCGGGCCTGGAGCCGGCGGGCGCGGGCGTCATAGCTCAGATCGGTGACGGTGACGTCGCCGGTCAGCTCGGGCTCGACCGCGATCGCGGGGGCGCCGCCGTCGATCGCCAGCGCGAAGGCGCGCGCATCGACGCCGTAGCGCTCCTGCAGCCCGGTCTTCACCGCAGCCTCGATGTCGGAAGCCGAGATGCGGCGCGCGGCGCGCGTGACCACGACCTGGGCCGAGCCGTGGCTCTCCAACTCGCTGGCGCCGCGGACGATGCCGGCGGCCTGGGCCGCCTCGACGATGCGGGCGACCTGGATCGTGCCGGTCTCGCCGAGCGCCGGCGCCCTGAAGGCCGGCGTCGCGGCGGCCTCCGCGCCGAGACCCGCGATCAGGTCGCCGAAGCTGACGAGGTCGCGCGCCAGCGTCAGTTCGGTGCGAAGCTGCAGCCGGCGCGGAAGCTGTTGCGCGCCGGCCTGAGGCGCCGCGGCCTGGCCGGCCGACAGGGCCGCGACGGACATGCCGGGCTGGGCGGCCGGCCGCGGCTGGGCGCAGACAACAGCCGGGGCCAGCAGGAGCAGGACGGCGAGAGAGAGCGAGGAACGGATCATGATGCGCTGCCTTCGGCCTAGCCGCGGAACATCGCCGATGTCGCCGACATCATCTGGTCGGCGGCGGTGATGACCTTGGAGTTCATTTCATAGGCGCGCTGCGCCGCGATCAGGGAGGACAGCTCCGTGACCGCCTGGACGTTGCCTTCTTCGAGATAGTTCTGCTGCAGGTTGCCGAAGCCCTCGCCGCCGCCGACCCCATCGATCGGCTGGCCCGAGGCCGCCGTCTCGACGTAGAGGTTGTCGCCGATCGATTCGAGGCCGACCTTGTTGACGAAGCGCACGAGCTGGATCTGGCCGAGCTGCTGCGGCGCCGTCTGACCCGGCAGCATGACCTCGACCGTGCCCTGCGCATTGATGCTGACGCTGGTGGCATTGTTCGGGATCGTGATCCCGGGCTCGACCTGATAGCCGTCGCGGGTGACGAGCTGCCCTTGCGAGTCGAGATCGAACGAGCCGTCGCGCGTATAGGTGGTACGGCCGTCGGGCATGCGGACGCGGAAGAAGCCCTCGCCACGGATCGCGACGTCGTACTGCTTCTCCGTCGAGGACAGGTTGCCCTGGCTCATGACACGGCCGGTCGAGACGGTCTTGACGCCCGATCCGACGAAGGTGCCGGCCGGAACCTGGGTGTTCTGGTCCGAGGTGGCCGAGCCGGCGCGCCGGAAATTCTCGTAGAGAAGATCCTGGAAATGGACGGTCTGGCGCTTGTAGCCGGTGGTCCGCACGTTGGCGATGTTGTTGGAGATGACCTGGACGTTGAGTTCCTGGGCCATCATGCCGGTTGCGGCGGTCTGAAGGGCGCGCATGGGCTTTGCTCCTCTTGGCCGGTCAGGA
>DATDBB010000277.1:0-3636 GCA_036525085.1 Allobosea sp.
GCGGGCCTTCTCGCGGGTGTGCGGATCGAGGTCCTCGGCCTTGTCGACCATCGATTCGGCCCAGCGCGAGCCGATCAGATAGGCCTGCTTGATGAAGTCGAACATCGGATGGCCGGACCAGTCCGGATCGGCGAAGCGGGCGTCCCGCTTGTCCGGCTCGGCGACGGGTTTTGCCTCCTCGCCGCCGGCGCGCTTGAGCATGTTGCTCCACAGATGCAGGAAATCGCCGGTGATCGAGGCCTGCGCCTCGATGATCTTGCGCGGGTCGGAAACCCATTTCTCGGCGACGCGGCCGAGGGTCTTGACCATCTCGCTGGCCTCGTCGGCCTGGCCGCCCTTGGCCTCGCCACGCTCGATCGGCTTGAGATAGGCGGCCGTGACCTTGCCGTACTCCTCGACGAGCCGGCCCATGTTCTGCGCGAACTGGTCGAAATCCGGCATCGGCGCCTCGTTTGAGGCGGCAGGATCCGCGGGCTTCTCGTCCGCTCGCCGGTTCATTGCGTTCTCCCCGTCGCAGTGTTCTGTGAGGATGCTGCATGCTCCCCATTTTGGTCCTATTAAGGACGTACCGGATATGGATTACAAAAAGAATTACGCAACCCCGCCGGATCACGCCATGCCGCTCTCTCAGCCGACGAAAACGCCGCTCCTGCCGGCGCTGCTCCTGGCCGCCATCGGCATCGCCGCTGCAGGCTGCGCGGGCGGGGGCACCAAGGCGATCGCGGAAGCCGCCGGCATGGCGACGACCGCGCAAGAGCCCAAGCCCTTCGTCCAGGAAACGCGGCCAGCCGACCCCGCCTATATCCCGGTCGGCTCGGCCGTGACGCGGCAGGCGCAGCGCAAGCCTGTCGACGACTTCAAGAAGATGGAAGCCGAGCTCGAGGCCAAGCGCACGGCCAACGAGGCCGCCGGCACGGAAGCCAAATCCCTCGGCGCGACGCCCCCGCCCCAGCCGGCCGTGCTGCCGACCAACTGAGCGAACCTCGCCTGCCAGCGGCTACGGCGTCATGCGATTTGCTGCTGATTGATTCTTGCGTTTTTTGGCCTGCCGTGACCAAAGATGCGGCGCGGGGCGCCTGTAGCGCAACGATCTGAATCATGTGTAGCAGGGGACGGGCGCTGGAAGGGTGTCTGGCCCTGTTTGGGATTTGCCGGATTCGGCGAAGGAACTGTTCGAAATGGCCGATTTTCACCGCATCAAGCGCCTGCCGCCCTACGTTTTCGAACAGGTCAACAAGATCAAGGCCGCCGAGCGCGCCAAGGGCGTCGACATCGTCGATCTCGGCATGGGCAACCCGGATCTGCCGGCGCCGAAGCATGTCATCGAGAAGCTGGTCGAGACCGCAGGCAAGCCGCGCACCGACCGCTATTCGGCCTCCAAGGGCATCGGCGGCCTGCGCCGCGCCCAGGCGAATTATTACGAGCGCCGCTTCGGCGTGAAGCTCGACCCCGAGACGCAGGTCGTCGCGACGCTGGGCTCGAAGGAAGGCTTCGCCAACATGGCGCAGGCCATCACCGGCCCGGGCGACGTCGTTCTCGTGCCGAATCCGAGCTACCCGATCCACGCCTTCGGCTTCCTGATGGCGGGCGGCGTCATCCGCTCCGTCCCGGCCGAGCCGACGCCGGCGATGTTCCCGGCGCTGGAGCGGGCGGTGATGCACTCGGTTCCAAAGCCGATCGCGCTCGTCACCTGCTACCCGGCGAACCCGACCGCCTACACCGCCTCGCTCGATTTCTACCGCGACCTCGTCGCCTTCGCGAAGAAGCACGAACTGATCCTGCTCTCGGACCTCGCCTATGCCGAGGTCTATTTCGACGAGAACGACCCGCCGCCCTCGATGCTGCAGGTGCCGGGCGCGATCGATGTCGCCGTCGAATTCACCTCGATGTCGAAGACCTTCTCGATGGCCGGCTGGCGCATGGGCTTCGCCGTCGGCAATGAGCGCCTGCTGGCGGCGCTGGCGCGGGTGAAATCCTATCTCGACTACGGCGCCTATACCCCGATCCAGGTCGCTGCGGCCGCCGCCCTCAACGGTCCCGACGACTGCATCCGCGAGATGCGCGACATCTACCGCAAGCGCCGCGATGCGCTGGTCGAGAGCTTCGGCAAGGCCTGCTGGGAGTTTCCGGCGCCCAAAGCCTCGATGTTCGCCTGGGTGCCGATCCCCGAGAAGTTCCGCCATCTCGGCTCGCTGGAGTTCTCGAAGCTTTTGATCGAGAAGGCCGAGGTCGCCGTCGCGCCGGGCATCGGCTTCGGCGAGCATGGCGACGACTATGTCCGCATCGCCATCGTCGAGAACGAGCAGCGCATCCGCCAGGCCGCCCGCAATGTCGGCCGCTTCCTCAAGACCGCGGATGAGCGGCTCCACAACGTCATCCAGATACCGAAGGCGGGGTAGGCACCTCTCGGCCCCGCTGGGCTGGACCGCGTCTCGAAAACATGGGAACCCCGTCGCCACGGACAGGCTCGTCCGGCATGGGGTTCCGGCGCGCGATGTTCAGCAAAGGTCATCTGATCGGGGTCGGTGTCGGCCTGTTCGCGCTCATCTGCCTCGTCACCACCTACGACTACTCGCGTGGTCGCGTGCCACAGACGGATTCCCCCCTCGTCGCAGACGTGCTGGCGGCGACGACGGCGCGCGAATGCGGCCGCGACGCGACCGAGATCGTCGCGCGTCACCTGCCGGCCGGTATCGAGCAGGCGCAGGCCGAGAAGATCCTCGCAACGGTCGTCATCGTGCCGCCGCGGCCCTGGTTCTGGACGCCGGCGATCGAGAACGCCACAACCTGGACCGGCGACACGCTGGAGGCCCTGCACACCATCAAGGCCACGGCCTTCGGCACCAATCTGCTGCGCATCCACCTGACCTTCGCCGACGGCAAGCTGCGGCGGCTGGCGGCCGAGGTCGTGTGTCGCTTCGGGTGAGATTAGCTGCGTTGCCGCCCGTGGGTCGGAACAATGCGGTTTCGATGGATCGGTCGCTGGGCTATCCTGGGCGAGGGGCGCTGCGACAGGTGCTGCCATGGAAGCGATGGACAAGGTTTTCGCCGGTCCCGTTCCGGAGGTCTACGACCGGCTGCTCGTACCTTTGATCTTTCAGCCCTATGCCGAGGACATGGCCACCCGCGTCATGGCGCTGCACCCTGCGCGGATTCTCGAGCTCGCGGCGGGCACGGGCGCGCTGACGCGCGCGATGGCGGAGCGTCTCGACGGGGCGAGCATCACCGCGACCGATCTCAACCAGCCGATGCTCGACATGGCCTCTGCCCGCTTGCCGGGCGATGACAGGATCGTCTGGCGTCAGGCCGACGCGCTCGAGCTGCCCTTCGCGGATGAGAGTTTCGATGCCGCTGCCTGCCAGTTCGGGGTGATGTTCTTCCCCGACAAGCCGAAGAGCCATCGCGAGGTCCGGCGTGTGCTGCGGCCGGGCGGGCGCTATCTGTTCAGCTCATGGGACGCTGTCGCCAGCAACGACTTCACCGCGGTGCTGCTGGACGCGCTGGCCGAGGTTTTTCCGGCCGATCCTCCGCGCTTCATCGAGCGCACGCCGCATGGCTATCATGATATCGGGACGATAGAGCTCGATGTGATGGCTGGCGGATTCCCGAGGCCGACCATCGAGCATGTCGAGAAGC
>DATDBB010000278.1:0-5308 GCA_036525085.1 Allobosea sp.
CGAGGAGATGGGGCAGCGCCGCCCCCAGATCACGATCTTCGCCTCGCAGCAGGACCGGGCGCTGCAGCTTTCCCAGTTCATTGCCCGCGGCGCGACGCGGCTGGGCGCGATCGACCTGTCCCGCGAGGAATACCAGGAACAGCTGGGCGGCCTCAGCGGGATCACCGTGATCGACATCAGCGCCGTCCGCGCGAACGACCGCATCAATCACGACACCTACGCATCCAGCCCCGAAATCGTACGGCTGATCGGAGCGAGGCTGCTCGAAGGCCAGGTCATCACCGATTCGGACGTGACCGGCACGTCGACGGCGGTGGAGACGCTCGGCTCGGCCGCAGGCCTGCTGATCAGCGCCCCGATCCGCGTCTTCGACGCGGCCACCACCCGATAGGAGACGCCGCCCCGCACTTGAACCGAATACAAGAACGATATTGATCGAAATCAAGGCCGAATATCACAACAAATACGATCTCGATTTTTGGTAACAGCAGCACGCTTCTTTGATCTAAACTTGATGAGATGCAGCCGACGGAGGAGACTATGTCAACTCACGCAAGCGCCCAGCGACATCAACTATCGGGACATCCTTTCCCTTCGGTCACGATCCAGCAAGACGCTCCCGGCCATCGGATCGACGAATGGATCCTCGCCACCTCCGCAATGCTGGCCCCGCGCCCTGCCCCGAGGATCGCGGACGAGCGCCCCGGCCCCCTTTCGGAATGGCGCCTCGGCGACCTCACCCTGACCCGCGAGGTGCGTCGTGCCGGACAGTACGGACCCTGGCAGCAACAGCCGCGCCATTACCGGCGCCATGGCAACGTCACGCTGCTTCGCACCGACGACGAGCACGGGCTATCGACGCTGATCATGTCGCCGCGCGCCCATCTCGCGATGCCGGCGCTCGCATGGCCGCACCATCATGCCGGCCAGGACTGCGAGGTGCTCACGCTGTTTCTGCCCATCGACGCATTCGAGGGCAAGGCGCCGGAGGCAGCCCCACGTGTACGCCGGATCGACACGGCGGCGGGCTCCGGCGCCCTCCTGGCGCATTTCATGCGGCAGCTCGCGACACAGCTCGACCATATTCCAGATGATCGAGCGGGCCTGCTGGCGGTCGCGGCCCGCGCGCTGGTCGCCGCCTGCACGGCACCCGCAGGCGTGCACGTCGCTTCCTGCACGCCCTGCAGCGCCTCCGGCGCCGTCGAGCGCACCCGACTCGTCGTGCAGCGGCACATGGCATCGCCCGATTTCGGGCCGCCACAGCTCGCACGCCTGCTCGCCATGTCGCGCTCGAAGCTCTACCGCCTGCTCGACGGCGACGGCGGCGTCGCTCATTTCATCAACCGCGAAAGACTGGCCCAGGCCTGGCGCGAGCTCACGGCACCGGGCGAAGCGGTCTCGGTCCATGCCATCGCCAATCAGGTCGGCTTCCGCGACCACTCGACCTTCAGCCGGGCCTTCCGCCGGGAATATGACTGCAGCCCGACCGAGGCACGCGAGCGGGCCTTGCGCGCCCGGCCCGACGCCGGTCGCGAGGGCCTGCGGGAGAATGGGATGAACAGCCCAGTTTTGGGATTCTGAGCTGATCCGGCTGCGGCGGAGTGTTGCTAGCCTTCCGGCAGCCGCCTGAAAAATGGGCGTGATGACGCATGCCTGTGATGATGCTTGCCCATGTTTCCGGTCAGGCAGGTTCGGTCTTGCGGCGCCCACCGGACAGTCGCGATGCGAGCGAACGACCTATGCGAAAGCCAGAATGCCATGACGGCTCGGACGGCAAGAACGCCAGTGAACACGGGTCGCGCCAGATGAGCGGCCGCGAGGTTCTCATGCCGGGGCGCTTTCGGATCGCCGGCGGCCTCGCCGCGATGATGCTCGTCGTCGGCGGTTGCCAGCGCGAAGCCGAGGAGGCTCCCGCCCCCCAGGTCCGCACCGTCCGCACGACCACCGTCGAGGCGCCGCGCCAGATCGGCGATCTTGGCTTCAGCGGCCATGTCGAGGCGCAGGATCAGGCGGCGCTCTCCTTCCGCATCGGCGGCCGGCTCGCCGAACGCCTCGTCGGCGTCGGCGCGACGGTGGCCGAAGGTGCGGTCGTCGCGCGGCTCGACCCCGAGAACGAACTCAACGATCTGCGCGCCGCCCGCGCGGCGCTCACCGCCGCCGAGGGCGCTCTGCGCAAGGCCGAGAATCAGCATCAGCGGCAAGAGCATCTACTCGCACGCAACGTCACCAGCCAGGCCGATTTCGAGGCCGCAGAACAGGGCCGCGTCGCGGCGCGCGCGCAGGTCGAGGCGGCCCTCGCCCGCGTCAGGACAGCCGAGGACATCGTCGCCTTCACCACGCTCAAGGCCGATGCACCGGGCATCGTGACGCGGGTCGGGGCCGAACCGGCCGAGGTCGTCGCGGCTGGCCGCTTGATCGTCCAGCTCGCGCGGCGCGACGGGCGCGACGCCGTCTTCGAGCTGCCGGCCGAGACGATCCGCGCCATCCCCGCCGACGCCAATGTCTATGTCTCGCTCTCCAGCGATCCTTCGGCCAGCGTGCGCGGCCATGTCCGCGAGGTCGCGCCGCAGGCCGATCCGGTGACGCGCACCTTCCGGGTCCGCGTGGGGCTGGCGAACCCGCCGCCCTCCTTCCGGCTCGGCACCGCGGTCTCCGGCAGCATCCGCGGCGGCGAGGCCTCGGGCATCGCCATCCCGGCGACGGCGCTGGCGAAGAGCGGGCAGGACACCGGCGTCTGGATCGTCGATCCGAACGCGCTGACCGTCTCGTTGCGCAAGCTCGAACTTTTGTCGCGCGATCCCGCCACCGCCATCGTCGGCAAGGGGCTGGCGCTGGGCGACATCGTCGTCACCGCCGGCGCCAATCTCCTGAAGGAAGGGCAGCGGGTGCGCTTGTCCGGAGCCGAGGCACGATGAGTTTCAACCTTTCCGAATGGGCCCTGAAGAGCCGCTCGGTCGTGATCTATCTCATGATCGTGGCGGTCGCGGCCGGCATCTTCGCCTTCGTCAAGCTCGGCCGCAACGAGGACCCCTCCTTCGTCATCAAGTCGATGGTCGTCGTGGCCGCCTGGCCCGGCGCGACGATGGAGGACACGCTCAAGCAAGTCACGGAAAGGCTGGAGCGCCAGATCGAGGAGACGCCGGGGCTCGACTTCGTGCGCAGCTTCACGACGCCCGGCCGGACGACGATCTTCGTCAACCTGAAGCAGTCGGTGCCGGCGCGCGACGTCCAGGAGACCTGGTTCAAGGTCCGCAACCTGGTCGCCGACATCCGCCATACGCTTCCGGCAGGCACGCAGGGGCCGTTCTTCAACGACCGCTTCGGCGACACCTTCGGGATCATCTACGGCTTCACGGCCGACGGCTTCACCGGACGCGAATTGCGCGATCATGTCGAGGCGGCCCGCTCGCGCCTGTTGCTCGTGCCCGACGTCTCCAAGATCGAGATCATCGGCGCGCAGGACGAGCGCATCTTCATCGAGTTCTCGGTGCGCGAACTGGCGAATCTCGGGATCGACCGCACGGCGCTGCTCGCCGCGCTGCAGAGCCAGAACCTGGTGCGGCCGGCCGGCGTCGTGCAGACGCAGGACGAAACCTTCTCGCTGCGCGTCTCCGGCGCCTTCCAGTCCGAGGCCGACCTGCTCGAGGTCAATTTCCCGGTCGGCGATCGCATGGTCCGGCTCGCCGACATCGCAACCGTCAGGCGCGGCTTCGCCGATCCGCCGCAGCCGATGTTCCGCGTCAACGGACAGGAGGCGATCGGGCTCGGCATCGCGATGCGCGATGGCGGCGACATCCTGGCGCTCGGCAGCAACCTCAAGGCTGCGATGGCCAAGATCACCGCCGACATGCCTGTTGGCATCGAGGCGCGATTGGTCGCCGACCAGTCGGTCACGGTCGATGAGGCCATCGACGACTTCATGACCTCGCTCTGGCAGGCCGTGGCGATCATCCTGGTCGTCAGCTTCATCAGCCTCGGCGTGCGCCCGGGCCTGGTGGTGGCGCTCGCGATCCCGCTGACGCTCGCGGTCGTCTTCGCGATCATGAACGTCGTCAACATCGACATGCAGCGCATCTCGCTCGGCGCGCTCATCATCGCGCTGGCACTGCTCGTCGACGACGCGATGACGACCACGGATGCGATGGTGACGCGGCTCGCGGCCGGCGACCCGAAGGAGAAGGCCGCGACCTTCGCCTTCGAGAAATACGCCGTCGCCATGTTCGCCGGCACGCTGGTGACGATCGCGGGCTTCGTGCCGATCGGCTTCGCAGCGAGTTCGGCCGGCGAATACACCTTCTCGCTCTTCGCGGTGGTGAGCATCGCGCTCGTCGTGTCCTGGTTCGTCGCGGTGATCTTCGCGCCGGTGCTCGGCATGGCGCTGTTGAAGGCGCCGGCTCGCTCCGCTGGAGCGGGCGAACCGGGGCGCGTCGAGAAGGGCTTCCGGCAGATGCTGTCGGGTGCAATCAAGGTCCGCTGGCTGACCATCGCCGTCACCCTCGGCCTCTTCGCGGCCTCGATCCTGGCCCTGCCGCTGGTGCCGCGGCAGTTCTTCCCGGCCTCCGACCGGACCGAGCTGCTGGTCGACATGACGCTGCCGCAGAACGCCTCGATCTATGCCAGCGAGGCACTGGTGCAGCGCTTCGACGCGGCGCTGAAGGACGACCCCGATGTCACGCGCTGGAGCACTTATGTCGGGCGGGGAGCGATCCGCTTCTACCTGCCGCTCAACGCGCAACTGCCGAACGACTTCTTCAACCAAGCGGTGATCGTCGCCAAGGACGTCGCCGCGCGCGACCGGCTGCAAAAGAAGCTGGAGGCGCGGCTCGCAACCGAGTTCCCGAACCTGGTCGCGCGGGTCTACCCGCTCGAACTCGGCCCGCCCGTCGGCTGGCCGGTGCAGTATCGCGTCACGGGCCCGGACATCGCCGAAGTCCGGACCATCGCGATGAAGCTGGCCCAGGTCGTCGCCGGCAATCCGAACACCGACCAGGTCAATTTCGACTGGATCGAGCCCTCGCGCGAATTGCGGCTGCGCGTCGACCAGGATGAGGCGCGCCGGCTCGGCCTGAGTTCGGCTGCGCTGGCGAGCATCGTCAACACTGTCGTCTCCGGCACTGTGGTGACCCAGCTGCGCGACGACATCTATCTCGTCGACGTCGTCGTGCGGGCCCAGGGAGCGGACCGGATCTCGCTCGACACGCTGCGCACCATGCAGGTCGCGCTGCCCGGCGGGCGCTCGGTGCCGCTCTCGCAGTTCGTGACCTTCAGCTACGATCTCGACGCGCCGCTGATCTGGCGCCGCGACCGG